>CAYZPI010000071.1:0-17423 GCA_964480085.1 uncultured Bacteroides sp. | reverse complement strand
GTAACCTCATACTTGGTCTTATCGGCAGTCCAAGCACCAATACGAGCGTAAATCGAAGCCGACTATCTGAGAAAACTCGCCTACGAGGGAGCCAAGCGGCGATACGGCGATCCCCTTGCCGATGATGTGAAAGAGCGCATCGACTTCGAGCTATACATAATGAAGACAATGGGATTCCCCGGCTACTTCCTCATCGTGCAGGACTTCATCAACGTAGCGCGCCAGCAATTAGGCGTGAGCGTCGGTCCGGGACGTGGATCAGCCGCCGGATCGGCCGTGGCCTATTGTCTGGGAATCACACAGATCGATCCTATAAAATACGACCTGCTGTTCGAACGCTTCCTCAATCCCGACCGTATCTCGCTGCCTGATATCGATGTGGATTTCGATGACGACGGACGCGGCATCGTGCTGCGCTACGTCACCGAGAAATACGGCGAGGAGAAGGTGGCGCACATCATCACCTACGGCACCATGGCCGCCAAATCCGCAATAAAGGATGTGGCGCGTGTCACCGAACTGCCTCTTCCCGAGAGCAACCGCCTGGTGAAGCTCATACCGGCCCACATGCCCGAGGTGAACGGCAAGGAACTGAAACCCACGCTGAAGAACTGCTACGAATACGTCGAGGAATTCAAACCCGAACTCAACAGCTCCAACCAGCAGATACGCGACACCCTGAAATATGCCAAGTCGCTCGAAGGCAACGTGCGCAACATCGGCGTACACGCTTGCGGCGTGATCATCTGCCGCGACGACATCACAGACTGGGTGCCCGTCAGCACCGCCAACGACAAGGAGGAAGGTAAACTGCTGGTGACACAGTACGAAGGCCGGGTAATCGAGGAAACCGGACTGATCAAGATGGACTTCCTCGGATTGAAGACCCTCTCCATTATAAAAGAAGCCACGGCCAACATCAAACTCACCCGTGGAATCGACCTGGACATCGACAACATCCCCATCGACGACCCAAAGACCTACAAGCTATACAGCGACGGCCGCACAATAGGCACATTCCAGTTCGAGTCGCCGGGAATGCAGAAATACCTGCGCGAACTGCAGCCCTCGACATTCGAGGATCTCATAGCCATGAACGCCCTCTACCGCCCGGGGCCCATGGACTACATCCCCGATTTCATCGCCCGCAAACTCGGCAAGGAGCCCATCGTCTACGACATCCCCGAGATGGAGAAATATCTCAAGGACACATACGGCGTGACCGTATACCAGGAGCAGGTGATGCTTCTGTCGCGCCAGCTCGCCAACTTCACCAGAGGCGAAAGCGACACGCTGCGAAAAGCCATGGGCAAGAAGCTGATAGAGAAGATGAACCACCTGAAAGGAAAATTTCTCGAAGGCGGTCAGAAGAACGGTCACGATCCCAAGGTGTTAGAGAAGATTTGGGCTGACTGGGAGAAATTCGCGTCCTACGCATTCAACAAGAGCCATGCCACCTGTTATAGCTGGGTAGCTTTCCAGACCGCGTATCTCAAAGCCAACTATCCGTCGGAATACATGGCGGCGGTGCTGAGCCGCAACCTATCGGACATCGGCAAGCTGACATTCTTCATGGATGAGTGCCGGGCAATGAAGATCGAAGTAAAGGGACCGGACGTGAACGAATCGTTCAGCAAATTCGGTGTGAACAAGCGCGGGGACATACGCTTCGGCCTGTCGGCCATCAAGGGCATAGGCATCAATGTGGTGGAGAGCATCATCAAGGCACGCGAGGAGGGCGGAAAATTCCGGGACATATACGATTTCGTGGAAAGGGTACCCTACCAGATGATCAACCGCCGCGTGATGGACAACCTGGCCCTGGCAGGAGCCTTCGACTGCTTCCCCGACGTGTGCCGCGAGGATTTCGGCGAGCTCAACAACAAGGGAGAGTCGTTCTCTGAACAGCTGCTCAAGTACGGCCAGCAGTTCCAGTCATCGCAGGCCAGCCAGGAAGCATCGCTCTTCTCATTCGATGATTTCGGGCCTGATACATCTGCCCGGCCGCCAATACGCCACGGCGCGAAATGGGATGACATCACACGCCTGGACAAGGAGCGTGAGCTTGTGGGCATGTACCTCTCGGGCAATCCTCTCGACAAATACTACATGCATCTCAACTACGGGGTGAGCTTCAGCCTCAAGGAGCTTGAGAACATGCTTCCCGTGGAGGACAAGGATTTCACATTCGGCGGCATGGTGGCATCCTACGACGAGCGCACCTCGCGCAACGGGAACAAATACGGTGTGATGCGCATCGAGGACTTCACCGGCTCCTACGAGGTGAAGCTCTTCGGACAGAAACAGCTGATCGATTTCGGACGCTTCGGTGTGCCCGGCGTAGCCGTGGTGGTAACCGCCCGCTACAGCAAGCGGCGCTTTTCCGATGAGCTGTCGATGAACATCGTGAATATCCGGCTGATGGACGAGGTGAAAGAGTCGCTCATCCATGACGTCACCCTAAAACTGAATCTCGCGCAAGCCACATCGCAGCTTGGCGATTTGCTAAAAGAACATAAAGATTCGTCGAAAGATGCTGTAGGTTCGCTGAAATTGCGTATCTTTGACCCATCGATTAACCGTGTCGTTGATCTGCAGTCGGCGCAACGCATACCCATCAACCGCAAGCTCGTGGACATGCTCAACGATATGGCGATCGAATTCGAAATAAGTTAAAACATTATAAAACACTATTTTACCTATCATGGCTTTTACATTTACCGACGCTAATGTCGAAGAAATCATCGCCACCGGTCAGCCCATCATGATCGACTGCTGGGCCACATGGTGTGGTCCGTGTGTGGCAATGTCGCCTATCGTTGACGAACTCGCCGCTGAATACGAAGGCAAAGTGCTCATCGGCAAATACAATGTCGACGAAGAAGGCGACCTGAGCATGAAGTACCGCATCATGTCGATTCCCATGTTCCTTTTCTTCAAGGACGGCAAGAAGCAGGACATCCGCCTTGTAGGCAGCCAGAGCCGCGAGACCATCGTTGAGAAGCTTGAGGAACTCCTCAGCAAATAATCCGGCATTTTGGGTTACACCAGAAAGACCGAGGCAGCACAAGATTCGCCCCAGTCGTCATCCACTAAAGGGACCGGCGACTGGGGCGAACAGGTAGCTACCGACTATCTTGTGTCATTGGGTGCGGCTATAGTGGAGCGGCAATGGCACGGTGCGGGTGGCGAGATCGACATCATAGCACAGATAGGACGGCGCATGGTATTCGTGGAGGTGAAGACCAGGGCCTTGGGAGGCATCGATCCCATCGATGCGGTCGACGCCTCAAAACGCGCCCACATAGTGAAGGCGGCTGACGCCTTCCTAAAGAAAAAGGCCAAACCTTTCGACTATCAGTTCGACATAATAGCCATCATCGGCACCGAGCGCCATCACACGCTCCACCACATCCCCGATGCATTCTTCCCCACCCCGCGCTCAAAAAGGAATTAAAGTCTGAAGCCTTATTTGACTTCAGCTCCGCATAAAAGCCCCCAACAAAATGAAATCACTCGTAATATTCGACCTCGACGGGACACTGCTCAACACAATCGACGACCTTGGCACCGCCGTGAACCATGCCCTCAAGAACATGGGTTATCCCGAACACGCCATCTCCTCCTACCCGTCGATGGTAGGCAACGGTGTGCGTAAACTCATCAGTCGTGCCCTTCCCGCCGAAGCCCGTAATCCGCAGATAATCGACAGGATGCTCGTGCATTTCCGCGATTTTTACGATGAGCACTGTACGGACCTCACCCATCCTTATCCGGGAATAGAGAAGGTGTTGTCGTATCTCTCAGCACAGAATATATCGCTGGCGGTGACATCGAACAAATATCAGGCGGCGGTGACGAAAATAGTATATCATTTCTTCCCCGACGCCAACTGGAAGGCAGTCCTGGGCAACAAGCCGGGGATGCCCACCAAGCCCGACCCATCAATTGTGTTCGAGGCACTCAACTTGTGTCCGACACCAAAAAAGGATGTGCTGTACGTGGGCGATTCCGGAGTGGATATGGAGACAGCACGCCGTGCGTGCATCGAGTCGGTGGGAGTGAGCTGGGGCTTCAGGCATGTCCATGAGTTGCGCGAATATTACGCCGACCATATCATAGCCGACCCCGATGAGATCATCACATTGGCATTGGAATAGCCGTACTCAGAAGGGATAGCCGACGGCGAAATGGAAAGTGGCGTCGCGGTGCCAGCTTGGATGGAGCAGGGGCCAGTGTTCCTGGTTTCGCGCCGGATTGTGCGCCTTTATGCCGAGATCGAGACGGAGCAGGAAATAGGTGAAGTCAAGGCGCAGTCCCACACCATAGGCGGCGGCAATCTGCTTGTAGAACTGTCCGAGACGGAACACTCCGCCGGGCTGGTTCTCGTAGTCACGTATAGTCCAGATATTTCCGGCATCGATGAAAGCTGCCCCTTCAAACACCCAGAATAGTTTTGCCCTGTATTCTATACTGGCGTTAAGCAGGATATCGCCACACTGGTTGATGAAATCGGTCACCTGGTTGCGGGCATCATAAGCACCCGGACCGAGCGTACGGGCGTTCCAACCCCTCACACTGTTGGCACCACCGGCATAGAACCGCTTCTCAAACGGCACCATCGACGAATTGAGATAAGGCACCGCCACACCCGCGCCGATATTGAAGGCTATGCCGCTGCGGGAATTGATGTTGCGGATATAAGAGAAATCACCTTCCGCCTTGACATACTGAGCGTACTGTATGCCGAAAATACGGTAGGCGCCGTCCTTCTTATGCTGATGGAAAAGATGCGACATGCCATAGAGGACATTGCCCGCAACCTCTGCGGAAGCGCGCCATGTGGTGACGCTGGGCTGAATGGCGAAGGCGTTGACAGCGGCAGTGGGAGTGCGCTTGTTGGTCGAAGTGAATGTGTAGCCCAAGCGCATGATGAAATGATCCTCGTAGCTGTAGCGCAGCAGTGGATTCTGCGGGGCTATTGAATCGAGGAAATTGATTGTGCTCTTAGGGAGCTTCACATAGTTGGCATCAATCAGGTCGAATGTATGGCGGGTGGCAAGATCGCGGCGGTTGCGAGTCCACTTGTATTTCCAGGCAGCACCGGCGATGATGCGGGTGTATTCCGGACGTTCCTGATAATTGGCCGACACGGCGAATTCAGTGGATGATCGCTGCCTTTTTCTGAATGACTGCGACAGCAGCGGAAACATGAACCGTGGGAAAGTGATGCCCACCTCACCGGCATATTCGGTGTAGCGGTTGTTGATGAGTCCGTTGAGATTACCCGACAGACTCTCATAGGAGGTGCGCAGTTTTGCCGACAGAAGTTCCGAGCCTTTGGCAAGATTGCGGTGCTGGTAGGTGGCGCCCACGCCGAATCCAAGGTCGCCCTCGGAGTTGGTTCCCTCCAGGTCGAGGATGATGCTCTGTTGCTTGTTGCGCGACACCATCACGTAGGCGTCGAGCCATTCCGATCCGTCGATATCGGCCACGGGCTGCATCATGATGTTGACGAATTTGAGGATACCGAGTTGTCCGAGAGCCTCGTAGGTGCGTTCCACGGCACGGGCGTTATAGGGTTTGCCTGGCTGTATAAAGCATTTTTCCTGAAGTATGTAAGGCTTTATGTAGCGATCTTTGCCGTAGATTACGCTGATGTCCTTGTATTCTACCGTGTCCCTTGTATCTGCGAAGTTGAATTCACCATCGAAGCCACGTGGATTGTAATTGGTCACGAAAATCACCTTGCGCACATAGGCCGGAGCGTAACGCAGTGAGTCGGATGGCGCACCCGAGGCATTGAGCACCACGGCAGGACGTATGTTCATGGTGAGTGCGACATTCTTCGATCCGGCGGCGGTGTCGGCCACGAAGGTGATGTAGTCTTTGTTAAAGGTGTAGTAACCGTTGTTGCGGAGCACGTTGGTGACATCCGTGCGGAACTGGTCGAGACGGTTGCGGTCGAAAAGTTGTCCGGGACGAATCATCGACAGGATTGAGTCGGAGCGCAGGATTTTCGCCACTTTCCCATCCGGGAAATTGTAATCGATGCTCGATATTACGTGAGGAGCTCCTGTAGAGATCACATAATCGATGTCGATGCGCTTGCCCTCGGCATCGGAATCCTCAAGGATTTCAATATCCACATCCATGTATCCACGGTTGATGAGCGCCTGACGGAGCTGATCGCTTGATTTGCGGGTGAGCGAGCTGTCGTAGAGCACCGGAGCCTGCCCCACGCTGCGGAGCCATCGGTTGTACCATTTAGAGGTATCGGCTCCTGCCATATTATACGTGGCAAGCTGGAGTTTGGCGAAGCCGAACACTTTATGGTTGGGAGTCTGACGCAGGAAATTGTATAGCTCCGCCACCTGTACGGAATCGTTGTCGACCCGTATGCGCACATTATCGAGAAGGAGCTGCCCGTCGGGTACACGCCTTGTGGAACTGCAACTACAGATGAGCGCAGCCGCCACACAACATAATATCCAACCGACAAACTTTCTCAATAAGGTTATAGGGTTATAAGGTTATTGGTTTATAAGTTATAGGGTTTATAGGGAATAATAGACACAAAAAAAGAATGAGAAATGCAATCAAAAAAATGATTGACAATTTCTCATTCTCCTCTCTCCTCAGCGGTGCGGACGAGACTCGAACTCGCGACCCCCTGCGTGACAGGCAGGTATTCTAACCAGCTGAACTACCGCACCAGTATCTTTAATCAGGCGACTCATGTTCCTTATCGCTTTTGCGCTGCAAAGTTACGAACAATTTTTGAATTCACCAAATTTTTTCTCAACTTTTTTTTCGAAGGTCATCCGTAACCTCTGTTATGATGTCGTTCCTTCGTTTTGACGCTGCAAAGTTACGGCTCTTTTTTGGATTCACCAAATATTTTTTCCATTTTTTTTCAAAAAAAATTATCATTTTACACCCATCTGTTGATATTCAAATATTTGCATCAGTCAATTCCATGTGGCCCATATACTCAAAAATCACCTCAACAAAAAACGACAAACCTGCACAAGCCACTCCGGAGACGAAGAACAAGAATTCTCATGTCCCTATACCTCTCTTTTCAGTCTAAAATTTCGCCAAATAGCGCCTCATAATATTTGTGTATTGGGAAAATTTCGTACCTTTGCACCTATTAATAAAGAACATCGAAATTATCCAAACTCGACCATATTAACACTCGACAGAGATGGAAGAAAAATTTGAAATGGTGGCAAAGACCATGAAAGGACTCGAGGCAGTCCTTGCCGATGAGTTGCGTAGTCTCGGAGCCGAAAACGTTTCGCCCGGACATCGTATGGTGTCTTTTGAGGGCGACCTCGAAATGCTCTACAAAGCCAACCTCGGCTGCCGCACCGCCCTGCGTATTCTCAAGCCATTTTATAAATTCACGGCCAACAATCCCGACACTCTTTACGAAAAGGTGAAGGAGTTCGACTGGTCGACAATCTTGTCGGTCGACAAGACCTTCTGCATCGACACAGTGGTGTACAGCGACGAGTTCACCCACTCGCGTTTCGTGACCTACCGCGTAAAGGACGGCATAGTCGACTGGTTCCGCGACCTGTACGGAGCCGACAAGCGGCCGGGTGTGCGTCTCAAGGATGCCGACATCATGATAAACGTGCACATTGCCGGCGAGATTGTGACGCTGTCGCTCGACTCGTCGGGCGAATCACTCCATAAGCGAGGCTACCGCGTGGCACAGACAGAGGCTCCGATCAACGAGGTTCTCGCCGCTGGCATCCTGCTGCTGTCGGGATGGAAAGGCGACACCCCGCTGGTGGATCCGATGTGCGGAAGCGGCACATTCCTGATCGAGGGCGCCCTCATCGCCGCCAATATCTGGCCGGGCATCTACCGCAAATCATTCGCATTCGAGAATTGGCCCGATTTCGACGCCGAACTCCTCGAACGGCTCTACAATGACGACTCGGGCGAACGTGCCGTGACATGCAAGATCATAGGTGCCGACATATCGCCAAAGGCCATAGCCATAGCCACCGAGAACATCAAGAGCGCGGGACTGGCACAGGACATACAGCTTCTGAACAAACCGCTATCACAGTGGGAAGAGGCTCCCCAGCCTGCCGGAGTGTTCGTCACTAACCCTCCCTACGGTGAGAGAATCAGCGTGGATGACATGGATGCCCTCTATGCCAATATCGGTTCGGTGCTGAAAAATGTGTTCACCGGCTACCATGCATGGATCATAGGCTACCGCGAGGAGTATTTCCATGAAATCGGACTTGCTCCATCGCAAAAAATCGCCCTGCTCAACGGCGCGCTTGAGTGCGAGCTTCGCGAATACGTGATCTTCACCGGCAACAAGAAGGAGTTCCTTGCCTCCGGCGGCAAACTCAAGGACAAGGACGATGACTATAAGCGGGAGAAAGACGCACGCCGTGGAGGGAAACGTCGCTTCGACGATGATGACGATGACAGCAATAATTACCGCGTAAAGCATAAAGGCGACGACAGGCGCGGTGAATTCCGGAAGAAGAACAGATTCGACGATGACGACAGACGCGGCGATTTCCGGAAAAAGAGCAGATTCGATGATGACGACAGGCGCGGCGATTTCCGGAAGAAAAGCAGATTCGATGATGACGACAGGCGCGGCGATTTCCGGAAGAAAAGCAGATTCGATGATGACGACAGGCGCGGCGATTTCCGCGACAGGAGACGTTTCAACGACAATGAGCGTCCGCCACGTCGATTCGAAGGCCGTCGATTCGAACAGCCGGAAGAGCAGCCCGAGAATCCGCTGGCTCTCCGCCGTAACGTCAAGGCTCTCGACCATATAGGCGAACGCCGCCCCACCCTACCGCCTGCCGGCATGCGTTCGCGCAAGAAACGCGATAATAAATGATACCTATCCCATTCTATCCACACCTTACATAATCCCATCCAATGAATATCTTACTTCTTGGCAGCGGCGGCCGCGAATGTGCCATAGCCCGCAAACTGAGCGAAAGCGAAAAAACCGACAACCTATATATAGCCCCAGGCAACGCAGGAACAATGCTCTACGGCTCCAATGTGGAGATCTCTCCTCTTGATTTCGAAGCCATCCTCAAATTCGTGGACACCCACAGCATAGATATGCTGGTGGTAGGCAATGAGGACCCGCTTGTGGCAGGCATCCGTGATTTCTTCGCAGAAAAGCTCCCGGGACTGCTCATCGTGGGCCCGGGCAAGGATGGTGCCGCTCTGGAAGGCAGCAAGGATTTTGCCAAACGCTTCATGGTGCGCCATGGCATCCCCACCGCGCGCTACCAAAGCTTCACTGCCGATACCATCGACGATGCTTTCGCATTCCTTTCCTCACTGCAGCCTCCATACGTGCTAAAAGCCGACGGACTGGCAGCCGGCAAAGGTGTACTGATCATCGATGACATAGATGAGGCGAAGCAGGCCCTGAAAGAGATGTTCGGCGGCATGTTCGGCAAATCGTCAGCCACGGTGGTGATCGAGGAATTCCTCAGCGGCATCGAGTGCTCGGTATTCGTGCTCACCGATGGCAAGGGTGGTTACCGCATCCTGCCTGTAGCGAAGGACTACAAACGTATCGGCGAGAGCGACACCGGCCTCAACACCGGTGGCATGGGTGCCGTGAGTCCTGTGCCGTTCGCCGACAAGGAGTTCATGGACAAGGTGGAAAGCCGCATAATACGCCCTACCGTCGACGGACTCATCGCCGATGGCATCGACTACCGCGGCTTCATCTTCTTTGGCCTGATCAACGTGGGCGGCAATCCGATGGTGATAGAATACAACGTGCGAATGGGCGACCCGGAGACGGAGGTGGTGATGCCGCGTCTGAAATCCGACCTTGTCGATCTGTTGGCAGCGGCCGCAGCCGGCGACCTCGCCAATGTTCCCGCCATGCAGGACGAACGCTACGCCGTGACGGTAATGGCTGTGTCGGGAGGCTATCCCGGCAGCTACAAGAAAGGCATAGTCATCACAGGGGATCTCGCCCCCGCCGAATCAGTGCTCTACCATGCGGGCACAGCCATGCTTGGAGACCAGCTGGTGACGTCCGGCGGACGCGTGATCGCCGCCACTTCACTTGGCACATCCATCGACGATGCACTCGCCAAGAGCTACAGAAGCATCGATGGGATAGAATTCGACGGTAAATATTTCCGTAGGGACATCGGCAAAGACCTGCAATGAATCATGCGGCCCTGACCAAGATTGTGCACAACCGCGGTTCACTCGCAGCCTCATGTGTGGTGGCTGCGTTGTGCATGGCTCTCTTTTTCCTCCTCCGTGGATTCCCTTGGCCCGTGGAAAGCTACGGGCTCGTGGACAACTGGAACGGAGTGTGGTGCGACAACCTCTACATTGGCTTTGGCATAGAGGTTGGAGTCATCGTGCTCATCATGATCCTAATGGCGTACCTCAACAAAGCCTACAACCTACTGCGCCAGATGTCGATGCTGCATTGCTCGCTCTTCATCATCATGGAGGCCGCCACACCGCCGCTCCTGCTCACCCTTAGTTCCGGTGCAGTGCTATGCCTTACAGTGCTCTTATGCACGGCGATACTCTTCTTCGACCATCTGCACGAGACACCCGACACCCGACGCATATTCCTGGTGTTCTTCCTGCTCTCGGCGGGGGCATCGGTGCAATACGCCTTTCTGGTATATATCCCGGTGTTCATCTTAGCTTGCATACAGCTCAAGCTCTTCTCTCTGAAAGCCCTGTCGGCTATATTGATGGGCCTGATCTCGCCCTGGATCATCATGATGGGATTCGGCATAGTGCATCCCGACGACCTTCAGATGCCGGTATTCCTGCTCGAAATGCCACAATGGGCACATCCGCGCACCATGCTCTTTCTCGCCACAGTGGCGCTGACCATCGTCCTTGGAATCCTGGCATGGCTGCAGAACCTAATAAAGATCATAAGCTATAACGCCCAGTCGCGCGCGATGCAGAATGTGGTGACCACCATCACAATAGCCACCATGGTGGCAATCGTGCTGGATTTCCGCAACATCTACGCCTACCTCACCCTCCTCAACTGCGTCACAGCCATCCAGCTCACCCACATGTTCGTGGCTATACATAATTTCTCAAAATCCTACCTGGCCATCACCATCCTCATGCTCGCATACATAGCCTTGTATGCAATGAAAATGATTGTATGAAAATCCTTATCGAACGCAACATACCCTTCGCCAAAGGTCTGTTCGAGCCTTACGCCGAAGTGGCATATCTCGATGCCGACGAATTCACTCCGTCCAGCGTGCAGGATGCCGACGCCCTGATGGTGCGTACGCGCACACGCTGCGACCGTAATCTGCTTGAGGGCAGCAATGTCAAGTTAGTGGCCACGGCCACCATAGGCACCGACCATATCGACCTACCCTGGTGCGCGTCGGCCGGCATCGCAGTGGCGAATGCTCCTGGCTGTAACGCCCCTGCTGTAGGACAATACGTGCTTTCGTCCATCAGCTCCCTCACCGACGGCAATCCTTCCGGACTGACATTGGGAATCGTGGGCGTGGGTCATGTAGGCAGTATCGTCGAAAGGTGGGCACGTCAGACTGGCATGAAGGTGATGCTGTGCGATCCTCCCCGTCAGGCTGCAGAAGGCGGCGACAGATGGAACACCCTCGATGAGATTGCTTCCGAAGCCGACATCATCACTATCCACACACCCTACGATTCCACCACGCGTCACATGGTGGACGATGCTTTCATTAGTAGCCTCAAAAAAAGCCCGGTGATAATCAATGCCGCCCGTGGTGGCATTGTCGACACTCCAGCATTGGTCAGGGCGCTTCGCCGGGGAGCGGTGAAGGATGTCGTGATAGACTGCTGGGAGAACGAGCCGGAGATATCTGAGGCTCTTCTTGACCGCACATTCATAGCCACACCCCATATCGCGGGCTACAGCTATGAGGGGAAAGTGCGTGCCACGCGCATGGCTGTCGATGCAATATGCTCATTTTTCAGCTTACCTCACATCGTCATGCCACAGCAGGTGCCTGCAGGTGCAGCCGACCACATGGACCTACGCACAATAGCCAAATCCTACAACCCCATGACCGACACCATATCCCTGAAGAGCAATCCCGGAGCATTCGAACAGCTGCGCAACCACTATAATCTCCGTCACGAACCGGGCATAGCCGGCTGTTGATCATTTAGGCCGTAATATTATCGAAGCTGAGTTAAACTCATAAGCCGCATCGTACACTGCCAGCAGGGCATCCCATGCTTCAGTGGAATATCTGGAGCGGGGATATCGCTCGGTGACACGTATCACCACAGTGTCCCCTTCGGTATCAACCATGGTGTTGAAAGTAGCTTCCTTGAAGGTGAGCGAACGGTTGAAATCCTCAAGACTTTCAGGTACAAGCTCATACTCATCGGGAATCGTAAATCTGATAGTGGTGTCATAGCGCTCGGGAGAGTCTAACAAGATACTGACATCGCGCTTACGCTGCGAGCCTTTTATCTGTCTTTGCTCTGAGATGAACTGACCGAGATTCACAATGAGGTTATCCCCCGCGTGGGTCACCGAATTCTTGACATTACCCTTAAATTCAATCTTTATATCCGTACTGTCGGGCGTGGATCCATAGGAGTCGACGTGATACGATGCCAACTCACAATCCTTTCCTCCCCAAAGAATCTTCACGAGGATTTCAGCACTCTTCCTGCGGTCCTCTTTATCATCCGGATCGACAAGCGCACTCTTATCCGCAGCCTTGACACCAAGATAACGCTCAAGCGCGGCAACTGCCTCATCGACTGGTACAAGCGTCGAAAATTTTGATTTATGTGCGCCGGAGGCTGAAAGCCACGTTGTCACAGAGAGTGCGTTGTCGTCATCGCTGTCCGTATCAAGGGATATGTCTGATTCCATTGTCAACCTGTTAGCCATCAGTGAACCGGTGAGAAGATTGCCGTTCTCCACCTTGGTCTGAAGTTTTTCCGAGTCAGGACGTCCCCTGAACATCCAGTAACCTTCACCATCATATCCGGGAGGCAACTCACCGGGGAGAAGCGTAACTTTAGCCTTGCTGAAATAACAGGAATCGCCCACCATCACCACATAATCGGGTTCGGTGTACCTGATCATCATGTCGACAGGCACGTCACGGCGTGAGGAAGTCACGCCTATCCAGAAAGGCAACTTCACATGCAGCTTCTCAAGGACTTTGTAATATTGGATGGCGAAACGCAGCTCATCGGTCTTGTTATTCTGCTTGATCACCGCATAGCGTAGAGCCAGGTAGGCCAGATCGGCAATCTTGCGGTCGCTTATTTCCGGACCATGAGCCTTCGCCCATTTTTCCACTATTGATACAGCCTCAGAGATGCTCTTGTTATTATCAGGCTTCACCGTCGACATATATGAAGCGATGTCCGACAGCAGGAAATTGGATGTGGCATGACGCATACCTCCCGCACGGGCTGTCTTGGGCACAAACTCAATACGTGAATTGTTGTTCAGAACATAGAACCGCAGGAATGGAAGCTGACGCGCCGGACTGAAATGAGGTATCTCCTCGTCGAGCGAACTGACATTTTCGAGAACAAGCGAGAAGCAGTTCTCACCATCCACCACAGGAAAACTCGTGATAGGCGGCACACCGTTATAGGCTGCGTATTCCATTGCCAACTCTGGATCCGTGCAGATATCAATTATCAGGTAGCGTGTGGGATATGACCTGAGGATGTTCACATCCATGTCCTCCATCGATATTTCATCAAGAAAATATTCATCGTAATAGAAATAATCCAGTATATCTCCGGCCATGAGTCCCGGAATCACGATTTTATATTCCGAGTCCTTGTCATTTTTCTTCCCGCTGGTCACAGTGTGGGCCTCACTCATATCCACATCGGTCACCGAACCGTCGGGCTTGATGATCCGGGCTCCGAACGCCTCCCTCACATTCACGACAGTGTATCCCCTGACATCAATCTTCTCAGGTCCATTGATAGAGAAATCCGTAAATTTTTCCACAGCAGATGCGTCGTTGAGCTTTATCATATTGCGCCGGATACGAACAGCATTCACTGCATTTGACGTGCGTATTCCCAATATGCGCAGCTTGGAGGCATCAGGATTCTGGTCGTAGTCGGCCACCAGACCTACATACCTGGCAATATACACCGCCGACTGGTCGCGGAATATCGAGTCAGACAGGTCGGCGTCGGGATCAAACTGCGGCAGATCCATGGACCATACTTTTTTAGCGGCATCATCAAAAAACTTTTTATCAATACCGGCCCTGAGTGAGAAACTTGCCAACATCGCCATTATCATTGTGGCGCATAATCTTACAGATACATTGAATAATCTTTTCATAGCGAGGACAATTTAAGTGGGGTAAACATTCAATACATGGGAGAGCGCCGGTCAATCGACTCTCTTCAGGACAATATTGGCCGAGCATGCACGGCTGAGCTTCTTTATATCATCGTTAAATTCCTTAATCTGATCGACACCGACTATGCCGCGGCGTGTGATGAACGTGAATTTACGCTTTAAGCTGCGTGAATCTGCCGACATCTCATCGCTTACGCTGCCATCGATCCAATTGTTGCTTACGTTTGCTCCCGATGGCAATTTATCCACAACCATGCCGTCGGGAATACTCAAAACTATCTCAACAACGGTTTTCGCGGTGCTGCTCAACATCCCGGGCACCTTGCGGTCGGAGGGATCGAAACGCATATTCGATATGTCAGGAGCAGGATTAATGTCAACCATTATCATGTCGCCGGCATTCTTTACCACTCCATTTTGCTCTATGACGCCATGCAGCACGATATTTCCACATGTGTCAGTACAAGCCACCGAACTCACATTTCCTCCTTTGATGCGACGACCCAACACTGCCTCATAGAAATCTTTGCGTTTAGCCGGTGCGATGTCGTCGACAGCGGATACGAACCCCTTGCGTTTCATTCCTGTCAGCGTCATACTCCCCTCATAGGCGAGGGAACCGGTGGACGGAATGATAGTCACCGTCCATGAGGCGCTGTCGACCTGCAATGCAGGATCGCATTGTGGTGTCTCACCTATTATATAATTATCGGCATCTCCTTCAATGATGGTTTGCACCCCCGATTCCGATACACTTAGTTCACCGGGAGAAGAGTGCTTGAGAGTGCCATCGATATATGTTATGGAGTCGCCTGTGACCACTGCGGCAATCATGTGGTTGCCCGATGAAATATTCGGCACATCTGTCCATCGTGTGTCGATCACATCGGTTCCGAGCCACACATGCCTGGCATCGATACCGAGAGAACAAAGCATTTCCTTGATCAGAGTGGCGCTTCCTTTGCAGTCGCCATAGGCTTTTCGTAGCACCTCCGATGCCATATCGGGCCGGTGGGCGAGTTCGCCATTCTCCACAGCCACATACCGCACGGTGTTGTGCACAAAATCGGTTATGGCTTTTATGCGCTCCTCATCGGTGAGGCATCCCTCCGTTATCTCACGGGCTTTTGACGCGACCTCCCCCGCGCCCGGATCGTTCTGCGGCAGACAGCTGTAGAGATATTTGTACAGCTCCCCGGTATCCTTGAAATGGCCGAGCACAAGCACTGCAGGTGCGGTGAGATGCAATGAAGGAGCATCGGGGTAGGATGCGGGCTTCTCTAAGTTCTTATATACATATTTTATATATAGCGTGCCATTCTTGGTCTCGGTAGTCTTATCAAACATGCCATCGGGGAAATGACGCTCGACCAGGGAGTATTTTTCGGCAAGCGACGATGGTATCTCAAAAACCAGTTCACCGGACTCCACATCGTAGGGCTCGTATATCATCACGCCGTTGAAGAGTTCCGGCTTAGTGTATGTGCGCTTATATGAAATATCCTTGGTTGCACCAGCCTTGTTGATATCCACCATCATGATGCAGGCCTTTGAATCGCTGAAGAATATATCGTCGGGAATATAAGGCCCGAAATGCTTCCTGTCGCCCGAAGTTTTATCAATCTTTATGAAATCGTCGTAATACGCGAGCACCGAAGCCGACACATTGGCATGTTTGGACCTGAATGTAGTCTTTGACGTGTGTTCCACACGATCCAGCGCATCACCACTCTTGTCAGGTATAAATTTATATATATCCGAGAGATTCTGAATAACGACATTGTCAGAAACTGCGGCTCCGGCATAAGCCGCGCCCAGGCAAAGGAAGAAGAGAAGCACGTAATTTTTCATGGCATAAGATAAGTAATAACTTGTAGTAATCTTCACAAAGATACAATATTCAATCACCAAAAGCAAGCCCTATTAGAAAAAAATTTCATTTTCGCAGACAAAGGAACTGACAAATATAATAAGCAAATGTTTTAGTTATAAAAAATTTGCTAAAAGAATACGAAAGGAGATGTCTCACGACATCTCCTTCCTTTAAACCTTTATCTTAATCTAATACTATGAAAAACACACATACAAAGGTAAGCATTAAATTTTATTTAGCAATATATCTGTTAAAGAAATGATGCAAAATTAATCTTTTTTTGCAAAAAACTTTAAATATATAAAGACACGTTAACATTTAGTGATGTTTTGTGCATAAAAAAGGGTAGCGAGACGTTCTCGCTACCCTTTGGCTATCTTTTTTAAAAGAAGAATCAGAGCTGTGGACCTGCTGCAACGAGAGCCTCGCCTGCTTCGTTGTTGGTGTACTTTGTGAAGTTCTTGATGAAACGTCCTGCAAGGTCGTTGGCCTTGTTGTTCCAGTCCTCAACATTGGCGTAGGTGTCGCGCGGATCGAGGATGGCGGGATCTACACCGGGAAGCTCTGTGGGAATCTCGAAATCGAAGATCGGGAGCTTCTTGGTGGGGGCGGTCAGGATAGAGCCATCGAGGATAGCGTCGATGATACCACGGGTATCGCGGATGGAGATACGCTTGCCTGTGCCGTTCCAACCGGTGTTCACAAGATAAGCCTTTGCACCGCTCTGCTCCATACGCTTAACGAGTTCTTCAGCGTACTTTGTGGGATGAAGTTCGAGGAATGCCTGACCGAAGCAAGCCGAGAAAGTCGGGGTGGGTTCGGTGATGCCGCGTTCTGTACCGGCGAGCTTGGCGGTGAAGCCGGAGAGGAAATAATACTTGGTCTGCTCCGGAGTAAGGATCGACACGGGAGGAAGCACGCCGAATGCGTCAGCCGACAGGAAGATAACATTCTTTGCTGCGGGGCCTTCGGAAAGCGGGCGAACAATCTTCTCGATGTGATCGATGGGATAAGATACGCGGGTGTTCTCTGTCACGCTCTTGTCGGCGAAATCAATCTTGCCTTCAACGTCTACAGTCACATTCTCCAGAAGAGCGTCGCGACGGATGGCGTTGTAGATATCGGGCTCGCTCTCCTTGTCGAGGTTGATCACCTTGGCATAGC
>CAYZPI010000070.1:0-17576 GCA_964480085.1 uncultured Bacteroides sp. | reverse complement strand
GTATCCACTATTACGGATATAAACTCCACGCAGTCTGTGGAATAAGTGGAGTTATTCATTCTTATGACATGACAGCTGCCAACGTTCATGATCTCCATTATCTCAAAGATGTGCAGTGGGAGTACCACGATTGCATGATGCCTGGAGACAAAGGGTATCTCAGTACAGGGATACAACAAAATCTTTTCGAGGTGGCAGACATAACTCTGGAGATACCGTATCGGTTGAATCAGAGAAATTGGAAGCCGCCGACATGGGCATACAGGAAATTCCGAAAAAGAATAGAGACTCTCTTCTCTCAACTCAACGACCAATTCATGATGATACGAAATTACGCCAAGCAGCCGACAGGGCTTTTTACCCGGACCGCTGCCAAAATCGCAGCGCTTACTGTGCTCCAGTTTGTAAATTTCGTTAATCATCGTCAAATTGGTCAAGTGAAATACGCATTAATTTAATTCAACCAACAGGTTAACAATCTATAAATATCAACCCTAATTTTGACATAATTTAATTGAAAGGGCTTTCTAAGCTCCTTCAATTATAACATACTTAAAAACTGGACGCGTAAGCAAGCACCAATACTTAGTTTCCAGTCCCTTTGGTCATATGTTTGCTTATCAAAAATGGATACTTACCGAAAGTTATTACGAATATGCAGGATAACAATAGGCGTATAGCAAAAAATACTCTTTATATGTATATTAGAATGCTTGTTATGATGGTGATTGCATTCTATACATCACGCATATTACTAGAGGCTTTGGGGATTGATGACTATGGAATTTATAATGTGGTAGGTGGTGTCGTGTTGCTTTTTTCATTTATCAACAATGCGATGTCGAATGCCTCTCAAAGATTCTTGTCATTTGAGCTGGGGAAAAAGGAATCAGCGGAATTGGGCAAGGTTTTCTCCATGAGTATGAACTGCCATATCATCATATCTTTTATTATCCTGATTTTATCGGAAACAATAGGATTATGGTATGTAAATTCAAAGTTAAATCTACCCCCGGATAGTAACAGAGCAGCTTTTTTGGTATATCAGTTTAGTATTCTTACCTGCATTATAAATATTCTTAGGGTGCCCTTTAATGCCAGTATCATTTCTTATGAGAAGATGTCATTTTACGCTTATGTTAGCATAATTGAGGCGCTATTAAAATTAGGAGTTGTTTTTCTGATAATGGCATGTCCAAGAGAGAGGCTTGTATTGTATTCTGTATTGATTACAATCGTTAATCTTATTGTTTTCTTATTATTTGGAGGATATTGTTTCTTTAAATTATCGGGTTGCCGTTACGAAAGACATTGGGAGAAAAAGATTTTTAAAAATCTTATGGGCTTTTCAGGCCTATCTATGATAAACGGATTCGCAAGCATTTCATCTCTTCAAGGACTGAATATTATGTTGAACTCTTTTTTTGGAGTTGCAGTAAATGCTGCTTATGGAATAGCGATGCAGGTAAGTAATGCTGTATATCAATTTGTAAGCAATTTTCAGATTTCTTTCCAACCACAAATTGTCAAGTTTATAGCAAAAAAAGATTATGGTGCAGAAAACTTGTTGATAATAAGAGCTTCTAAGTTATCTTTTTTTTTATTGTTTGTGATATTCCTTCCACTTGCATATAATATGGAAGGCCTTTTGGAAATATGGTTAAAGAATGTTCCGCAGTATTCTGCAAGGTTTTCTTTCTGGATGATTATGTTCTTGTTGGTTGATGCTATTCAGGGTCCTGTCTGGATGGCTGTCTATGGAACGGGGAAGATAAGAGATTATACAATTTGGACTAGTGTAATTACATTATCAAATCTACCTATTTCCTACATCATATTATTTATAGGATGTAATCCTGTAAGTGTTCTTATTGTTAGATTTGTTATAAACATGGTATGTTCAGCGTATAGGCTATATTGCATTAAAAGTCTTATAGATTTTCCAGTCATTGAATATCTCAAGATGGTAATTTTTAAAGCTTTTCCAGTGTGTATAGTAACATCAATATCTGCTTATTTTTTTCGGCAAATATTCAGCGAGTCAATAGATAACATTATTTTGACAAGTGTATTAATATTTTTATGCGCATTTTTGGTAATATGGACGATTGGGCTTACAAAGAATGAACGTTCATTTTTCAAAAAAATAATTTCAGAAAATGTACAAAAATTTATTAGAATTTAGTTTTAAAGCAATAGATCGGGTTTATTCTATTTTAATGAGTCGTTTGCGTGTATTTATATATAATCTTCACCCAAATATTACAATAGGAAAAGGAACCTCAATAGGAAAAGGATGTCTGATAAGCTTACAATACGGGGGATCAATAAAAATTGGCAGAAACTGTATATTGTATGACAGGGCATCATTGATAACTCATGGTGGAAAAATTCAAATTGGAGATAATTCTTCAGTGAATCCTTACGCCGTAATATATGGACAAAGCAAGACCATTATTGGCAATGGTGTTAGAATAGCAACGCAGACAGTGATAGTACCGTCAAATCATATTTTCACAAATACGGATATGCCGATATGGAAGCAGGGATTATCCAAAAAAGGAATATTAATAGATGATGATGTATGGATAGGTGCTGGTTCAAAAATATTGGATGGAGTAACTATAAAAAAAGGATGTGTCATAGGAGCTAACTCTGTGGTCACCAAAGATACTGAGTCTTATGGAATATATGTGGGTAGTCCTGCAAAAATGATAAAAAAACGAAAATGACATTTGTTTTATGATGTTTAAGTGATCATGGGATGATAAAGAAAATATCGGTATAAATGCATAATCTATTGGAAAATGTTTGGAATTGTAATTACAGCTTATAATCGACCTCAATCGTTAAAAAATTTATTACTAAGCTTATCAAAAGTTTACATGCCAGAGAATTTACATCATGATGTTCCTCTCACTATCAGTATCGATAATAATGGAACAGAGGAGGTTAATGATATAGCCAATTCATTTGAGTGGAAATATGGTGAGAAGGAGGTGATTATACATTCTCATAAGAAGGGTTTGGTTAACCATTTTATTTGGGTAGGCGATCAAACAGAAAAGTATGAAAACGTGCTTTTTCTAGAAGATGACCTAATAGTCTCACCACAAATAATAGATTATGTTGTAAAACTTATTGATTATTATAAAGATTCTGATACTGTATCAGCCGCGTCTCTATATAATCCAGTACTTGTTGAAGCTACAGGAACAAAATTTTATCAGATAGAAGATGGATATGATGTATATTTTATTCAACATCCTTATTGGGGCAATGTATGGTTTGGAAAGTATTGGAAAAAATTTAAAGAATACCTTAAGACTTATTCTCCAAATAAGGAAATAATGCCACCTAATATTTTCGCATGGACGGAGTCGTTTAAAAAAATTTTCATACAATTTCTAATAGAATCTCACCTTACTGTAGTAACACCTAGAGTTTCTTTGGTTACGAATAATGGAGAGCCAGGACTACACTCTGGGAATATGTATGCGTATCAGTCTAATCTGCAACTTTTTCCAAAAAATTACCGATTTTGTCCATATGATGAGTCTGAAATAAAGTATGACAGCTTTTGTGAGCTTCCGGAAATCTTTTTCAAGAAAAAAAATCAAAGTCTGTCAAAATATGAATTTGATGTGGATATATTAGGAACTAGAGAGGTTTTTAGAAAACCATTTGTCTTGACGACCAGACCTGTACGTAAGTCGATTATGAGCTTTACCTCTTTAATGAAACCAACGGAACTTGGAGTATGTCTTGATATAAAGGGTAATCAGAAAGTTAAAATAGTAAAGACTGAGGATGTCATAATGCATTCAAAGAAATTTGTTAGGACACGAAGATTTTTGGACATCTTAAAGAATTACCATATTGGAATTTATGCATCCATTGAAATCTCAAAATATGGTATAGGTCTTTTATTTTCAAAACTTAAGAAATTAATAAGAATTAGTTAAACTGAAATGTGGATTTTCAGAAAACTCTAATAATTTCTCAGGAATATTGTGTTTCTTTGGTTTGTATTCTATTTAATAGAACTATTGGTAGTGTCTATGGCTTATATTGTAACAGAATGTAGAAGTAAAAAAATTCTATATTCGATTTCTGCATTAGTTGCAATATATTATAGTGCATTTCGTAACGGATTGGGAACTGATTATAAGGGTTATTTGTCTCAATTTAAAACCCTTGAATTGGATTTTAGTGTGAGTAATGAACCTCTTTATACTCTTCTTAAAGACCTAATACTGCATACAAATTTATCAATAGTATTCTTTTTTTGTGTTTGTTCAGTATTTACAGTTTGGTTCATTTGGAAATATCTTGATGATAAACAAAATGAATTTGCATCGTTAAGTATTATAATTTTTTTATCTATTCCTGGATTATATTTTAACACATTTAATATTGTAAGGCAATATTTTTCCACTGCAATATTTCTATACTCATTAACTTATATACGGTCAAAAAATATATTTCGTTATACTTTTTGTATAGCAGTTGCATTTACGATGCATGTTTCATCCATACTGCTTTTCCCTTTATACTTTGTTCTTAATAAGAAATTCCCTATTATAGTTTATTTGATCTTTGCTGTAATTCTTTTTTCTATAGCATATTCTTTAGAGCCGTTTCTCCAAGCCATATCAGTATTGTCTGATAGGTATAGTGTATACTTAGATGAAGGAGGAGAAGCAGGGAATTCAACATTGACATTTCTTTGTATTGCTATACTCATTCTCTACTTTTTGAAATCAAAGTTGTCGGGTCATAATCGGAAATATGACGAAAGTCCATATATAGTAATGAGTAGTAATATGTATATACTATTTATTGTTTTCTCCTTACTATCTACTATTGACATTCATTTCTCACGATTTGCCGTTTATTTTGGTGCATCAATATGTGTGATGATACCCTATGTCCTTAATCTTTTTTTTAGAAATTACAAATCAGTAGCTATCATATGTTTGCTTGTTTCTTTTGCATATTTCTTTAGTTTTATCTCATTTGGTAGGGATAATCCAGAAATATGTTCAGATAAATTATTGCCAATTACCAGTATTTTTGATATATCACCTATATGAATGTAATATTTTTAGGGATGCTATGTCCTCCTGATAGATATGATGAGGTAATCTCAAAAAGTGATTATTATGACTATCCTGGCAATGTCTTTCAAAATGCGCTAATAGAGGGTATTGATAAATTAGCTCAGTTAAAAATAATTACAGCTCCAAACATAAAACGATTTAAGGGAATAGTATTCAAGAGTTCTAAATTCAGTCATAATGGGATCTCTTCCGATATTTGTTTGTCTCAATTTGACATTCCTGGCGTAAAGGAGATTATTTCAGCATGGAATTTCAAAAAGGTACTGAAGACGGTTAAGAATATTGATGCAATAATTATATATTCTACATCATTTCCTGCCTTATATTCTGCGAGCTATTTAAAAAGAATTAATCCACATATAAGAATAGTCAACATAATTACAGATTTACCCGAACATGTAAGTTATAGTAAAGGAAGGATATACTGTTTATTAAAATCAATAGGATTAAAATTATATAATTATTATTCAAAATATCTTGATGGCTACATCTTACTGTCGTCAAAAATGATCGATAAGCTTCCTGGGAAAAATTTACCGTATTTGCAACTGGAAGGGATTTATTCAAATCCTATCAATATAAATACATTTTCAAAGATTCTAAATAAATCAATTTTGTATTCCGGTGCGTTTGAGGCTAAATATGGTATTATTGATTTATTGGATGCTTTCGACTTAATTAAGGACAAGGATTTTAGGCTATATTTATGTGGTTATGGAAGTGAAGTTGATATGATTAAACAACGTGCATCAAATGACCCCCGTATCATATTCCTTGGGAAATTAGAGCATTCAAAGGTCTTAGAGCTTCAATCTCAGGTATCACTTTTGGTAAATCCAAGACCGAGTAACGATGAGTACACAATGTATTCTTTTCCTTCAAAAACAATTGAATATATGGCTTCGGGAACACCAGTTTTAATGACAAAACTTAAAAGCCTACCTGAAGAGTATTACAAATATCTATATTTTATTGAATCAGAAACCCCGATAGGTATAAGAGATAAAATTATTGAAATTTTCAATATATCTGAACTGGAAAGAAAGAAACTTGGGCAGCAGGCGTCTGAATTTATTAGAAAAAATAAGACCGCTCCTGTCCAAGCTTCAAGAATTATGAATTTCATTAAAAATTTACATTAAAGATTTATGTCAGTATTTAAGGACAAGGTACTCTTGATCACTGGTGGTACTGGATCGTTCGGGAACGCCGTGCTTCGTCGTTTCCTCGACAGTGATATCAAGGAGATACGCATTTTCTCGCGCGATGAGAAGAAGCAGGATGACATGCGTCATCATCTGCAGAATCCCAAGGTGAAGTTCTATATCGGCGATGTGCGCGACCGCGCTTCCGTCGATGGCGTGATGGCTGGTGTGGACTATGTGTTTTCGGCTGCAGCTCTCAAGCAGGTACCGAGCTGTGAGTTCTTCCCCATGCAGGCTGTAGAGACAAATGTGGAGGGTACTAATAATGTGCTCGACTCTGCCATTGCCCATGGTGTGAAGAATGTGGTAGTTCTGTCTACTGACAAGGCTGCCTATCCCATCAACGCCATGGGTATCTCAAAGGCCATGATGGAGAAGGTGGCGATTGCCAAGGGCAGGCAATTGGGCGAAGGTGCCAAGACCACAATCTGCTGCACACGCTACGGCAATGTGATGGCAAGTCGTGGCTCGGTGATTCCCCTCTGGGTGGAGCAGATGATGGAAGGTAAACCCATAACCATCACCGATCCGAATATGACACGCTTCATGATGACGCTCGATGATGCCGTGGACTTGGTAATCTACGCTTTCACGCACGGTCACAATGGAGATCTTTTCGTGCAGAAGGCACCGGCTGCCACCCTTGATGTCCTCGCCGAGGCCCTTAAGGAGACTTACTCTAAGATCTACCCGAAGTATCTTGACACGGAGGTGAAGGTGATAGGCACACGCCACGGTGAGAAACTGTATGAGACTCTCGTCACACGCGAGGAGATGGCAAAGGCTGAGGATATGGGGCATTACTACCGCATACCCTGCGACAACCGCGACCTTAACTATGACAAGTTCTTCAGCGAGGGGAGCGACAAGGCATCGAAAGTAGAGACATACAACAGTCACAATACTGAACGCCTCAACGTAGAAGGGATGAAAGACCTGCTTTTGAAGCTCCGCTTCATCCGTGAAGATCTCGGGCTACAGGAACGTGCCAAGGCCAAGGAGATTCGGAGCGAGTAGTAATCCCCCGCCGTACCACCCCTTGAGGGGAGGCTTAAATTTTATGATGACATGAGGATTGGCGCTGATCTTTTTGATGATATCTGCGGAATGGCGCAGAAGTCTGCTAGGTTGAGGATGAATTTCGATATGCGCAATTCGTCGGAGGACAGTTCGCAGCGTATGCTCAACGCCATAGAGCCCGGAACAGAACTGCCGGTACACCGTCACCGGAATTCATCGGAAACGTGCATTGTGCTCTGTGGCTCAGCCGAGGAAATTTTCTATGATGAAAACGGACAGGAGACAGAACATGTGATTATGAAGCCAGACTCTGGGTGTTGTGGAGTCAACATTGAAAAAGGACGTTGGCACAAAATCGTCTCACTTGAATCTGGAACAGTGATATTCGAGGCTAAGGACGGAGCATACGAGCCTCTAACGCAAGAAGACATTCTCTAATAATGAAAATACTTGTAACGGGTGCAAAGGGTTTCGTAGGAAAAAACCTGTGTGCCCAACTTAATAATGTCAGGGACGGAAAAGTCAGGAATTGTCCTGTCGGTATTGACGAGGTGTTTGAATACGACATCGACTCAAATTTAGAGGAACTTGACCGGTACTGCAGGGAAGCCGATTTCGTATTCAATCTCGCAGGGGTGAACCGCCCCGACAATCCGGAGGATTTCAGGAAAGGCAATTTCGGGTTTGCCTCGATTCTGCTTGACACGCTGAAAAAGCATGGCAACACATGCCCGGTTATGCTTAGCAGTTCGATTCAGGCAACGTTGATAGGCCGGTATGCCGGACACCCATACGGAGAGAGCAAGAAGGCGGGGGAGGACCTGTTCTTCAGCTATGCAAAGGAGACTGGTGCGAAGGTGCTCGTGTACCGCTTCCCCAATCTTTTCGGAAAATGGTGTAGGCCAAATTACAATTCCGCTGTAGCCACATTCTGCAACAACATCGCCAATGACCTGCCGATACAGGTCAATGATCCAAGTGTAGAACTTGAACTGCTCTACATCGACGATCTTGTAGATGAGATGATCCTCGCCCTGCGGGGGCAGGAGCATCATTGTGAGTTCGACGGCGTGGAGGCCGTTCTGAAAGCGGATGGCCGGTACTGCGCTGTGCCGACAACATTTCATGTTACGCTCGGCGAGATTGTAGATCTGCTGCATCAGTTCGCCGAGATGCCAAAGACCCTGATGATACCTGAGATGCCGGCGGACAGTTTTGCAAAACGGCTGTTCTCGACATATCTCTCGTATCTACCCAAAGAAAAGGCTGTATTTGACCTGAAGATGAACTGCGATGACCGCGGAAGTTTCACTGAACTTGTCCATACTCCCAAATGCGGACAGGTGAGCATAAACATCTCCAAGCCCGGAATCACAAAAGGTCAGCACTGGCACAACACCAAATGGGAGCAGTTCATTGTCGTCAAGGGCCATGGACTGATACAGATGCGCAAGGAGGGAACCGACGAGGTGCTGAATTACGAAGTCAATGGCGACAGGATCCAGTCTGTGATAATGCTGCCAGGCTACACACACAACATCATCAACCTCTCCGACACCGAAGACCTCGTTACAGTCATGTACTGCAACGAAACCTTTGATCCGGCTCACCCCGATACATTCTTCGACCCTGTCTGAAAATTTCCAGAACAATGAAAACTGATTATAAAGATATAAGGTTTGCCGACAACGGCAAGCTTAAATTGCTCATAATAGTGGGCACCCGCCCGGAGATTATCCGTCTTGCTGCTGTAATCAACAGGTGCCGTAAATATTTCGACACTATCCTGGCACACACAGGACAGAATTACGACTACAATCTCAACGGCGTTTTCTTCAAGGACCTGAAATTGAAGGACCCGGATGTGTATCTCGATGCTGTAGGCAGGGATCTGGGCGAGACAATGGGCAACATCATCGCATCAAGCTATCGGCTGATGGCAGAGATCAAGCCCGATGCCGTGCTTGTACTTGGAGACACGAATTCATGTCTGTCGGTGATCGGCGCCAAGCGTCTTCATATCCCTATCTTCCACATGGAGGCCGGCAACCGCTGCAAGGACGAATGTCTGCCCGAGGAGACCAACCGCAGGATAGTGGATATAATCTCCGACGTGAACCTCGCATATTCCGAACATGCCCGCAAGTACCTTCATGAGTGCGGTCTGCCCAAGGAGCGCGTCTATGTCACGGGCTCTCCGATGGCGGAGGTGCTTCATGCCAACCTTGCCGAGATAGAGGCGAGCGACATACATGAGCGTCTTGGTCTTGAAAAAGGGAAATACATCCTGCTCTCGGCACATCGTGAGGAGAACATCGATACAGAGAAGAATTTCCTGTCGCTGTTCAACGCCATCAACCGTATGGCCGAGAAATATGACATGCCTATTCTCTACAGCTGCCATCCTCGCAGCCGCAAGCGTCTGGAGCAGTCGGGATTCGTTCTCGATCCTCGGGTGATACAACATGAGCCTCTTGGCTTTCATGATTACAACTGCCTTCAGATGAATGCTTTCGCCGTGGTAAGTGACAGTGGGACACTTCCTGAGGAAAGCAGTTTCTTCACAAGCATAGGTCATCCATTTCCGGCTGTGTGCATCCGCACATCCACCGAGCGTCCCGAGGCCCTCGACAAGGGCGATTTTGTCCTTGCCGGAATCGATGAGAAATCCCTGCTGCAGGCGGTCGATACGGCGGTCGGTTTGATTCGTGACGGTCATTACGGCATCCCTGTACCCGACTATGTTGATGAGAACGTGAGCGACAAGGTCGTGCGCCTCATCCAGTCGTATACAGGTGTCGTCAACAAAATGGTATGGCGTAAATAGATTGATATAATCACGTAGGGAAGAAATAGAAGGTATGACAAAACCGACTCTCTGGATTATAACGGAGCTGTTTTATCCTAATGAGGATGCTACAGCATATATCCTGACGGAATATGCTAAGATCCTGAGCAGGAAATACGAGGTCAAGGTTATTTGTGCAACGAGTGATAGTCCTGAAATTTTAGAGGGATATGATGTCCGGATAGAGAGAACCGGAATTACAAAGTTGAACAAAGATAAGACAATCTCCCGTATCCTTAAATTTATGTATGTCGGAATGTCTCTCGCATTCAGGGCGTTCAAGCGGTGCCGTAGGTCAGATCGTGTACTTGTTGTCACCAATCCTGTCACAATGCCTCTATTCATAGGTATTGTGAACAAGCTAAGGAATTTTGATTATACCTTGCTTGTACATGATATATTCCCGGAGAATGTAGTGGCCGCCGGTATGTTAAGAACATCCTCGTTTCCATATAAGATAATTAAGAAAATTTTTGATAAAGGATATCGAAGTGCGGATCATCTTATTGTTCTTGGACGAGACATGAAAGAGGTTGTTCAATCCAAGATAGGTAAAGATGGAGGCAAAATAGACATAATAGAAAATTGGGCAGAAGACTATATACATCCTAATATTCCGGATGAAGCGAAGGGCCCGATTGTTATCCAGTACGCCGGAAATATTGGAAGAGTACAAGGCTTAATGGAGTTTATTAAGTCTGTTGAGAAGGCAGACAATCCTGATATTGTTTTTGAAATATGGGGAAAGGGAGCTTTTCAAGCTAAGATAGAGGAATATATAAAGGAACGTAGTCTTAATAATGTCATAATAAAAGGTCCTTATCGCCGTGAAGATCAGAATTCAGTATTAAGTTCTTGTGACATTGCGCTTATTTCTCTTAGTGACAATATGTATGGACTCGGTGTCCCATCTAAAAGTTATAATATAATGGCGGCCGGAAAACCTATTCTGTTCATAGGCGACAGACGAAGTGAGATCGGACGTGTGGTAGAGGATAATTCTCTTGGATTTGTTTATGGGGCAAACAATGACGAACTTGTGATGTTCCTTAAATCCCTCAAGAGAGATGCATACGAAGAATCAATTAAAGTATATGGACATAATTCAGCCGCATTAGCAAGACTACACTATACAAAGGGAGAAATTGAAAAGAAAATATTAGATACCATCTAAAAATATGAAAGTTGCGATGATTGGTGCCAGCGGGTTCGTTGGCACTCGGCTTATTGACCTGTTGCGTCAGGAGCCTTCTAAATATGAGTGCAAGAATATCGACTTGCTGCCAAGTCATTTTTTCAATGACATAACCACCATCGGCGATGTGCGCGATCAGGAGCAGATGGACCGTGAACTGAAGGGTGCCGATATCGTAATTCTGCTCGCTGCCCAGCATCGCGATGATGTATCGCCGGTGTCGCTTTATTATGATACCAACGTAGTCGGTATGGAGGTGACGCTGAAGGCTATGGAGAAGAATGGCATCAAGCGAATCATCTTCTTTTCTTCGGTGGCGGTTTATGGTTTGAACAAGAAGAACCCAGACGAGAACCATCCCGCCGATCCGTTCAACCATTACGGAAAGTCAAAATGGCAGGCTGAACAGGTGTTGCAGAAGTGGTACGAGTCGCATCCCGACTGGAACATCGATATAATCCGTCCAACTGTTATCTTTGGTGAGCGCAACCGTGGCAATGTCTACAATCTGCTGAAACAGATCTCTTCGGGCAAGTTCCTGATGGTGGGCAAAGGTGAGAATAAGAAGTCGATGGCCTACGTGGGCAATATCGTGGCTTTCGTGAAGTTCATGATCGACAATGTGACATCCGGCTACAATGTGTTCAACTATATTGACAAGCCAGACAACAACATGAATCAGCTTGTGGCCCATGTCAGCAAAGTGCTCAACAAGCATATCCCTGCCACGCATTTCCCTTACTGGATAGGCATGACCGGCGGCTATTGTTTTGACCTATTGGCAAAAATTACAGGTAAAAAACTTACCGTTTCGTCGGTTCGCGTGAAAAAGTTCTGCGCTACAACGGAGTTTGACGCGAAAAAAGCTCATTCATCTGGCTTCGTTCCACCGTTCACGCTGGACGAGGGTCTTGCCCGCACTCTTGAATTCGAGTTCGTGCATCCCCGTACTGATGATATCCAATTTGTAAGCGAGTAACACAGGACGTAAGAAAAATAATCATGGAAACAAAAGTTGCATTGTTAGTTATATATAACCATAGGTACGACAAAAATATCCCTCGTATCAATGACCTATATAGAGAAAAATTCTCGCATATTTTTCATGTAATGCCTTTTTATGATGGTAAAGAGGAGAATGTTCTACCGGTGTATGAATCATCTTATTATTTCTCCGGCTATGTTGCACAGGCATATACTCATCTAAGAGGAAAAGGATTTACCCATTTTTTTGCGGTTGCAGATGATATGGTCATTAATCCGAAGATAAATGAGGATAACCTGTGGGATGTGACAGGGATAGATAAAGATGCGTGTTTTATAGATGATTTCCTAATACTACAAAAAAACAATAGATTTTGGAAGCATTTAATAAAGGGAGTCAGATATAATCCTAAAAAAAAAGGTGTGGAAATAATGAATATATTACCTCCTAAAGATACGGCGATTGAAAAATTTAATAATTTTGATATTCCTACGTATAAGCTTCCCTTTAGGGTGGCCTTGAGTCCTTTGAGATATGGAATGATTCATCAAACCATTCAAATATTAGCAAAATCCAAGCTGTCATATCCTTTGGTAGGAGGTTATAGTGACATATTTGTTGTTACTTCTGATGTGATGGATGATTTTTGTAAATATTGTGGTGCTTTTGCCGCATCAGAATTGTTTGTTGAAATGGCTATCCCGACGGCAATGGTTCTTTCAGCAAAAAAAATACAACATAGTAAAGACATTAAGATGAAAAGTGGAACATTATGGGGAAAGAGAAAAAAGGAAGTAATGGATAAATATAATGGGAATCTGGATGAGTTGATGAGATTGTATGATAAGGAAACGCTATTTCTTCATCCAATAAAATTGTCGCAATGGAAATGAAAAAAGTAGCTGTTATAGGAGCTGGAATTTCAGGACTTTCAATAGGTAGGCTCCTTAAAAATGAAGGTTTTGAGGTGATTATATATGAGGCTGATACACGCCCTGGGGGGTTGATAAAGTGTGATTCTGTAGAGGGTAGTCTCTTTCACAGAACAGGTGGGCATGTGTTCAATTCTAAAAGACAGGATGTTCTGGAATTCTTTTGGTCAATGTTCGACAAAGAATATGAGTTTGTTAAAAGTGACAGAAATGCATCCGTGGTTATGGAGGATGGACGAATCGTAAGTTATCCAATTGAAAATCATGTATATCAAATGGATGAGGGAATTATTGAATCAGTTACTCATGATTTGGTAGAGATGGCGAAACAAGGAGGAAAAGAACCTGAAAATTTTGAAGATTTTCTAAAAGGAAGATTTGGGAAAACTCTATATGATTTATATTTTCAACCTTATAATTATAAGGTATGGAGAACAGACCTCTCACAGGTGCCTCTTTCGTGGCTTGAAGGTAAACTTCCGATGCCAACTGTACAAGAAATTATTTTCAATAATATTCATCATGTTGAAGAGAAAAACTTTGTCCATAGTAGATTTTATTATCCTCGAAAGAATGGAAGCCAATTCATTGCAGATAGATTAGCAAAAGGTCTCAATATTAAATATGAAAAAAAAATAAACGAAATTGTGTATTCGGATGGTAAATGGAATGTAGATGGCTCAATATTTGATGTCGTGATTTTTTGCGGTAATATCAAACAACTACCTGAACTCATAAAGGGAGATGTTTTGAGTCCTATGCAAATAGAAGCTATCAATGGGTTGAAAGCCCATGGCACGACTTCTGTGTTCTGTGAAATTGATAGAAATAAGTATAGTTGGATATACCAGCCGAGCAGAGCTCATGATTCTCATAGGATTATATGTACAGGTAATTTTTCTGCAAATAATAATGCGGAAGCTGATGGAAAAATTACCGCAACAGTGGAGTTCACCGATTTCATTTCGAAGGATGAAATATTATCTAATTTAGGAAAAATGCCTTTTTCTCCAAGATATATAACTCATAATTATGAGAAATATACCTATCCTATTCAAGATTCGGATACAAGAGGGATGGTATCTGATATAAAATCCAAACTTAATGCCTATGGGTTATTCTTGTTAGGTAGATTCGCAGAATGGGAATATTATAACATGGATGTGGCTGTGGGGGCTGCAATTGATTTGGTTGAGAAGCTTGTAGGTTTATCCAAAGATAAATGTATAGGATAATTTGTAACATTTGGATAAGGGTATGACGTACACGGCACGATCAGGCGCTCGTCGGTGGATTTCCGCGAGCGCATCGCGTATCTTGAGGGTAGGCCGCAACTCCAGTTTTATGCGATTATGTCAATCCAAGGTTCTTTATAATTCTTTGCAAGACGGCAATATCTACTGTGGAGTAGTCGGACTTGTCGTAGATGTCGAGCAGATAGATCCAGCCTCCAGCCTCGGTTTCAACAAAAGTATATGTTATCACTCTCGCACCCCCGGATTTCCCACGCCCTTTGGATGATATAGCCATACGGATTTTCCTGAGTCCGGGAAACAGCTCATCGCCTTGAAAGGGATTGTCGCGCAATGACTTGGTGAACTCTTCAAAATCATATCTCAGCGAGCGGTGGCGCTTGGAGAGACTTTTCAGGCTCTTACGGAACTCTTCTGTAGCTTTAATTTCAAAGTTCATCGAGCAGTTCGTCTACGGTGTATCCTTTTGTTTTTCCTTCCCTGATGAGTTTTACCTCCTCCAGGCTGTGGGCTATACGCGTTGTCAATGAGTCTTCTTCTGTGATCGGGACTATCTTGAACATCCCGATTCGTGATGTGAGCAAGACAGATTCCCCCCTGAGTGCCTTGCTCAGAACTGCGGTTTGATTCGCCCTGAATTCTCTTGCACTTACTACTTCCATTTGGATTATCGATTAGGTTAATTATCAAATATTATGTTTACCATCACAAGTGCATTACTGCCGGATAATCTACAAATATAACTATTAATCTACCAATTTGGTGCACATGTTAACTATATTTAACGGGATATTATGAAGAAAGCATTAATTACGGGTATTACGGGTCAGGACGGGTCGTTCCTGGCCGAGTTGCTTCTGGAGAAGGGGTATGACGTGCACGGCACGATCAGGCGCTCGTCGGTGGATTTCCGCGAGCGTATCGCGCATCTTGAGGGTAGGCCGCATTTCCATCTGCATTATGCGGACCTGGGCGACTCGATGTCGATAATCCAGGTGCTTAACAAGGTTAGGCCGGATGAGGTATACAACCTGGCGGCTCAGAGCCACGTGCAGGTGAGCTTCGACTCGCCGGAGTTCACGGCGGACGTGGACGCCACGGGCGTGCTGCGCCTGCTGGAGGGCATACGCCAGTGCGGTCTGGCCGACACTTGCCGCTTCTATCAGGCATCGACATCGGAGCTGTACGGCAAGGTGGAGGAGGTTCCCCAGAACGAGGACACGCCGTTCCATCCCTACAGCCCCTATGCCGTGGCGAAGCTCTACGGGTTCTGGATAGTGAAGGAGTACCGCGAGGCCTACGGCATGTTCGCGTGCTCGGGCATCCTGTTCAACCACGAGAGCGAGCGTCGCGGCGAGACGTTCGTGACACGCAAGATCACCCTTGCCGCCGCGCGCATAGCGCAGGGCAAGCAGGATAAACTCTTCTTAGGCAACCTCGACTCGCTTCGCGACTGGGGCTACGCCAAGGACTATGTGGAGTGCATGTGGCTCATCCTGCAGCAGCCGGAGCCTGAGGACTACGTGATCGCCACTGGCGAGCAGCATTCGGTGAGGGAGTTCTGCCTCTACGCTTTCCGCCGGGCGGGCATCGAGCTGGAGTTCACCGGCGAGGGCGTCGACGAGAAGGGCGTCGACAAGGCCACGGGCAGGGTGGTGATCGAGGTATCGCCTGACTTCTACCGTCCGACGGACGTGGTGAACCTGTGGGGCGATCCGGCCAAGGCGAAGCGCAAGCTTGGCTGGGACCCGACGAAGAAGACGAGCTTCGAGGAGCTGGTCAACCTGATGGTGGACGCCGACATGGCGAAGGTGGCCGTGGAGCGCGCCGGCGAGCACGTCCGCACCAACCTGGAGGAATTCCTCGAAAAAGGCATAGTCAAGTGAGCGGGGCTTCGATACTGCGCGAGGCGCCAAAGGTCTTTGTCAGCGGCTTTTTCGACATGCTCAACAGCGGGCATGTGGCTTTTTTCAAGGAGGCCGCCGGTTATGGCGACCTTTATGTGGGGGTGGGTTCTGACAGGACCTTCGGGGAGCTGAAGGGAAGGAAGCCCGTCGGCTCGGAGAGGGAGAGGCTGTATATGGTCAGGTCGGTGCGCTACGTCAAGGATGCCTTCGTCAATCCCGGGTCGGGTATGCTTGATTTCGTGGAGACCCTGGACATGGTGAGGCCCGACATATTCGTGGTCAATGCCGACGGTGACAGCGGTGACAAAAGACGTATCTGTGAGGAACGGGGCATCGGATATGTTGTGCTCGGGCAGGATTCGGGACGTGAAGGCAGGAAATGCCTCCTGCCTTACCGCATTGACATAGCGGGCACGTGGATCGACCAGCCTTACGTGTCGCGGTACGGCGCGGGCTGGGCGATAACGGCCTCGATCGAGCCCACGCACGGGTTCATGGAACGGGGCGGCATGTCGACCTCGACGCGCAACGCAGCAAAAAAGATCTGGCCTTACGGGCTTCCGGCCTACAACGAGGAGCTGATGGCGCGGCTGCTGTTCTGCTTCGAGAACGACCCCGAGAACAAGGGGCATGTCTCCGGGGCGCAGGACGCCATCGGCATCTGCATGTCGGGCCTCAACCGTCATTATTACGACAACCGTTACTGGCCCGAACGGATAGATTCGTGCCACGACGAGGCCGTGCTGTCCTGGCTTGAGCGGCATCTGTGCCTCGTGCCGATGTTCCCCCGCCGTCCCGGCTGCTCGGTGGTTGAGGGAAAGGACATCACGCCGGAGAAGGTGGGACGTCTCACCGGTGCGGCGGCGTGGTGCTGGGACGCCATCATGGCGATGGATCTGGAGGCGTTCGCGGAGGCGTTCCGTGATTCGTTCGAGGCCCAGGTTGCGATGTTTCCCGCAATGATGCAGCCTGGCGTGGCAGAGGAGATTGAAAGGGTGAGGCCCTACGTACTTGCCTGGAAGATGGCCGGAGCCGGGGGTGGGGGGTACCTGTGCTGCGTGACCGATGGAAAGGACAGGCCGGATGGTGCCATGGATGTCAAAATCAG
>CAYZPI010000069.1:0-17795 GCA_964480085.1 uncultured Bacteroides sp. | reverse complement strand
TAGAAACCTCAACGCCATAAAAAAGAGGCTGCGCCTATTTTGACACAGCCTCTTTTTTTTGTGATTCACAGTTTCCGTCATTGGGATGAAGGTTTGTGATATCTATGCTTTGGCGTCGTGATTAAAAAGATTGGACTGCCAGAAAGGATTTTTATTGAAATATTCCCAAAAATATGTATATGCAAAAAGTTTGACTTGAATATAAATATTAGTAACTTTGCATATTCAATCTTAATATGAAAGGGATTAAATTCAATAATTATGGAGATAAATGCCCTCGTTCTGGGATCAATGATTTTAAAGATCAGGGTGAGTCATCACTTAATAGCAAAATATGGGAGTTAATTATCGACATTGTTATTGTTATTGACCCCTAACCATAAGATCATCACTGAATGATGGGAAAAGATATGTCTGCACAAGTCTCGGCAATGTTTCATTCCGGGAAATCATTATCGCTGAGAGAGAGACTTAGTCTTGTTATATCACTGAGTTGGCCATCGATCATGGCCCAACTGTCATCGATACTAATGGAATGTATAGATGCAGCAATGGTGGGTAGCCTTGGAGCGAATGCTTCAGCCTCGATTGGGCTTGTAGCAACCACAACATGGCTGTTCTGGGGAATGGGAGGCGCGTTATCTACTGGATTCTTCGTCCAGGTGGCACATCTGCTTGGAGCCAATCGCAGCGATGAGGCCAGGAATGTGCTTCAGCAATCGCTTCTTGCTGTTTTCCTTCTGGGATTTATGCTTCTTGTAATAGGCGTAATTATTAGCCGTCCTTTGCCTGTATGGCTTGGTGGCGATTCGGAAATTGTGGGAGGGGCGACTGATTATTTCTTTATCGTGATGCTGTCGCTCCCTTTCTGTTATATGACATTTCTTTCGAGTTCGATGCTACGTAGCTCAGGAAATATGATTGTACCTGGCATGCTTAATATCCTGATGTGCGTGTTGGATGTGATATTCAATTTTTTCTTAATTTTTGACAGTCGCCAGCTAATAGGAATAGATGTTCCGGGAGCAGGTCTGGGAGTAGGGGGAGCAGCCTTAGGAACTGCCTTGGCACAGATTGTAACTGGATGTGTTCTTCTTTGGTTCATGTTGCGTAAATCACCACAGCTGAATTTCGTAGGTAGAAAATTCCGTCTCTTTCTTACAAAAGACACGCTTAAACGAGCGTTTACCATAAGTGCTCCGATAGCGGCAGAACGGGTTATGATGTGTGGGGCACAGATTATCTCAACAATAATCGTTGCGCCACTTGGCACCGCTGCCATTGCAGCCAACTCATTTGGGATTACCGCAGAAAGCCTTTGCTATATGCCTGGATACGGAATATCCGATGCTGCCACCACTTTGGTAGGACAGAGCCTTGGTGCAAACAGAAAAGATCTCGCCCATAGTTTCGGAAAAATCACAATCTCGATGGGCATTGCGGTCATGACTGTAATGGGAATAATCATGTGGCTTGTAGCGCCACTGATGATGAGTATGTTCACTCCCGACTTGATTGTACGTGAAATGGGTGCGGAAGCGTTGAGGATAGAGGCCTTTGCTGAACCAATGTTCGCTGCATCAATAGTTACGTATGGAGTGATGGTTGGAGCCGGCTATACACTTGTGCCCGCGTGCATAAATCTTGGATCAATATGGGCTGTGAGATTGTCCTTGGCCGCTCTCTTGGCTCCGGTACTGGGATTGAATGGCGTTTGGCTTGCAATGTGCATTGAATTATGCATAAGGGGGATTGCCTTTCTTTTTACGTTCTATAGGAATAAGTGGATGGTAAAAGCCAATATCATGCCACAGGCACAAATTGAAGAGGTCGACGTAAGAGAAGAACCGTTTGAATTATAATGGACGTGGAAGCACTGCAGTGCTCAGTATTACAGTTGCCAGTATAATTACATTGGCGAGAGCACCTCGAAACTGTTATCGTTAAAAAATACCATTATATATCTTATTTTTTTATCTGAGGATTTCAATGAAGCCATAGCGGCCTGGGTGCTTTGCGCAAGATTATTCTCCTCAAATATCTTCTTTTGGCGAATTGTGTCATTCACGAAATCATCGATTGTGCTTGTTTGCATTGTAGTGCTGGAGCTGAAAGCAGATGGAGCTTGTGAAGAAAATTGTGGGGCACCTGACGGCTGTGTAGGAGGAATGTGCGAATTCCATGGTGCTTGAGGATCTGTTGTGCGATTTTCAGATCTCAGCTCCATATCCCCATCTCCAAAAAGCAGCCACATAATATTAAGCTTTGGAAATCCTATATGTAATTTCTCTATGACTTCATTGCTTATTTTCCTGTTTCGTCCGTTCAAGATCTGAGAAATTGTAGGACGGGGGATGTTGGCAACATCGGCAAATTGGGTACTTGCCAAACCAATAAAATCCATGTATCTCTTGAGACGATCAACTATGCTCATAACAAATAAAGACGTTTTACGAATAAAAATGAAAAACTTTGCAAATGTAATCATTTATATTTGTAATTCCAAATTTTTAATTCAAAAATGTAAAATTACAATCGTTAATGCCTGTATTTACAATTGTAATTGTAAATAGTTTTGCGATTGTGAATACCGGGGTTTGCGTTTGGAAAAGCATCGGGGCAGGGGAGTTTGGTCTTGTAAACAAGGGCTTTTCTGGCGTTTCCTTGGGTAAGTGGCCTCTTAAAGAATAGATTAAAGCAATACTTTAATAAAAGTATGTAAGTTATTTGAATTTACGCTATTATATGCAAAGTTAAATTATGTATTCTACATATAACCGGTATGGTTTATGGATTTGGCGGCTTGTATGGCGCGAGCTTTGGTGAGCGATTTTCGATTTACGGATTATTCGAGCTCACGAATTTGCCCATTCGATGGTGTTTGCGATCGTTCTTTTGATGCGCTGCACATTTTCATGTTCCGGAATGGGTTTCTTGTTCATGATTGTAAATCACATCTTGTGTCAGAGAGCTGTTTTACATTTGTAATATATAATGCAGAAATATCTTGTATCGCGACATGATATTGATCGTCTGCCTTTTTAATAATTAACACAGTTTCAAAATTTTTGTTTTAAAAATATAATTTAATTCATCTACTTTTGAGAAATGAATTAAAGGCTTAGCAGCGAAAAAAATTTGGTTTATCAAACTTTATGTCGTAACTTTGTGTTATAATTTAAAAATAAAAAGACAAGAGTGTCGAACCGCAAAAGCGGAAGATAATAACATTTAATAAAGATATCGCCACATCAGAGTGGATTGGGAAACTCTTCATTTTTTTATCCAATTCCGAGACAAGCTTCCTTACCGATGGCGGGCCCCAAATATTTCTTCGGAAATATTGCCTTTAATGGCCAGGCGGATTACAAAGGTAAGTAAGCACTCAAATCCTGTCTTATCGGAGTTTCATCACATCCTCTGGTGTGGCTTTTTTGTCTCCGAGCTTTTGTTTTCTCTTTGAGAATTGAATTTTCAATATTCCACTAATAGTTTCTCTGAGAATATTAAATTCTCGTCACATTCAATCCTGTGTTCATTTGCAAAGAATAATCGGTATTATGTTAAATAGAATGTGGCGAATCATCAATTTTTATCCCCTATGAGATCTTTATTTCTTCTTTACAGAGAAATCGTATATCAAAATAGAATAAAAGAACTTTTCTTATTTCAGTTTATTTGTAAAAACATTAACTTTGCAAATCAAAACATGTAACCCCATATTCATACATAATTATATATAATATATGTCAGACATTATCAGATATCAATCTGTATCACTACGTCGGAAAGAGTTTGAAGTACTTAAAGATATCAGTTTTACCATTAATAAAGGCGAATACATATATCTAATTGGAAAAGTTGGATCAGGAAAAAGCACTCTTCTTAAATCAATATATGCCGATTTACCTATAGGATCCGGAGAGGCCACCGTATTGGACTACGATCTCAACCGCCTGAAGGCACGTGACATACCATTCCTTCGTCGACGCATAGGCTTTGTGTTTCAAGATTTCCAGTTGCTTATGGATCGCAGTATCTATTCTAACCTGGAGTTTGTGCTTAAGGCTACCGGTTGGAAAAATAAGGTTGATATTAATGAACGTATTGAAATAGTGCTATCATCGGTTGGCATGGATAACAAGTCATATAAAATGCCTCATGAACTATCTGGTGGAGAGCAACAAAGAATAGTGATTGCCAGAGCTTTGCTGAATCATCCTGATATTATTCTTGCAGATGAACCCACCGGTAACCTTGATACTGAGGCTGGAGATCATGTTATCGGTCTTCTTCATGAAATCTCTCGTACGGGGACCTCTGTAGTGATAGCCACTCATAATCATTCCTTGATAAGCGCATTCCCCGGTCGAATACTAAAATGCGAGAATAAAAGCCTTATACAGATGGACAGAAAATAAAAGACCATCTTATATAGAACATTAGACTTTACAAACTAAAGACACTATGAAAAGTATAATATTTCTTATATCCACCCTACTCTTCAGCTTGTCGGCATCCGCCCAGATATCCTTAGGTTTTCCCGGAGAAGAAGCTTCTTCCGTTGGCATATATGTGAAAGACCTACGAACAGGTGAAATCGTGTCCCAAAACGATGCATCGAAAGCGTTGATTCCGGCAAGTGTTATGAAATCAATAACAGCTGCTACGGTTTTCTCCTCGATTGAATCGGATTTTCGCTTTGCCACAAAAGTGTATCTGTCAGGGCATATAGAAAATGGAGTGTGTCAGGGCAATCTAATTGTAGAGGGCATTGCAGATCCAACTATCGACAGCGAATTGTTCAAAGATAGGACCACACGTTTTTCCAAAGAAATTGTGAATGCCCTAAATGAAAAAGGTATACGGCAAATAAATGGTGAAATATTGATAAATGAACATCTTTCTGAATCGGGCTGTATACCACAATGGCAAATAGATGATGTTGCGTGGGCGTACGGAGCAGGACTTTATGGATTCAATTTCAATGACAATGCATTCAATCTTTGGCCCTCGACTATGAAGATGTCTCCAATTGATCCTGATCTGGTTGTGGAAGTCAGGAAGGGAGAATCAACCGATTTAATTAGGGGCATCAATTCCAACTTTCTCATTGTCGAAGGGGTACGCACCGATAATCCTAAATGGACAGTCCGTACAACAATGGATAATCCAGCTGCTGTTTTTGCCAACGAGCTTGAGGATTTATTAAATAAAAACGGCATATCGATAGATAATCGGACCATACCAACGAATAACGAGACACTATTACTGACACATTACTCGCCTAAACTTCCTGAGATTCTTAACGCAATGTTGGTGGAAAGCCATAATCTTTATGCAGAAGGTATGCTCCGCCTTCTTGCGCCCGGTGATTCCAGAAAAAAAGCTCTGGATAAAGAAATCAAAATCTGGAAGGACCGGGGAATCAACACTAACTATAACAAAATTATAGATGGCAGCGGACTTGCAAGAGGCGACAGGCTCCAACCTATTTTCATAGGCGATGTGTTAGAATGGATGGCGAAAAGCGAGTATTCTAAAGCGTTCACTGCACTTTTTCCCAAAGTCGGGGTTGAAGGGACCGTAAAAAGCCTGCTGAAGGATACACCACTGAAAGGAAAACTTGCACTCAAATCAGGGAGTATGAGTGCTGTACAGTGCTATGCAGGCTATAAACTCGATGCTAATTGCAAACCAACCCATGTTGTAGTAATCCTTGTAAATGGATTTTACTGTGAACGTTCAACGCTGAGAAAATCCATTGAAAATTTTTTGATCAAAACATTCTAACCCAATAAGGTACAATATCATGGATACTATTCATCACTTATTAAGACTTAATGTAGAAATTGAAGGTGCCCTTCTCGTACTCGCAAACAGGGACAACGAAATAGCACTGAGAATACTGGATGAAAAGACTAAGGAATTTTCAGACATAGTAGACTATTTGGCACATCCGGAAGAAATTAATACCGCTTTGTCAGAGAATATAGCACCTGACGATTCATCAAAAGCCAAAGGAAGTAATATTGATAATATCCGAGTCCAGTCTGACATGCCTTCGGCATTCACTAATGTTGAAGAATCAATCATTTCGGAAGAAAAAATTATTGCTGCGCCTACTCCCTCCGGAGAGAATGAACAAGACAGCATATCGTTAGATGGTTCAGAAGCCGAATCTCATTCAATAGTGCTCAAGGAGAAGACAGGAAATGAAAATAAGAATGCAGACGTCCCCCGACCTTCCAGCGCTCAAAAAGACAAAATACGCATTGATGAAATGCTATCACGAAAAGAAGCCCGCAATCTGTCCAAGGCTTTCACCATCAATGACAGATTCAGGTTCCAACTTCACATTTTTGATGGTGATAAAGAAGTTTTCAACAATACTCTCGAGGTGTTGTCGTCCCTTGATGATTATGGTAGCGCGCTCACATATCTTTCCGGCATAATAGACATCGATACAGAAGATCAGGATACGGCTGATTTCCTTGCCATAGTGCAAAACCATTTTGAAGAAATATGATGTCCGGAAAATTGTACATAGTCCCTACTCCTGTGGGAAATCTCTCAGATATGACACCTCGTGCCATAGAGACTTTGAAAGATGTTGCATTGGTTCTTGCCGAGGATACTCGTACAAGTGGTGTGATCATGAAGCATTTTGATATACCCATTCCTATGATGAGTTATCACAAATTCAATGAACATTCACTGACAATCTCAGTACTTGACCGCATAGAAAGCGGTGAAAGTGTAGCATTGGTCTCGGATGCAGGTACTCCTGGTATCTCAGACCCGGGCTTCATGCTGACACGAGAGGCCAGAGAGAGAGGAATTGATGTTGTGACTCTTCCCGGTCCAACGGCCTTCGTTCCAGCACTGGTGAATTCTGGATTGCCATGTGATAGATTTGTTTTTGAAGGCTTTCTGCCGCAGAAGAAAGGAAGACAGTCACGTCTGAAAGTTCTTGCCGACGATCCCCGTACATTCATATTGTACGAATCTCCACTTCGTCTCGAAAAAACTTTAGTTCAACTAATGGAGACCTGTGGCAGAGATAGGCCGGCATCAGTATCAAGAGAAATTTCAAAAATACATGAAGAAACTGTCAGGGGTACTCTACAGGAGATCCATGAACATTTCACGGCAGTACCGGCTAAAGGTGAAATTGTTATAGTGGTTGGTGGAAAAAAAGATGATAATTTTAAAATTCACCAAAACAAATATAAAGACTCCGACATTTTATAAATATCTACTTTTCTATAAAATATCATCAGAAATGAAAAAATTTTTTATCTACGGGTTTCTTACCCTCGCCCTACTGACATCATGTGATAACAGTAAGGAAAAAGCGGCACAGCAAGAACTTGCCAACCAGCAGGCTCTGAATGAGGCCACCAGAGAGGAACTGCAGTCGGCCATCAACGAACGCGATGAATTGCTCGCACTCGTTAATGAAGTGTCTTCGGGCATTGATGAGATCAATGAAGTTGAAAAAATTATTACAATCAATGGCGGAGGAGAACTCAGCACTCGAAGCAATCTGACCAATAGCCTTGCATCGATAAAGAGCACTCTTGCTGACAGGCGCCAACGGCTTGCTGATCTCGAAAAAAAACTGAAAGATTCTAAACTATCCGGTAACAAATTGCTCGAAACAATAGAAAGCTTGCGCAAGCAGATAGATGACCAGACCTCACAGATTGAAATGCTGACTGCAAGTCTGGAGACAGCAAACCGTAAGATCACTGACCTTGACAGTCAGGTAGATTCCCTTCATAACACTGTTCAGGCAGTGACAGACGAACGGAATGCAGCACGCGAAGCAGCCATTCAGGAAGCCAACAAAGCAAATGAATGTTTCTATGCCATAGGAAGTAAAAAGGAGTTGAAAGACCATAACATTATAGAAAGCGGATTTCTACGCAAGACAAAAATCATGCAAGGCGATTTCGACAAGTCGTATTTTGTTCAAGGAGACAAACGCACGCTCAAGACGATAAAGTTGCACTCGAAAAAAGCTAAGGTTGTCTCATCCAATCAGCCGTCCAATTCGTATGAAATTGTTGAACTCAACGGAGAAAAAGAGTTGAGAATCCTTAATCCTGATGAATTCTGGGGCGTATCGAATTATGTAGTCATTCAGATTGACTGATACTATTAAGAAATCTATAAAGAGTCATGTGGAAAATCCACATGACTCTTTTTGTTGTTCGTAGATTTTTCGTAACTTCACACCCAACAACAGATATAAGTTATCCTATTAGCATTATCACCTAATAAAAATCATGGCAAAAATTAAAGAGAAAACAATATGGTTCTGTTCCTCATGTGGAGCTGAATCGTTGAAATGGGCGGGGCGCTGTCCCTCCTGTGGAGAATGGAATACTATGGTTGAAGAGAAAGTACGTCAAAAAACATCAAGGTCTCCCTCTCCCGTAGCCTCCGCCACAAAAAGTCGGCCCCAGGCTATCTCTGATATTGAGGCTCTTTCCGAACCCCGAATCAAAATGCCATCGCAGGAACTAAACAGAGTGCTTGGAGGTGGACTCGTTCAAGGATCGCTTGTTCTGATCGGAGGAGAACCCGGTATCGGAAAATCGACCTTAGTGCTTCAAAATCTTCTTGCCATAAAGACCAAAACCATTCTTTATGTATCTGGTGAAGAGAGTGCCACTCAGCTAAAATTAAGAGCTGACAGGATAGGACGAGGAAGTGAGAACTGCTTCATTGTATGTGAGACTTCACTTGACAACATCTTCGAGCACATAAACGATGTGAATCCCGGGATATTGGTTGTAGACTCCATCCAGACTATAGCGAGCGACGCGCTTGAGTCATCGGCCGGTAGTGTGAGCCAAGTAAGGGAGTGCGCTGCCCAGCTACTTAAGTATGCAAAAGAGACGGGAGTCCCCGTGATACTGATTGGACATATAAACAAAGAAGGAACTCTTGCAGGACCTAAAGTACTCGAGCATATTGTTGATGCTGTTTTGCAGTTCGAAGGAGACAGCCAATATATGTACAGAATACTACGAGCAATAAAAAACCGATTCGGAAACACATCTGAACTCGGAATTTATGAAATGGGCCAACGAGGACTGAGAGAAGTGAACAACCCGTCAGAAATGCTTCTAACGCACAACGGCGAAGAATTGTCAGGAGCTGCAATTGGCGTTACAGTAGAAGGCCTTCGCCCGTTTCTAATCGAAGTACAGGCTCTTGTGAGTACTGCTGCATACGGCACACCGCAACGCTCAGTCACGGGATTCGACGGACGTAGATTAAATATGCTTCTTGCCGTATTGGAAAAACGTGTCGGTTTCAAACTTGGACAAAAAGATGTATTCTTAAATATCGCAGGTGGATTAAAAGTTAATGATCCGGCTCTTGATCTTTCAGTGATATGTGCCATTTTATCAAGTAATGTAGATATGACCATCGACCATGGCATTTGCTTTTCCGGAGAAGTCGGACTTTCCGGGGAGATACGTCCTGTAACACGTATCGAACAAAGAATCTCGGAAGCTGAAAAATTAGGAATGAAAAAAATACTTATTCCAAAAAATAATTTAAAAAGTGTCGATACATCAAAACTCTCTATTCAAATAGTAGAAGTAGCTAAGGTAGAAGAAGCTTTCAGAGCACTGTTCGCTTAGAAAGAAAAAATCCGCATCCTTAAGGATGTGGATTTTTTCTTTCTATCGAATGTCAACATTAGTGTTGTGATTTCACAAGCACCTGATCAATCATTCCGTATTCTTGTGCTTCGTTTGCCGTCATCCAATAGTCACGGTCGCTGTCAGCCCACACTTTATCGAAAGGCTGACCGGAATGGTCAGCGATAATGGTATAGAGCTCTTTCTTAAGCTTCTGAATTTCGCGAACCGTAATCTCCATGTCGGTTGCCTGTCCTTGCGCACCACCCATGGGTTGATGAATCATTACACGTGAATGCTTAAGGGCAAAGCGCTTGCCCTTCGTACCCGCTACAAGAAGCACTGCTGCCATAGAAGCAGCCATACCAGTACAAATTGTCGACACATCACTCGAAATATACTGCATGGTATCATAGATACCTAAGCCGGCATACACCGATCCGCCGGGTGAATTGATATATATCGACACATCTTTACCTGGTTCTGCGGAGTCGAGATATAACAATTGGGCTTGGATTACATTTGCCGTGTAGTCGTCGACCTGGGTTCCAAGAAAGATGATGCGGTCCATCATCAATCGGGAAAATACATCCATCTGAGCTACATTGAGCTGACGCTCTTCTATGATGGTGGGAGAAATGTAACTTGCAGTTACGGGAGAAACCGTAGAACTGTATTGGTCAAGGGCAAGACCATTCATTCCAAGGTGCTTGACTGCAAAATTTCTAAAGTCTGAATTCATAATATTCATTGTTTGTTAATATCTAAATATATAACAGCAAAATGGAGTCCATATTGTGTTAATATATATTAATTTCAAAAATATCACTTGGTAACCGCCTTGAACACTGAGTCGGCCACACGCTTGCCGAGCGTCTTCTTATCTAATGGATGAATATCGTTCCATTCGCCTAAATCACTGTTTTTGATCAGTGTTGCATTCTCTGAACACTCAACAGCCTCAGCCTGCATCTTCCTCATCTGCGACCATGCCTCCCGGCCACCTACATCATCATGGCTCAGGAAATCAGCCAGCTCCACTATATAAAACGGCATATCTTCATCGTCAAAAGCCCTACGCCAATCGCTCATCATCGTTTTCAGAAGAGAGGCATACTCATTCCTCCTCTCTACATTTGATTCACCTTGATACCAGACAACACCGGCTATAGGATAGTTGACAAGAGGATTAATCATTGCATTGTACAGCACTACCGGTTTATAGTGGAAAAATTCCATGGCAGGACCATGCACCATCTGTGCGCCCAAATGATATTTCCAATCTCCTTCAAGGTTCACTTCGTCATCACCAATAATCACTTTGTATGGTTTTTCAGGAACGAAATGAGGTTCACCATTCTGGCTTATCAATCGTACAGTAACATTATTTTTTCCCTGCTTCAGTACACCTTCGGGAATATCATATTTCCGTGGAGGATATTGATATGTTATGTTTCCAACGAATACTCCATTGACATACACAGAATCGGCATCGACAATGCAACCCATTCTGATGACCGCAGGTTTTCCTGCGGCATTAGCAGGCAGGGAGAAATCCTTACGGAACCAATGAGAGCCATTAATAGGATTTAGTCCATCATTGCCCCACCCTGTACTCATAAGATCAACTACGGTCCATGAACTGTCATCAAGATCAGGAGCATACCATTTCTTTACAGAAGTCAACCCCGGATCATTGTTGTTCATCACTGACTCCCATTTTTTGTAGTTCTCTCCTTCAAGCTTTTTAATATCTGCCCGATAGGAGTCGCTTTCATATATTTGCTTCTCATTCAATGCCCGCGGGTAATCATTGAGACCTTCTTCACTGATCCATGCCTCTATTGGTGTACCGCCCCAGCACGACTTGATAATTCCAACAGGAATCCCAGTCATTTCATTCAGCTGTTTCCCAAAAAAATATCCTAAAGCTGAAAAATTCATGACATTTTCGGCAGATATTTCTTTCCACGATGTCGATTTTACATCTTCAAGAGGATGATGAAATTCAAAGTCGTTAGGTACGGCAAACTCTCTCACCTCAGGATTAGAGTATGTCGCAATTTCTTCAGCAAACATGTCCGTTACGCGTCTTACCGGTAATTCCATATTCGACTGGCCGGAGCATAAGAAAACATCTCCGGGGGTTACGTTTGAGACAGTTATTTCATTTATTGAGAGAGTGTATGATGCACCAGGAGTCATCGCCGGCAGTTCCAGACGCCAACGGCCCTCATTGTCGGCAGATGTTGTGGCTTCTGCCTTTTTGTACGACTTGCCTTTACCGTCCCTGACTGCACTTACCGTGATGATTTCGCCGGGGGCCGCATTGCCCCATAATACCACAGGGCGTCCACGCTGCACAATCATTCCATCAGATATGATCTGTGGCAATGTCACCTTGGCATTGACGGAAAGAGCTGGCAGCAAGGTAAAAGCCATGATGGCAAATACTTTATTGTTCATAATAAAAAAAATTATAGCGCAGACCTACGGCTGCGCTAATGAAAAAATAAGAGAATTATTTATGTCGAGCTTCTATCTCTTTATTGATTTTTTCGATTGTTGCATCATCGAGCTCATATTTTGAAATAATCCACATCGCCAAGCCTAACAGGAGAGCTGGAATCACACACACCAACCACAGGATTCCCTGCAAGGCTTCAGGTGTCTGCACCATAGCATCCTTGTCGAAATGAACAAAAGCAAGCACCGCTCCAGGCACTACACCTCCAAGAGCCATTCCCGCCTTATAGAAAATGCCGGTGAGCGCATTAACGATACCGGATATACGTCGACCATTGACATATTCCCCATAGCTTATCACCTCAGGTACAAGAGCCCACATATAACCAGTGGCAACTATTACGCCAGTTGATTTTACAAACTGAGCTACATACACCAGCCACATCTTCTTCAGAGCAGGCACTACCGACACAGCATAGAGCAATGCCATGCCAAAAATGGCGATAAGCAAGAATATGTTGAACATCCCTCTCTTGCCTACAGCTTTCTTGATAGAAGGTACTAAAGGCATGAAGATAAAAGCCGGAATAGAACCAAGCCCCATAAAGATTGATAATTCTTCAGCCGTTCCGCCTACATTGTAGGTGACGTAGTACGCTCCGGCGGCATTGCCGACAGCCATCATGGCAAAGGCTGTAATGAAGAAAAAGGCAAGAATACGCAAAGGCCTGTTACGCACGAATTCCACCCACAGATCCGAAATCTTCACATTCTCGGTTTCGCTTTTAGGCATCACCACGCGTTCCTTGCATTCAAGGAAGCAGAAAAGAAGAAGAGCCAAACCTACAAGACCATATATAAGCATAGTCGTAAACCATGCAGAATCAGATGTTGACATTGCCTCTTGCTCAGTCGGGTCAAGGATCTTTAGGATGATCGGAATACCCATTCCCACAGCAAGTCCTCCAATATTTGCCATGAACATACGCGTGGATGTGAGCACCGTAATTTCTTCCGTGTCACGAGTCAGTGAAGCATTAAGTGCACCATAAGGAACATTAACAAGGGTGTAGCACATGGAAAGACCTACATAAGTGATATAAGCATAGGCAAGAGAGCCGGAGAAACCGTTCCAGAAACACAGAATGGCAAAACCCGTGAGTGGAATTCCACCTAATACCAGATACGCACGATATTTTCCTAATTTTGGATCATGCTTGTCGACAAAGGCTCCCACTATAGGATCCCATACAACATCCACGATACGTACCAACAGGAACATAAGGGCTGCAGCTCCGGGATCAATACCATAGACATTGGTATAGAAAAACAGCAGATACATGCTGATTGTCTGATAGATCAAGTTCTGCGCCAAGTCCCCCGAACCGAAACCGATTCGTTGCAGCCAATTAAGTTTATAGAAGCCGCTTTTTTCTGTTTTACCCATTTAAAAAATAATTTATTAGTTTTTCAAAGGCTATCTGTCTGAGTTAATCCTGTCAGCATCGAACAAAAGCTTCCAAAGGCTCTCCATTCGGGCGGCAGTAACATCATGTAAATCTTTTACATCAGCATTATTCCCGCCCAGATGCCAGCGAATGGCCCTGCGCTCGGTTTCGGAAAGTTCTAATTTGCAGTTCTGTAAAATTCTTATAGACTTGCGTCCTCTGCCATGACCTTTCCCATGCACGTAAGACAATCCTCCATGCTTGTTGTATTGAAACCTCTCGGTCTTACACACATCATGAAGCAGAGAAGAAATTATGATGCTGTCGTCTGCAATATCTTCGGTCTGATTAGCTTTCATCATGGAATACACTTCTAAAGAATGCTGGGCCAGACCGCCTTTCCCTCTGTGATGATGATGTATCGTGGCAGGAATTATGAAAAACTGATTACTTTCAAGATAGTCGATCACTTTCTCTACTCCAGGGCGATTTGTCGCCCTGAGCAGAGTAATGATTTTTGAACGGTTTTCATTGATCTCGTTTTCCGGAAGGTCGTAGTCATCCGTGAAATACACATGATGTTTTTTTATTCCGAAAAGTTTAGCAAAAAATCCCATGGCACCTTATTCTTCGCCTGTGCCACCACCGTCGATGGTGATTATCCGTCCTTCTGCATCATATTCCAAAGGTGTGACTTTAAGGCTTCTGAGCCAAGTCTTACCATTTGAAGGAACGCAGTCATGATGGAAAATATACCACTTACCCTTATGCTCTACGATGGCGTGATGAGTTGTCCATCCAACTACCGGAGTCATGATGCATCCTTGATACACGAACGGTCCGTATGGATTATCACCTACAGCATAGCAAAGCCGATGCGTGTCGCCGGTGGAATAAGAGAAATAATATTTACCTTTGTATTTATGCATCCACGAAGCTTCGAAAAATCTACGAGTGTTGTCTCCTGCCTTCAGAGCCTCACCTGTCTCAGGATCAAGAATTATTATTTCCTTGGGTTCCTCTGCAAACTGAAGCATATCCTTGGTGAGTTTCACAACCCTCGAAGGAATTGCAGGTGCATCATCCGGTTCCAGATGAGGTTCTTCAAGAGCTTTGTTGTCACGATAACGCTGGAGCTGCCCGCCCCATAGCCCTCCGAAATACATATAATAATCTTCTCCATCCTTGAATACAGCAGGATCTATAGAATAACTTCCTCTTATAGGATCTGGCATAGGTATAAATGGGCCTTCCGGATTATCAGCTATAGCCACTCCGATATGAAACACATCGTTTTTATCTTTTAGCGGAAAATACATATAGTATTTCCCGTCTTTTTCTGCCACATCACAGTCCCAAAGTTGACGGCCCGCCCAAGCAATATCGGTCGTATCAAGTACCTTGCCATGGTCCACCACCTCGCCTTCCATGATGTCGTCGGTTGACAACACATGATAGTCCTTCATTTGGAAATGGTCACCATTGTCATTCTCGGAAGCCCCACTTTCCCAATCGTGGGATGGGTAGATGTACACGCGGTCATTGAACACATGCACCGCAGGATCGGCCATATAGTCAGAAGGCCAAAGATATCTTTCTTTTTTCATGGGTTGTATGTTGATTTATTACGTTTTTTATCCTCAATAATGGTATTGTCTATTTTCAAAGTACAAATTTACAAATATTCTGCGAGTCGAACGCATTTTTTTGAAATAAACTCAAAAAATTTATAAATTTGTGCATGATTCGATTAAAAACAATATTTTTGATATCCCTTTGGGTATCCTCTCTATTGGTTGGCTGCAGTTTTGAATCGGCACAATCCGACACTACGCAGGAAGAAATGATAGACACTGTAGCAATGCTCGACTTTTCTCAGTTGGAAAGATGGGATGCGGGAAAACCGATCGACAGTGTTCTTATATCTGCATACGGTATTGAAAACTGCTTCCGAGCCGACACAATATCAGACAGTATATTCAGGCAAATGAAAGGCATCACTTATCATGCCGACACTCCAGTGTCAATTTCAGACTTGCGATACCTACGTGTACTTCATCGAAATTCTGAAGGAGAGATCATACTCGGTGAATTAATTTGTAATAAAAAAATCGCAACGGACTTACTTGAAATATTCAAGGAACTATTCGATGCTGGATACCCAATTGAACGTATGGTACTTGCATCACAATATGGCGGTGATGACGAAACATCAATGACAGCCAACAACACTTCGTGCTTTAACTCCCGTGGTATCGCGGGCAGTACGAAACCATCTTACCACGCGTTCGGAATGGCTGTTGACATCAATCCCCTTTATAATCCATATATAAAGATTAGGGACGGAGAGGTGGTAAGGATTCTTCCTCATGCGGCAAAATTTCCCTCGTCACACTCTCCCTATCGTATTGAGAAGGGCGATTTATGCTATCGTCTGTTTATTGCGCATGGATTCCAGTGGGGTGGTTCATGGCGCACAGTGAAAGACTATCAACATTTTGAAAAACACAAATAATAAGATTTTTACAATATTTAGAATTGATACCCTACTCCTATTGTAAATACATTTCTCCTGACATGGAAGCCAGGGAATTCTTTCTTGTCAAGCAGATTATTCATGCCTAAGCCGCCTGCTATTTCCACTACTATATTGTCTTGGTAGTGAAGCCGAAGTCCAATCATCCATTGTGCATCGACCCTTTTCCAGCCTTTGTCGTATAAATTCTTTGTGGTGACGTCGCCAAAGTTTTCTTCAAGGGACAATCCCAGGTTTACCTGGGGACCGGTCACAGCCGATATGGAGATGTCATCCACCAGATCAAATTTATATCCCATATACAATGGAATACGCAATCCCATATTTCGCCATGTGCCTGCTTTAACTGTTGGAGCAAAATCACTCTTGATGAGTTCTGCATCCATGGTATTGTAAAAATAACTGATGCCAGGTTCAATAAACAAATTTCTCGATACAGGCACATCATAGAATGCTCCCACCGACACTCCGGAGCCATTATCCAGACCCGGATAATTTGTTGCCGGCACGTTAAGATCCCACGCCATTCTAACTCCGAAACCGTAATCATTGGTAGCCTGGGCAAACATTCCTGAAATGCTCCCAATCGTCAACGCGAATGCAATCAATTTCCTTTTCATACGAAATTTTATTTAATAGATACGTATTTGTTTGATGATAACAATACTACAATTATTAATGTTCAAAGCAGAGTCGAGACACCTCATATTTTGACAATCCATAACCAAGAAAACAGACGATGATTGAAGATCTATTTACACCATCCTATTCATATCTTGCAGTCTCTAAATATGTTGCAAAATTGCAATTCTGAAAATCAATATTTTACAAAAGTTTTCCAAAACCATCTTGCAATATGTTGAAAATAAAATAAGTAACACTTTTTAACGGTGAAAAAGTTTTCCAAAAAGAATAATTTCAAAATTCGTTATTGCTATTCAAAATTTAATATCTAACTTTGCAAAGTCAAATGAAATCTAACCTCAGCAATCGAAAAAATGATACAGACTGTAGTTAAGCGCGACGGACGAATCGTAGGCTATAACGAAGAAAAAATAAAGGCAGCCATACGCAAGGCCATGCTCCAGACCGAGCTTGGAGAAGATGACTCTTTGATTCAGAAAATAGCGGTGAGAGTCGGAATCACGGGCAAGGAGCAGATGACAGTAGAAGAGATACAGGACCGGGTGGAATTCGAATTGATGAAGAGTCCGCGGAAGGAAGTGGCTAAACGCTACATAGCTTACCGTGACCAACGCAATATCGCTCGTCAGGCAAAGACACGGGATATCTTCCTTGAGATAATTGAGGCTAAAAACAATGATGTAACTCGCGAGAATGCCAATATGAACACCGATTCTCCGGCCGGCATGATGATGAAATTCGCGAGCGAGACTACAAAACCGTTTGTTGATGACTATCTTTTACTCCCTGAGGTTCGACAGGCTGTCAATATTGGCTACATACACATTCACGACAAGGATTACTATCCCACCAAGAGCCTTACATGCGTACAACATCCTTTGGATAACATCCTGAAATATGGATTTGTGGCGGGTCACGGTGAGTCACGTCCGGCTAAACGGATCCAAACTTCGCGTGTAATAGCTTGCATATTCCTTGAGACAGCACAAAACGAAATGCATGGTGGTCAAACTATTCCGGCCTTTGATTTCTACC
>CAYZPI010000068.1:0-18836 GCA_964480085.1 uncultured Bacteroides sp. | reverse complement strand
ATGGGATTCAACGTGGAGTTCGTCGACATCGGCGGCGGCCTGGGGGTCGACTACGACGGCACCCGCAACTCGTCAAGCGAAAGCTCGATGAACTATTCCATCCAGGAGTATGCCAACGACGCCATCTCGGCCTTAGTGGACGTGTGCGGAAAGAACAAGATTCCTCACCCCAACATCATCACGGAGAGCGGACGCTCGCTGTCGGCCCATCACACCATCCTGGTGTTCGAGGTGCTTGAGACAGCATCCCTCCCAATCTGGAAGGACGATGAAGAGCTGCCCGACGATGCCCACGAGCTGGCCAAGGAGCTCTACGACATATGGGACAACCTCAACCAGGCCCGTATGTTCGAGGGCTGGCACGACGCCCTGCAGATTCGCGACGAGGCCCTCGACCTGTTCTCGCTCGGACTTCTCGACCTGCGCACACGCGCCCAGATCGAGAAGCTGTTCTGGAGCATCGCCCGCGAGGTAGGCGAGCTGGCCACCACCATGAAGCATGCGCCTGATGAGCTGAAGAAGATCGCCAAGATGATCCCCGACAAGTATTTCTGCAATTTCTCGCTGTTCCAGTCGCTGCCCGACTCATGGGCGGTGGACCAGGTGTTCCCCATCATGCCCATCTCGCGTCTTGATGAGAAACCCACCGCCAACTGCACCCTGCAGGACATCACCTGCGACTCCGACGGCAAGATAGCCAACTTCATCGTGCAGAACGACATACAGAGCTCCCTGCCTGTGCACGACATCAAGCCGCGCGAGCCCTACTACGTGGGTGTGTTCCTCGTGGGCGCCTATCAGGAGATTCTCGGCGACATGCACAATCTCTTCGGCGACACCAACGCCGTGCATATCCGCGTGAACAAGGACAGCTATGAGATCGACCAGGTGATCGAGGGTGAGACTGTGGCCGAGGTGCTCGAATACGTGCAGTTCAACCCCAAGAAACTTGTGCGCAATCTTGAGACATGGGTCACCAAATCGATGAAGGCCGGAAAGATCACTCCTGAGGAAGGCAGGGAATTCCTCAGCAACTATCGCTCCGGGCTCTTCGGATACACTTATCTTGAAAAGGACTGATGCGTTATTTCATGCGTCTCGCCTATAACGGCACAGGTTTCTCGGGCTGGCAGGTGCAACCCCGGGAAACCACCGTGCAGGGCGTCATCGAGGACGCCCTGTCGAAAGTGCTGCGGCAGCGCGTGGGCATCACGGGGGCGGGACGCACCGATACGGGGGTGAACGCCCGCATGATGGTGGCGCATTTCGACTGCGACACTCCTCTGCCCGATGGCCTCGTGCGTAGCCTCAACGCCATGGTGGGCCGCAACATTGCCATCGATGATATATGGCAGGTGGCCGACGATGCCCACGCCCGCTTCGACGCCACAGAGCGCACTTACCATTATTATGCCTGCACGCGCAAATCGCCGTTCCTTTATCCACTGACTTGGCAGGCGTCGCCGCATCTTGATTTCGAAGCCATGAATGCTGCAGCCACCTATCTTATAGGCCGCAAGGATTTTACGTCATTCTCCAAGCTCCACACACAGGTGAAGACCAATATCTGCGATGTGCGCCATGCGCGGTGGGAGCAGTGTGCGCCGGACATGTGGTGCTTCGAGATCACAGCCGACCGATTCCTGCGCAACATGGTGCGTGCTGTTGTGGGTACGCTCGTTGAGGTCGGACGCGGAAAGCTTTCCCCCGACGGCCTCGCCGACATCATCGACAAGAAGGACCGCTGCAGTGCCGGCACGTCCATGCCTCCGCAGGCCCTCTATCTATGGGAAATCAAATATAAGTTATAGGTGATAGTGAATAGTGAATAAGTAATCCAGGTCACGTAAAACTCTTTCTGTAAAGCCAGGTATTCACCATCATCCATAACCCAAAGCAAACAACCCATTAACTATCCACCTATTCACTATAACTTATAACCTATAACTTACCTATGCGTTCTCTATCTTTTATCTGCTGTCTGATACTTTCAGCCTTAATTTTCAGCCTTTCCGCGGCCGACACATACACCGTGAACACCAAGTCGAAACTCAACCTTCGGTCAGGTCCAGGCACATCCTACAGCGTTGTGACACAAGTGGCACCGGGCACCATCGTGACCATGGTTGAAGAGGGCAATGGAAAATGGATCAAGGTGGAAAGCAATGGCTCACAAGGCTATGTGATGAAAAAATATCTCAAGCTCGCCAAAAAGGATTCTGCAGCGGGAGAGAAAAAACGGTACAAAATAAGTGAGGATCCTCAGAACAGATGGCTGTTATGGACTATAGTAGCACTATTCATCGTCGTGATCCTGAATTTCAGTCTTGAGATTTGTGAAAACCGTTTCATTGTCGGCTCACTTTATCTTGCCCTCCCGGCGGCAATAATTTTATATACACTCATCACAGAGGATTCCATGTGGTTCTGCGACCCTGATATAGTGGGATGGGTCCTCACAATCATCAATGTCATCTTACTGATAGTTGCGATCATGGTATGCGGCACTATGTTTTTTGAAATCATGGGCTCTGTCTTTAATGACTTCAATTTCATGCTGCTGCTCGTCGGACTGCTATTCGGAGCTGCAATCATCCTTATGATCATCGCAGCCATAAAGCAGCTTCTGATAGTTGCGTTGATAATGATTTTAGGAGCTTTTGGCGGTGGCACTACCAAGGTCGGCACATTCATCGATACCGACGGCAATATCATAGACATATTCAAAAGAAATTGATCTAAATGTCCGCCGGACAGACGGCAGTCGCATTTTGTGTTGATTTGTAGGGACGCGGCATGCCGCGTCCCTACAAATCAACGCTTTACGATTATTTTCGATAGTTGAGTCGTTATCCATTACACGCATAATTCTTTAAATAATGTTAAAGAATTACATTTTCTTGCCGAAAAATTATGTTGTATAACATAAAAACTGTAATTTTGCATCAGTTTTTCATGGTATTAGATTTAAGGTAAGAAGATTAGTCGTCGCGATGACGATTAATTTTTTTTTGCGCCTTTCCCCTTGGAATGCAACTGCGGATCAACCTTGTTTGCATATTTGACAAAATCCAAAGGAATAATCCTTTCATTTTACACAAAATCCAAAGGAATCAACGATTTCATGCGGTTATTCCATAAAATCCTAAGGATTTACCTGATTGTTTAATACAAACAAGAAAGCCCTTTTTAGGTTTTTTAGTTCAGGGAATATTCCCATTACCTAATTTTTTTGTATTTTTGCGAATATTTTACATCTTATTGCAATGAAGCCAGAAGTCACATACAACGGTCTTACTTTCGTGCCGTACATCACCGACAAACAGATTCAGGCACGCATCCACCAGCTCGGGCAGCAGATCTCTGCAGAATTCCGCGACAAAAATCCATTGTTCATCTGCGTGCTCAACGGTGCTTTTCCATTCGCCAGCGACCTGTTCAGGGAAGTGGACATCGACGCTGAAATCGCCTTCATCCGCTTCAAGAGCTACAGCGGCACACAGAGCACCGGTCAGGTGAAGGAGATAGTGGGTCTCACCGAAAATATTGAGGGGCGCCACGTGATAGTGGTGGAGGACATCATCGACACGGGCCATACTATCCACAAACTCACCGCCGACCTGCTCGCCAGGTATCCTGCCGAGCTCAAGGTGGCGACCCTGCTCTTCAAGCCCGAGGCACTTGTTCGCCCCGTCGACCCTGACTACGTCGGCTTCAACATCCCCAAGAAATTCATCATCGGTTACGGTCTCGACATCGATGAAAAAGCACGCAACCTAAAGGACATCTACGTGCTAAAGGATGAAGAATAAAGAAACTTTCACAACTACATAAATCATGCTTAATCTTGTCATTTTTGGCGGTCCCGGCAGCGGCAAGGGCACTCAGAGCGTTAAAATCGCAGACAAACACGGACTTTTCCATATCTCAACCGGCGAGGTGCTTCGCGACCATATCGCCCGAGGCACGGAAATCGGGAATACGGCCAACCAGTATATATCCAAAGGACAACTCATTCCCGACGAGCTGATGATCAATATTGTGGAGGACATCCTCGATTCCAGGCCCGAAGAAACTGCAAAAGGCGTGATATTCGATGGATTTCCACGCACCATCCCCCAGGCGAAGGCTCTCGATGAGGCCCTCTCGGCACGAGGCAGGAAAATCGACCACGTGATAGGTCTTGAGGTGGACGATGATGAACTCGTCGACCGGATGCTCCTGCGCGGACAGCAGACCGGACGCGCGGATGACAATGCCGAGACTATAAAGAACAGGCTCGCCGTGTACCACAACCAGACTTCACCGCTGAAGGAGTACTACATCGACGAGGGCAAATACCGCCGCATCGACGGAGGAAAGGCCATCGACGAAATTTTCAACCAGATCTCGGATGTGATAAGTGATAGTGAATAGTGAATAAGTAATAGTGAACAGTGACATGACACAGCTCTCGCTTCTCCAGACATTCGAGAAATCGTTCAAGGACAATTTCAATCTTCCCGCCCTCACCGACTATGCGAGCGGCGACACGCTCTCCTACGGTGATTTCGCCATAAAGATAGCCCGCATACATTTATTATATAAAGCCTGCGGCATCAAACGCGGCGACAAAGTGGCCATTCTTGGCAAGAACACCCCCGAATGGGTGGCCGTATTCATGGCCACGATCACATACGGAGCAGTGATTGTGCCTATCCTCAACGATTTCAACCCCCTCGACGCGCAACATATCGTCAACCATTCGGAGGCCCGCCTTCTGTTCGTCAACGAATCCATTTTCGAGCACATGGACTTCAGCCAGATGCCCCGCGTGGAAGCCGTGGTGTCGCTCGACAACCGGCAGGTGCTTGAGGAAAAAGCCCCCGTTGACAATTCCAAGAGGTTCTCTACCGTGATCAGCATCATCCCCAAGCTCTTCAAGAAGGTATATCCCGGAGGGAAATTCACCTCACAAAACATCAAATATCCGGAGATGCAGCCCGACGACCTGTGCATCCTCAACTACACATCCGGCACCACAGGCTTCTCGAAAGGCGTGATGCTCACCCACCGCAATATCAACGGCAACGTGCAGTTCGGCATTGAATCGCGCCTCCACTACAAGGGTTCACGCGCTCTCTCATTCCTGCCCCTCGCCCATGCATACGGCTGCGCCTTCGACATGCTCGTGCCCCTGGCCGTGGGTTCGCACATCACCATCCTGGGCAAGACACCCACCCCGCAGATTCTCGTGAAGGCCATGGCCAAGGTGAAGCCCTCGCTGATAATCTGTGTGCCGCTCATCCTGGAGAAGATCTACCGCAAGATGATAGCGCCGATGCTCGCCAAGAAGCCGCTGAGCTGGGTACTGGCAGTGCCGCTGCTCGACAAGGCCGTGTACTCGCGCATACGCGCACGCCTGGTGGAGGTGTTCGGCGGCGAGTTCGAGGAGGTGATAGTGGGCGGCGCACCGCTCAATCCGGAGGTTGAGGATTTCCTGCACAAGATAAAATTCCCCTTCACCGTAGGCTACGGCATGACCGAATGTGGCCCGCTCATCAGCTACACACCCTGGAGGGAGTTCATACCCACATCGTCGGGGCACACCCTGCGCGGGATCATGACCGCGAAGATCGGATCGGTGGAAGGCGACGTCATGGTCAACGGCAACGGCGAGATCCTCGTCAAGGGCCAGAATGTGATGAAAGGCTACTACAAGAACCCGGAAGCCACAGAGGCGGTGCTCGACCCCGACGGATGGCTGCATACGGGCGACATGGGCTATCTCGGCGGCAAAGACGGTCAGACCATCTTCATCCGCGGACGCTACAAGACCATGATACTCACTGCCAACGGACAGAATATCTACCCGGAGGAAATAGAGGCTAAGCTCAACAACATGCCTTTCGTGGCTGAGAGCCTTGTGGTGGACCGCAACGGCCGCCTCACCGCTCTTGTCTATCCCGATATCGAGGAGGCTGACGGCCAGGGCTACACCCTGAACGAGCTGGAGAAATACATGAACGAGCATACACGCCTTGAGCTCAACTCAAAACTCGCCCCCTACGAGAAAATCGAGAAGATACAGCTCATGCCAAAGGAATTCGAAAAGACTCCCAAGCGCTCCATCCGACGGTTCCTCTACCAATAATCCGGGCCACAACGCCTATATTTACATAAATAAATATTGATTCATATTTATTAACAATAGTCATCATCCTATATTTCAGCAACTTATCAAAAGGTTTAAACGACTCTTATTTTTTTTTACAAAAAAAGTTTGTCATACAAAAAATATGACGTAAATTTGCAGCGATTTCGGAAGTAAAAAAGAAACCAATATAAAAATTAAAAGAAAATGAAAAAGTTAGTCTTAATCCTTGCCGTTGCTTTCGGCGCATCTATGGTTGCTTGCTCTTCAAGCGAAAAAGCCAACGAAGAAAATGCAGCTGCTGAAGAGGCAGCAGAGGCTCCTGTTGAAGCCGTTGTAGCTGTTGAGAACGATACTCTTCCCGTTAACGATTCTACCGCTATCGTTGCTGCTGACACTGTAGTTGCTGTTGAAACTCCCGCCAACTAATCAGTAGACGATTTACAACAACATAAAAGATTCCCCATCCCCACGGATGAGGAATCTTTTTTTGTGCACAATTATTTGGCAAAACGGGAATTTGTTTATATTTTTGCAGTTCTATACATGATTTTCTAATAATCCGAACCGTTTAAAAATATAAATATGACCGAAGAAGACAAGAAAAGACTGGCATCCGACACCGACGGACTGCAATGTTACGAATATCTTGCCAATAATATCGACACCTGCGACTGCGACATGGAGATAATCATGGAAAACATCTCCCGCGCCGACCTCAATGGACAGTTCTCCGCCAGCGCAGCCCGCTATCTCCATGCCATCGACCCCGAAAAATACGCCTCAACCATCGACCGACTTGTAGGGGTAGTCATCGAACGCGACCGCGAACACCGATATCTCGCCGATATACTCAACAGCCTCTACGGTCCCGACTACGAATCTCGTGCCGAAGAGCTCAACGCCACCGACAACAATTTCCGCCGCATCTACAAGCGCCTTTTCCCGATAGGAATCTGACAAGGGACAGGTGACAGTGAATAGTGAATAAGTAATATAATAAGGAATCATCCACCGTGGTTGGCCATTCTATGGCCAGCTTCATTAAAGAAATTAAAAATGCACAAGAATCTCATATCATTGCTCGCCCTGCTGCTATGCTTCTGCAGCTGCGGAGCTTCCGGCAACGCAAGCGATAGCGCCGCACAGGCCGACACCACCACACAAACCACCATCTTACCCGACACTGCCCTTATGATTACCGACCAGATCCCAGCCGGCTCGAAAAAAGTGGAAGTAGCCACCACTGCCGGCAATTTCACCATCCTCCTCTATGGCGACACCCCCGGACACCGCGACAATTTTCTCAAGAACGTCAACGACAGCGTGTACAACGATGTGCTTTTCCACCGTGTGATCAAGGATTTCATGGTACAGGCCGGAGACCCTGAGTCGAAAAACGCCCCTGCAGGAAAGATGCTCGGCAGCGGACAGGTTGGTTCCCCCATCCCCGCAGAGATTGTGTTTCCGAAGCATTTCCACAAACGCGGCGCCCTGGCTGCCGCCCGCACCAGCGATCAGGTGAATCCCGAACGGAAATCCTCCAGCTCGCAATTCTACATCGTCACCGGCAAGACCTACTCCGATGCCGAACTCGACCAGATGGACGCCCGCCTGAAATACAGCCTCGGACAGCAGCATTTCAACGAACTCGCACGCGCCCACGAGGCCGAGATACGCCAGATGCAGGCCGCCCGCGACACAGCCGGACTGCGCCAGCTCCAGGAGACCCTCGGAAGCGAGACCGACAAATGGCTCGCCTCGCAGAATGTGGGCATGACTCCCGAGATGCGCGAGGCTTACAAGAAAGTAGGCGGCACTCCCCACCTCGACAATGAATACACCGTCTACGGCGAAGTGATCTCCGGTATGGATGTGATCGACCGCATACAGAAATCACCCACAGGAGCCGCCGACCGCCCCGTGGAGGATATCAAGATAATCTCAATGAAGGTGATCGATGATTGATTCCGAAACTTTCGTACTTGACAACGGTTTGAGGGTCGTGCATAGCCACGACCCTCAAACTGCTATGGTGGTGGTGAATGTGCTCTACAACACCGGTTCGCGCGACGAGCGCCCTGAACTGACGGGCATCGCCCACCTGTTCGAGCACCTGATGTTCGGCGGATCGCATAACATTCCGTCGTTCGACTCGGCCCTTGAGATGGCCGGAGGCACCAACAATGCCGCCACCAGCAACGACTTCACCTATTTCTACGATATAGTGCCCGCCGCCAATGCCGAGACTCCTTTCTGGCTTGAGAGCGACCGCATGCTTGCCCTGTCATTCAGCGAAAAGGCCCTTGAGGTGCAGCGTCATGTGGTAATCGAGGAGTTCAAGCAGACATGCCTCAACCGTCCCTACGGCAAGATGACTCACGAGTTGCTGCCCATGCTGTACTCCGCCATGCCCTACCGATGGCCCGTGATAGGAGTGGAGCCGGCACATATCGAGCGAGTGACGCAGGACGATGTGCGCCAATGGTTCTACACCCACTATGCACCCAACAACGCCATCCTGTCGGTGGTAGGCAACATCACTATCGACGAGACACATGCCATGGCGGAGAAATGGTTCGGGTCCATCCCCCGCAGGGAGATAGCGCCGAGACAGCTGCCCGACGATCCGTGGCCCACTGAAATCCGGCGCAAGGACATCACCGACAATGTGCCGCAGGCCATGGTGACGATAGGATTCAGGATGGATGCCTACGGCAGCCGCGAATATTTCGCAGCCGATGCCATCACCGACATTCTGGCGGCAGGCAAGAGTTCGCGCTTCTTTCAGCGACTGGTGCTGAATTCCGACCTTTTCACCTCAGCCGATGCCTCCATATCCGGATTCGAACATTCAGGCTTCCTGCTCATCACGGGACGTCTCAATGCCGACGACGAAGCTTCCGTGGACAGGGCCATCGACATTCTCCTCTCCGAGGCACGCCAGCTCGCCGACCCGGGCAACGTGAGCGAATACGAGTTGCAGAGAGCCAAGAACAGGTATGAATCGATGTTCACCATCGAGAACATGAACATCATGTACAAATCGCTCAACCTCGCCCTTGCAGAATATCACGGCGAGGACATCAACGACAACATCCCCCGTTACCGCTCACTCACCACCGCCGACATCGCCTCCACCGCCCGCCGCCTCTTCATCGACCACGCCCCCGCCATCCTCGTAATCAAGCCAATGCAACAGTAACCTCACGCAGAGGAGCAGAGGACTCGCAGAGAAGTAAATTTCAAATTCGTAAATATTTACCGAATGAGATAATTGCTCCTCTGCGAGTCCTCTGCTCCTCTGCGTGAGGTTTTATTTAACTTAAAATGTTAAAATCGCTGTTTTTTGAAGAAAAATTTATACAATATTATCCAAAATTGTTTTAAATTTGTTTTCAAAATGTTGTGTTATGGCATGCCTTCCCCTCAATCAATCTGACCCTATGACACAAGTGCACCTTAAATATCTGGAAATAAAGAAAAAGAGAACATATCATATTTAACAACTAAAAACAATTCTTGCATGAAGAACATTTGTTTTCAGACGAGCCGGAGAGCCATGATGGCTTTCCTGATGGTCCTGGCCATCATGGTGCCGGCTCTGGCGCAGAACATCACCGTCTCCGGTACGGTCTATGAGCCCGACGGAGAGACGGCGATTGGTGTAAGCATCACGCAAAAAGGAGCTCCGGGAGTGGGAGTCGTCACCGACATCGACGGCAACTACAAGATCTCGGTACCTTCGGATGCCGTGCTGGTAGCCTCCTACGTAGGCTATGAGACTGTGGAAATGCCCGTCGACGGACGCACCCACATCGACATCCACCTCACCTCCCAGTCGAAAGCCCTCGAAGAAGTGGTGGTGATCGGCTACGGTACAGTGAAGAAAGAAGACGCCACCGGATCTGTGGCAGTGATCAAGCCCAGCGAGATCGAGGCCGGCCTCGCCACCACAGCCCAGGATATGCTCGTGGGCGCGAGCCCAGGTGTGGTTGTAACCACCACTGGCAACCCTTACGGAGAAGCCAACATCCGTATCCGCGGTGGATCCTCGCTGTCGGCAAGCAACGACCCGCTTATCGTGATCGACGGTGTGCCCATGGAGAACGGAAGCGTGAAAGGTTCGTCGAACCCCCTCGCTCTCGTATCGCCTGAAAACATCGAGTCGATGACCATCCTCAAGGACGCATCCGCCACCGCCATCTTCGGTAGCCGTGCATCGAACGGTGTGATCATCATCACCACCAAGAAAGGCACGAGCGGCAAACCCCAGGTGAGCTTCGCAGCCAACATGTATGTGAACACAGCACGCAAGACCCTCGACATGATGGACGGCGCCGAATTCCGAAACTATATCCTCTCGCGTTATGGAGATGGCTCAAGCCAGGCTGCCGGTCTGGGCAACGCCAACACCAACTGGCAGGACGAGGTGCTCCGCACATCCATCAGCAGCGACTACAACCTTAGCGTTGGCGGCAAGGCCGGTTTCCTGCCCTATCGCGTGAGTGTGAGCTACACCAACAACAACGGTGTGATCAAGACCACATCGATGGACCGCGTGACCGGATCAATCAACCTCACCCCGAAATTCTTCGACGATCTCCTTTCGGTTAATGCCAATGTGAAGGGCAGCTATATCGCCAACCAGTACGAGCAAGGAGTGCTCGGTGGAGCCGTAGGCTTCAATCCCACCCTGCCCGTTTATGCCGAAGGCGGAAATGTGTTCAACAATTTCACCACCTACACACAAAGCGGCGGAATCGCAGATGCAAGCACTCCGGGCACAGGCATGAGCGACATCTACCCGATCAACCCCGTGAGCCGCCTGCTTGACTATGAGTCGAAATCCAACGTATGGCAGTCGGTCGGCAACATCCAGTTCGACCTCAAGATGCCGTTCCTTCAGGAACTCCGCGCCAACCTCAATCTCGGATATGAATATAACCACGGTAAGGTAGGCAGCTACAATTTCCCGTTCTCACCTGAGGCATGGAAGGCAGGTCACTATGTGGAAGGCAACGACCAACCCATCCGCGACGGCTACGCCGACAAGAAATGGGAGAAGCAGAAACGCTACAACCTGCTGCTCGATTTCTATCTGAACTACAACAAGGACCTCGACGCCATCAACTCGTCGCTCGACCTCACAGCCGGTTACTCATGGCAGAAATTCTCCAACACCGGCAGCAACTGGAACCATGTCTACGCTCCCGGCCAGAGCTTTGACGGCTACCAGCGCGTCGCCACCTACGACTACAGCAGTCCTTATCAGCTCGTATCGTTCTTCGGCCGCGCACAGTATGGCCTGATGGGCAAATACCTCCTCACTGCCACCGTACGCCGCGACGGTTCAAGCCGTTTCAGCAAAGACCACCGCTGGGGTACATTCCCATCCGTGGCCCTCGCTTGGCGCGTGATCGACGAGAACTTTATGGAAGGTGCCCGCGGCGTGATGAACGATTTCAAGATCCGCGGAACATGGGGTATCACCGGCCAGCAGGACCTCGGCTCGACATTCGACATGTTGTTCCCCTATCTCCCGATCTATGACGTGAGCACCAACATGGGACAGCGTCCGCCGTTCGCAGGCGGCGAAAACCTGTGGCTGGTAACTCCGCAGAAATACAACAGCACCCTTAAATGGGAGGAGACCACCACATGGAACGTCGGTGTGGATTTCGCATTCCTCAACAACCGCATCAACGGTAGCTTCGACTACTATATCCGCAATACAAAGGACCTGCTCACAAACACAACCTACGCAGCAGGCTCCAACCTCGCTCCCGACGGCCCGATGAACATCGGCGACCTCCGCAACACCGGTTTTGAATTCAACATCGTCACACGTCCGGTCGTAACCAAGACATTCCAGTGGACCTCAAGCCTCAATGTGGCTTGGAACAAGAACGAGATCACCCACCTCTCGCAGGGCGCCGACATTCCCACCGGCGATATCGGCAATCAGGTGAACGTGCAGCTCCAGCGCGAGGGTCAGCCCGCTTTCTCTTACTTCGTGTATGAGCAGGTGTACAACCCCGACGGCACTCCGGCTGAAGGAGTATTCGTTGACCGCAACGGCGACGGCCAGATCACCGAGGATGACAAGTACATCTTCCGCAGCCGCGACCCGAAGGTGACCGTAAACTGGCAGAACACCATCAACTACAAGAACTGGGATTTCGGCATCGTGATGCGCGGATCGTTCGGCAACTGGATGTATAATAAGAACATGGCAGACAACTGCTTCGGAGGAGACGCACAGACACTTCCACTGTACAACCTTCTCAGCGAGGACTACTGCTACATCTTCAATCACGCCAAGAACACCGCCCTGCTGTGCTCCGACTATTTCGTTCAGAATGCATCCTACGTGCGCTGCGACAACATCACCGTGGGTTACACATGGGAGAATCTCCTGCAGAACAACCTGCGCCTGCGTCTCTTCGGAGCCGTACAGAATCCTTTCGTGATCACCAAGTACAAGGGCAACGATCCGGAAGTGTTCTCCGGAATCGACAGCAACGCTTATCCGCGTCCTGTGACCTTCACCCTCGGTCTGGTAGCCACATTCTAATCATCCCATACAACCTTTTATAAAGCATCAATATGAAACTTTACAAATATATGGCCTTGGGTGCTGTGATTGCATCGGCGGTGCTCGGCACATCGTGTGTCGGTGACCTCGACATCACTCCTGACGACCCCAACAAGCAAACCTCACCCGAAAACAAAGACCAGTGGATCGGATATTTCGGCACTCTTTACGGCAACCTCCTCTACGAAGGTAACCTCACCCCCAACGGTGTGGACGGGGGCGCCGGAACATTCAGCCGCTGCCACTGGAACCTTCAGGAGCTGACCACCGACGAAGTGGTGCTTCTCAACACCTGGAACGACCCCGGCTACGCTGACATAAAGTTCAACACCTGGACATCGAACAACGTGTGGTCCTACATGTGCATGCAGCGCGAGGCCACCTCAGCCCGCCAGTGCATGGAATTCGTGGCTAATATCGACAATGCAGCCAACTATTTCACCGCTGAGGAAATCGAGCAGATGAAGGCTGAGGCATACGTGCTCCACGCCCTCAACTACTACTACATGATCGACCTCTTCGGCCGCGGTCCCTGGTGTGCCTACGGAGAAAGCGTAGGTTCCACTCCGGAGACCTACGACCGTCAGCAGCTTTTCGACGCCACAGTAGCAGAACTCAACGACGCCATCAATGGCGGTCACCTCCTCCCCGCCGCTCAGCAGACCTACGGCCGCGTAAGCCGCGAGGCAGCGCGCATGCTGCTCGCCAAGCTCTACCTCAACGCCGAGGTATATACCGGCACACCCATGTACAACGAATGTGCAGCACAGTGCAAGGAGATTCTCAAGACTATTCCTGACCTCGTGCCGGAATACAAATATCTCTTCTGCGGCACCAACGACAAGTACGTTGGCAACGGTGAGATACTGTGGTCCATTCCCAGCGACCCCGTGAGCCAGCAAAGCTACGGCGGCACGACCTACCTCACGGCAGGTGCATATTTCGGCTCTGTCGAACCGGAGGAGCTGCAACGTCTCGGAAATCCCAACTCGATCTGGAACGGTCTGAAGATGAAACCCGAGCTCGTGGAGGCCTTCGAACCGGGTGACAAACGTGCCCTATATTATGCAGGCAGCTTCAACCTGAGCGTGAACGACCTCAACAGCACCGAGGCCGACGGCGACGGATACATGTGCGTGAAATATGTGGTCACCGACGAGGACGACTATTACAACACAGCCAATAAATCCCAGTCGATCGTGTTCCCGAAGACCGATTTCCCCCTGTTCCGCCTGGCCGACCTTTATCTGATGCTTACGGAGTGCCAGCTGCGCGGTGTATCTGACGCCGACCCCGGCTACAACTATTTCAACAAGGTACGTGCCCGCGCCGGCCTGGCTGCATCGACACCCAACCTTGACGCCCTGCTTCACGAGCGTCTGGTGGAGCTGTACTGGGAAGGCCACCGCAGAAGCGACCTCGTGCGTTTCCACAAGTTCACCGGCAACGAATATGTATGGAGCTGGAAGGGTGGCGTACCTGCCGGCACCACCATCTCGTCGAACCGCGATGTGTTCGCAGTGCCTTACCAGTATGTAAGCACTGTAGGTCAGAACCCCGGCTATTAATCCGGCAATATCTAATTAATAAAAGACACGACAATGAAAAAGATACTATCAATGATGGCGGGTATGGCTGCGTTGCTCACTTTCTCAGCCTGCAACGAGTCGAAGGACGATCACCCCGTGCTGTATCCCACCGACGGAGTGCAGACGGCCCATTTCCTCAACACTCCGGAGATGGCCAATACCGCGCTGATGCTTACCGAGGATAATGCCCAGGGCTATATCCACATGACGTGCTCACAGCCCGAAGGCTATGGTTTCGCCGCTCCCGTGAAATATGAGGTTGAGATCGCGCTTAACTCCGATTTCACCACTCCGGCAGTGGAAGGCTGTCCCGCCTCCACTGTACTCCCCACTTCATTCTCCGACTGTGCCGAGATCAATCCCATCAATGGCGAGATCGCCACTGCAATAGAGGAGATGCTGGGTGTGACCAACAAGAACCAGATACCTTTACCCTACATGCCGCTGTACATGCGTCTGCATGCCAATATCCAGACTGCTGATGGCGAACCCGTGGACGGCACATACTACGTATCCAACACCGTCACCATCAAGGAGGTGGCCTGCGATTATCTTGCCATCATCGTGGCAGGCGAAGGATCGGGCATCTATCTGGTGGGCTCGATGTCGGATGGCTGGTCGTTCCTTCCTGAATATGAGTTCCTCACCACCACTGAAAAAGGTGTATATGTGATTGAGGATGTCTCCATCCCTGCGGGCAACGAATTCAAGGTGGCCGACAAGAGCTGGTCGAACCCCAACTGCGGAGGCAACGGCGCACCGATAGAATTCAACAAGGCATACGCCCTCGATAACGGTTCCAACCCGCCGAACATCATGATGGAAAAGGATTTCAACGGACGTGTGACACTCACACAGAAGGGTAACTCCTACACCATCTTCTTCGAGACAGCCGAGCCCGATACCCCCGGCCAGCCCACAGGCATATATCTCCGTGGCGGATTCAACGACTGGGGGAATCCCGCTGAAAGCGAATTCCTCACTACCGAGATCAAGAACGTGTGGAAAGTGCAGGCAGTGACCATCTCCGGCGAATTCAAGGTGGCCGATGCCAACTGGGCAGCCGTAAATCTCGGTGCCGGCGAAAACGCACTTGAAATTGGCAAGGCATACGAGCTCACCCCCGGGGGCGGAAACATCGCCATCGACGGTTCGTTCACCGGTTCTGCCACCCTCAAACAGTCGGCAGGCAAATACTTGCTCACTCTTACACCTGAAGGCAATTAATCTTAGATCATTAATTAATAACGGGTAAGCCGGAACCACCCGGCTTACCTATAAAAAATTTCGACAATGAAGAAATTCAATATATTATTGATGGGCATCGCAGCCGTCGCCATGGCAAGCTGCGACGAGCCCGCGCCTTCCGTGCCGCCGATCCAGGAAAATCCACAGGGTCCGGTATTCGAGACATCAGACGTGTACGGCACAGTAGAGGGCCCCATCGCACAAGGGTCGCTCGATCTGCAGGCTTACACCGAGCAGCCCACCATCGAGGTGTACAAGCTCGACTCAATCAGCAATGTCCCGGAGGGAACCACCGCATCGATCCAGCTACAGATTTCCAACACCGAGAGCTTTGAGGCATCGCAGACAATCGACACCGAAAACGAAGGCAAAACTTTCACTGTGAATACTGAATCACTTGAGAATGCCTTCACTAATCTCTTCGGCAAGCTCTACAAAGAGAAGGACGTGTACTATCGTCTGCTCGGCTACCTAAACACAAATGGCGTGACATACCGCATCGGAGGTACTGACTATTATCTTGCCTCGGGCTCATACAAGGGTCTGCCTTTCGACAGGGGCTCGATAGAGAATCTATGGACCCCGGGCAACAGCAACGGCTGGAACCAGAGCAATTCACAGATGCTCTTCACCGAAAACTATGTCGACTACATGGGCTATGCTCATCTCGATGGTGATTTCAAACTCACCACGCAGCCCAACTGGGACGGCACCAACTACGGTAACGGTGGCGACGGCACACTTTCCGCCGACGGCGGAGCCGGCAATCTCTGGGCTCCCGGCAACGGTCTGTACTGGATTACAGCCAATCTCGAGACCCTGCACTATGATCTCTATGCAGTGAACACAATCGGCATCATAGGCGATGCCACTGACGAAGGCTGGGATGCAAGCACTCCGCTTACCGCGGACGAAAGCTTCCTGAAATGGAGCGCAGTAGTGAACTTCAAGGGTGCGGGCAACTGGAAATTCCGCGCCAACAACGACTGGGCTGTCAACCTCGGGCTACAGGACGACAAGCTCATCCAGAATGGACCGGACATTCCCACCCCCGGCGAAGGCACCTATCTGCTGACGCTCGACCTTACCAAGCTTCCCTACACCTACACGGCGGTGAAGCAATAATTCCACCGACAGCATCATATAGAGTCCGGGCCTCACGACCCGGACTTTTTTTATTGAAAAGATTTGATTGAATGTGTTAAATTTCATACCTTTGCAGACGCAAATAGAAATAATATCAATCCTTATGAAAAGACTGTACGCACTTGCACTGTCCGCCGCTTTCGCAATGAATCTGTCCGCCCAGGATGCTCCCGGAAGTATCGACGGCTGGTATTTCGGCTTGGGGGGAGGCTACCATTCGTCGTTTCTTAAATATTCCGACCTTGACGATGACCTTTATCCCGACAACAGCCATCTCGGCAGCGGCGTGCTGACCGTGTACGCGCAGCATTTCTTCGGCGAGCAAAAGCTCTTCAGCATCCGCCCGGAGATCGCCTTCCTCAACCGAGGCGGCAATATCAACGACATTTACCGCAACCTCCCTGACTACTATGAGACGGGGCAGGTGAAGGATATCCGCTACAACCATTGTTCGCGCTATATCGACGTGCGTCTGCCGCTCATCTGCAATTTCGGCGATGTGACATCGTCCTGGCGTCCGTACATCTTCATGGCTCCCGTATTGGGATTCAATACCGGAGGTCACATGACGCTCTCAGTTGACCCATCGCCCATATCCAGTCATATTGTGAACGATAAAACCATCCACACCGATTCGCGCAATATGAGCACATGCTACGTGGCTGCCGCTATCGGAGCCGGCGTCAACTATTATTTCAATGTAGGAAGCCATCGTATGTCGGTGGGTCTGGAGGCCAATTATGAATGCGGCCTTAGCAACACGTTCGGCAAGGACCGTACCCTCGGCGCCAACAATCTATATGTGGGAGGCACATCATACGCATTCGACCACGAGGATGTACGGATCAGGGGCACACGCGGGTTCGACGGTTTCGAGATAAAGGTCACTGCCGGCATTCCGCTGAGCATGTTCGCCTCGCTGAAGGACAAGGTAGGCAAGTCGCCTACTCCAATCTACGTTGAGCCGAAGGAAGAGAAAGGCTATCTTGATGAATTCCAGGACGAACTTCTCGGCGACTATCCCTGTAATTCACTCGACGAGATCATCAGCATGATGGCAAGGGGAGAATCGGTGGAAGGCAAGATAATCTGCGCCATCGACGACGCTATCAATTTCGACTTTTCAAAAAGCGATATCGAACCCGAATCATACGATTATCTCAACCGATTGGCGGAGGTGCTGAAACGCACGCGATCGAAGGTAAGGATTACAGGACACACCGACAATATGGGTTCGGACGAGTACAACCTCAACCTGTCGAAAGAGAGGGCCCTGAGTGTATTAAACTACCTTGTGGAGCAGGGTGTGCCACGGACCAACCTCTCCTACGACTATCTCGGCAAGTCGATGCCGATAGCCACCAACCAGACAGAGGCAGGCCGACGCCTCAACCGCCGTGTGGAATTCGAGATTCTGAAATAACTTATAAGGTTATAAGGTTATGGGCTTATAAGGTTATAAGACCTTTAATCCGCAAATTCTTATAACCTCATAACCCTATAAGCTTATAACCTTATAACCCGCAAGACTCTTATAACCTCATAACCTCATAACCTTATAACCACGCGAGTGATACAAAAACAGTAAGGGCATCCGGAACCGGATGCCCTTACTGTTTTTGTATCACTCGCGTTTAATCGGAGATCTTTGCGTTGATGAACTCACGGTTGAGACGGGCGATGTTGCTCAAGGGGATGTTCTTGGGGCACTCGGCGGCGCAGGCACCGGTGTTGGTGCAGTTGCCGAATCCGAGTTCGTCCATCTTCTTCACCATGGCGCGGGCGCGGCGTTTGCGCTCTACCTGTCCCTGGGGAAGGAGTGCGAACTGGCTCACCTTGGCAGAAACGAAGAGCATGGCCGAACCGTTCTTGCAGGCTGCCACACATGCGCCGCAACCGATACATGTGGCGGAATCCATAGCCACGTCAGCCACCTCCTTGGAGATAGGAGTGGAATTGGCATCGGGAGCACCGCCGCAGTTGAACGACACATAGCCGCCTGCCTGCTGGATCTTGTCGAAGGCGTTGCGGTCCACCATCAGGTCGCGGATCACGGGGAAGGCAGCCGAACGCCAGGGCTCGATGGTGATGGTGTCACCATCATTGAACTTACGCATGTGGA
>CAYZPI010000067.1:0-19329 GCA_964480085.1 uncultured Bacteroides sp. | reverse complement strand
TAACTCTATAAATAATGCTAAAGACAGATGTGACATGGCCTGAGTCATTCAGGTACCAAACTAATACAGAATGGGAGCCTGTAGGTTTCTTTTCGGAAGCATTGTGCAATGCAACATCCTTCGACCTAATGCTTGGCTTTTTCTCATCATCTGCAATCAATGTCTTATCGTACGGCTTCGCTTCCTTTATTTATAATGGTGGCAAAATGCGTATGATTATCAACGACATTCTTAGTAGCGATGATGTCAATGCCATAACGATGGCTCATAGTGGTGATGATCTACCATTCTTTAACCTGAAAGATTTGGAACAGCTAAGTTACACTCTCAATAAACGCGATAAGCATTTCTTTGAATGTCTTGCATGGCTCATACGCAACGACCGAATCGAAATCAAGATAGTGCGAATGGTTAATGGAAGTGGCATAGCACATACAAAATGTGGCACATTCAGCGACGGCTTAAATAGTATAGGATTCGAAGGTTCCGTCAACTTTTCCTTATCAGCTTTTATGCACAATAAGGAGAGCCTTGGTGTATATTGCGATTGGAATGGATCAGCTGATATTGGTCGCATAAATAGTATTCAAAAATCATTTGATTGTGCTTTTAATGGCTACGACAAGGATATTGAATTTGTTGAAACAGTAGATTTGAAAGGATATACTCACAATCAATCCAAACCAAAAGGATTGGAAGAGTTGCTTGATGATGAACTTTCCCTAATAGAGAGTGCTGAAAAAAAAGAAGTACCAGAAACAGTAAAAGTTGCCCTAAACAAGACTAAATCGAAAGTCAGACAAGCTATTGAAAGAATCAAAGGTATAGAAAAAGGAAAAGAATCTGAACCAAGATTTCCATATCCAACTGGACCACGCCCATATCAGCAACAAGCATTTGAAAATTGGAAGCCAAATCAGCAAGGGCTTTTCGCTATGGCAACTGGTACGGGTAAAACTCTGACATCTCTTAATTGTTTGCTTGAGATATATAAACGCAAAGGATATTACAAAGCAATCATTCTTGTCCCGACATTGACATTAGTTGATCAATGGGAAGAAGAATGTAATAAGTTCCATTTTAGTAATATTATCAAAGTATGCTCCAAAAATAAGGGCTGGAAATCAGAACTTGAAGCAATCAGATTTCAGGAAGATTTTAATTTCTCCGAGAAAGAGCCATCGTATATTATTATTGCAACCTACGCATCATTTGCAAGAGAGGACATCTTTAAGGATTTGACATCAATAAGTGACAAGATAAGCAAAAAGTTATTATTGATAGCAGATGAGGCTCATAATATGGGTTCTCCCCGAATACTCAATCACCTTTCAGGAATCAAATATAAACGTCGGATAGGTTTGTCTGCCACGCCCGAGCGACAGTTTGATGATATAGGGAATAATGCACTTCGCAAATTCTTCGGAAGCGAAAGTATTAATGGGTATACTTTTGAATTTTCAATGCAAGAAGCGATTGATCAAGGATTCCTATGTAGATATTTCTATTACCCTCACGTTGTGAAACTTACAAATAAGGAGATGTCTGAGTACATGAAAATCTCTCTACAATTGGCAAAGTTTTATAACTATGATAACGAATCGTTCCCCGGTTCGAGCGATATACTTATGCGTCTTTTATTAAAGCGTAAGCGCATTGTGCACAAGGCTAAAAACAAAGAAGACATCTTTGATACAATACTTCGTGAATGGTATCATGATAAAGGCTCATTAAAGTACACACTTGTTTATGTCCCCGAAGGAAGTAGGCCTGATGATGATAATGCGGATCTATATGATTTGGAAGAATCCATTCCTAATGATGACTACACAGAATCCCTTATCAACAGGTATACCAATTTAGTTCAAGCTATCAGTCCCACCACGACAGTAAAAAAATTCATATCAGGAACCGGTGACCGTTCTCAAATCCTGGACAATTTTGCTAGTGGTAAACTCGAAGTCCTTACTTCTATGAAATGTTTGGATGAAGGTGTAGATGTTCCACGAAGCGAGTTAGCTATTTTCTGTGCCAGTACCGGCAATCCCCGACAGTTTATTCAACGCCGTGGACGTATTCTGCGCAATCATCCTGATAAAAAACGAGCAGTTATCCATGACCTTGTTGTCGTACCTGAGATTTCCTCTGTTAGCGAGAATTTCAAGATGGAACGCAGTCTATTAGCCTCAGAACTTAAACGAGTACGAGATTTTGCCCAGATGTCTGAAAATGCGGATTTTGCGTTTGAGGAACTGAAAAATGTATTGGACTACTATGATTTATCTCTTTTCTAAATTATGGCATATATTTCAAATAATGACAAAATGCTTCAGGCGGTACTTCTCAATGAACGCCTCATGAAAGTCGGTAACTACACTGTTGACGACATAGGGACATTATATAATGCTCTCGACTCAGATAACTATATTATTAACACTGTTGCTCAAATCATAAAGCGAGCTGAAGAAGGAGCTTCCGAACGCGAGCTTTGGAAAGAGATCAACGATTATCTCAAGCGTAACGTATGATAATCAAGGAAATACAAATAAAGAATTTCCGGAGTTATTATGGCGATGACAACCACTTTAACTTCGAGAATGGTCTCACAATAATCATCGGAGATGCTGGTGATGGTAAGACCACATTCTTTGAGGCAATCCAATGGTTGCTTAATACCCAAAAAGAGAGTGGAAATCAAGGGCTAGTATCCGAAATGAAGAAATCTGAGATGGATCCAGGAGAAACCAGTGAAGTGTCTGTCTATATGAAGTTCGACCATAACGGAGAGAAATCTGTTGAAAAGTCTTTCTCATTTGAAAAACTTGAGAATGGAGGTATACGTGTCGGCAAATCAGATTATTTTGGATATGAAAGTAATGGTATAGAACGAGAACCTGTAAATGGTAAAGAACTGATCGAACGTTGTTACGACGCATTTATACAACGTTTTACTATGTTTAAGGGGCAAGCAGAATTAAATGTCTTTGATGATCCTACAGCTCTTAGGCAACTGGTAGAGAAATTCTCAGATATTCGTAAGTTCGATGCTCTTGTCAAAATTACGGAGAACTTTGAAATTAAAGCGAACTCGTCCTATCTTAAAGAAATGCGTTCAGATAAAAAGGTTGCGGAACGAGCTCGAATTTTGGAATCTTCCATTACACGCTTATCCGGAGAAATAACTTCAACAAAAGAGAATATCCGAGACAAACGTAATTCCATAGAGACTTTTGCCCAACGGTTGACAGAGCTTGAAGAGAATCAAGAGGCGTCCGAGCGTTATAAAGATATCCAAGATCGACTTAAAACCCAAGAAGAAAAAAGGGATCGATATATAGGTCAGATTAATTCTGTGGATTATAACCATGCCCTTCTTGACAAAATGTGGATTCTCGTTGCATTCCCTCCTATACTCAAAACTTTTCAAGAGAAAATTTCGACAATGAGTAAAACCAAACGCAGGATGGATAAGGAGTTTGAACGTACTAAGGCTATTGAAATTGGTAAGCTTGAAGCCATAAAGGAAATGCAGGGCGCATTAATAAATGGTACAACTGAACTTCCGTGGTATCTTCCAGACCAGCAAACTATGGAAGATATGATTAACGATCATATATGTAAGGTATGTGGTCGTGAAGCACCGATTGGCTCAGCAGCCTATGAATTTATGATGCATAAACTTGACGAATACAAACGTCATGCTGAGGCAAAACTTAAGAAGGAAGCATCTCAAAAAGAGATTAAAGAGCAAGAGTTATTCACCGATAAACAGATTGAAACTCTCCATAATCTTAGTGTCCAGTTAAGCGGAATGAGAGAAGCTGAAATCGCAAACTATGCTCAGGATATAGCGGATCGTCAAGGACTAGTCGCTAAACTTCAGGAAGAACTCAAAAAAACTAATAATAAGATTCAGGACATCATCGATGAGAAAACTCGTCTCTTGATTCAGGTCGGCAATATTTCGGAAGCTACGCTTGAAAAGGAATTCAGTGACATTCGTGGACTCTATAATCAACGTGAACGTGCGACAAACCGATTGACAGAGCTTGAAACTCAGCTGAAATTTCAAGAGACCCAAATGGATGGCCTAAAAAAAGAACTCGATGCTCTTGATCCGGAAAGTTCACATGTAAAGGTGATGCGTGATGTTCACACTGCGCTTGAAGAAATTGCAAATGCCTTTGCTCAAGCCAAGAAAAAAAATCTAATGCATTTCCTTAATGAACTACAGGAACAAGCGAATCAATATCTTATGAAATTGAGTACATATGATTTTCATGGTGAGATTCGGCTAATTCAGACAGCTAATGAATCTACAGAAATAAGGTTATTCAGCTCAAACGGAGCCGAAGTTATACATCCATCCGGGTCTCAAGGAACACTTGTATACATATCCATTCTTTTTGCTATTTCCGACTATACTCGTGAAAAACGTGAGGAAGATTATCCTTTGATTTTTGATGCTGCAACTTCATCGCTAAGCGAATCCAAAGAGAGAGATTTTTATGATGTGATTGCTAACATTAAGAAACAATGCATCATTGCTTCAAAAGACTTTGTCAAGGAAGACGGAAAAATCAACGAGGCGGCTATTGAGGGACTCAAATGTAGCATTTATCGCATAAAGAAAGCCCCAAATTTCGATCAATCGAATGTGGCAACAATCAGAACTTTAATTGAAAAAATCCGCTAAGATATGGAATCACTATATGAACTGTGGGGTAAGCGAAATCCACGTTGGGAAGAAAAATACCAAGACTCCGTAATCAGCGTTTTTGCGGACTACGGAAAAGGTGTCAATAAATACAATGAGGTAAAAGGTAAAACTTTTGGTGCCGGCTATGAAGTGTTCATTCTCGCATTCTTCATAGGTCTATATCATGACCGAAAGAAACCTTTGGTGGATGATGCTTCTAAGGTCAAGCATTTTGGCTGGGCTATCTCTAACTGGGGTACTCAGGAAAGTCGTTTCGGCAGAACTCAATATCCTCAACTCCGCGAGTATATGTTTGCCGCACTTGTCGCAAAGACAGATGTTGATCTTATCTCGCTTGACAAAGGGGAAGTGAAGCCGGCCAAAATCGTAGACCAACTCATAGACACTATGGAACAATATGCGAACTTTGGTTTTGACTTCATCAAAGAGCGACTTGAGGACGATCCCAACTATTTCTTCAAGGATACGGCTTTCCTTAGGTTATTCCTATCATTCATACCGGATGTTTCTCCAGAAGTAGAGGATGATAACTCTTTAGAAGAACTATAACCAAGATATTATCACCTAATTACTACAAAAGATTGCAATTTATTATCTTTTAATCTTAAATGTCAGAATTTGACGAGTACATCGTTCACGGAGAACCTGGACAAAAGGAGAAGGCTGATGCTTGGCAAACGGCTATCGGTCTTCAGGATGTGGATGGGTTGAAGGTTTCACCCTATCTGCTCGATACCGCACGTCAGCATATTGAGGGAGAGATTACCATAGATGAGGCTCGTGATCGTATCAAGGTTTACTACGAGACCAAGTCCGTCCATGATGATGTGGACGAAGAAGGCGATAAGGCTTCCGTCAATATCGCAAAGATTCTCAGTGAACCATCGTTCGCATTTTCCTTAGTTGGACTTACTTCTATTCATCGGCGTATCTTTGATGGGGTATTCAAGTTTGCCGGACAGTTACGCAATGTCGAACTTAGCAAAAAGGAATGGGTGCTTGGAGGCAATGCATCTGTTAGCTACCAACCGGCTATTGACTTACGCGAACCTTATAAAATACCTCCATTCAATGGGTATTCCGGCTACCAACGATATGTTCAAAGAACATTCTTGGTATTTCCGTAATGCTCTTGTCCGGGCATCTTACAAAGGATTGAATGTATCCCCTACAACCGAATTTATCGAAAAATTCCTACGCAATGTTATTCTCGGTGAAAAGAATGAACTCCGCAATAGCGATATGATTGTAGGTGCAGCCCTTCCGAAGACATATACCCAAAGTGCAACAGATAATATCCCAAAGAGCAAAATTTGCACTTTGAATTACACTTTAGAAGAAACAGCCGTACTTCGGTGTATCGAAACCAATCCAAAGATGACTCAAAGGGAAATGGCATCCACAATCCGTAAATCAGAACGCACTGTAAAGACCATTACTTCTACTCTCGTAGAGAAAGGAATCATCATCCGCCGTAATGGACGCCGCAACGGTTGGTGGGAAATTATAAACAACACACAGCCGGAATCATGAGCAAAAAGTAAATACGATTTTTCAATGACCGTGAAGTTAGAGCGGTATGGGGATGCCGAGAACAACTGCCGGTGGTTCTCGGCAACAAGTGCATGTTAATCTACCAATTCCTATTCATTGTCATAACCTATTTTGTACTGAATGACGAATGTAAAAGACCGGGACCGACATCGTGATTACGGAATGCCGATCCCGGGGATGGTAAACAGTGCTTTATTTTATTGTACCTGGGGCATTACGAACTTACTTGGCGAAAGATAGACAGTGCCGGGTCCGGTAACGCGCATCATGCTGAGACCTTCACCGCCAAGGAGGTTGCCAAGCGACCAGTTGGAGTGCATCTGGTGTTCTGAAATATTCAGCAAAGCTATTATGTGGTCTTCGTCCACATCAATTGTCTCACCATATTCCAGATTTACGATTATGGGCTGTCCTTTGGTGTCAAGGAAGACAGTGGAATTACCCTGTATCTTTTGAAGCAGCAGCCCCATGCCTCCGGTCAACCCCGCTATAGACAGTTTAGTGGTCACATTTACCTTATTGTTAGAGGCGACGTAAGAACCACGGTGGCAAATCATAGTCTCTCCATTCAGCTTAACAGGAAGCAATCCGAAATGGCTGCCGACAACCACCTTGCGGGGCATATTTGCAGAATTGTACAGCCGCAATATGAAGAGCGACTCTCCGGAAAGTTTTGCACCCAATATTCGACTCAATCCGGAACCATTAAAACTCAGTTCCTTCTCAATGCCGGCCTCAAGATAAATGACGGAGCCTTTCTCTGTGAAAAAGTCTTCGCCGGGAGACAGAGTCACCTCAAGATGCTGTACAAATTGACCAACAAGTTTGCAGTTCATACCGTTGATTTTTTCCTCACGTTCCGCAAGCGGGACGTGAATTAGTTATACTTGTTCAGATACTCTGCGAGTCCGGCTTTCTGACCGGTGCCGATGGCTTCGAATTTCCACTGACCGCCACGTTTGTAGAGACGCCCGAACTCAACAGCGGTCTCTATCGAGAAATCTTCATCAAGGTCGTAACGAAGGATCTCTTCTCCATTTGCAGCATTATAAATGCGGATGAATGCGTTGCGTACCTGTCCGAAATTCTGCTTGCGCTCGTCGGCCTTGTGGATGGTGACAACAAAAGTGATTTCTGTCGCACGTGGGTCAATCTTCGAGAGGTCGATCCTGATGCTTTCGTCATCACCCTCGCCTTCTCCGGTAAGATTGTCACCCGTGTGTTCTACCGCCCCGTCGGGAGATTTAAGATTGTTGTAGAACACGAAAAACTCGTCGGCGAGAATCTTGCCGTTTTCTCCGAGTATGAACGCTGAGGCATCCAGATCGAAATCAGCACCTGTGCTTGACTGATTAGTATCCCATCCGAGTCCGATCGTGAACTTGGGGAGTTCGACAGCCACACGCTGTCCTTTTTCTAAATTTATCATATTCCGTTGGTTTTATCGTTTCTATGCAGCAAAGTTAAGCAAAAAATCCCAGACGGGCCGAATTTCCAAAACATTTCAGGAATTTGAGCCAAAACAACCGTATTTTAATTGCAAGATTGCAGAATCAGGTACTTTTTACCGGGATAGGAATTGTCCATACATAACGCCGGACAATAAAAAACCGGCCATCTGGGGGCAGATGACCGGATATATATTCAAGGAAAATCTGACGAATGTCTCAGAAGCGCACCTTGACTGCTTTCGAACCCTGTTGGCGGATGTATACACCGGCAGAAGGATTATCTACGCGGATACCCTGGAGGTTGTAATATTCCACAGGAGCGTTGTCGCTGCCGATTGTCTCGATGAGAGATGTACCGGGTTCGTAGGGCACGAGCCAGCGGGGAGCACCTGTCTCAAATTCGGCCTGCTGGGTGGTGGCGCCGATTGTGAAATTGCCTTCGGCGGCGTTGGCGAAATCAGGATTGGAGGTGAGGATGGTCTCGCTGTTGTCGTAAGAAGCCTCGCTCTCGGCGATGCTCACTTCCACACCCTCCACGACATTGAAATAAGTGTTGTAGTCGAAAGTGCGGGGAGCGTCGTTGTGGAAGCGTCCACCGGCCATACGGCGGATGATGTCGTTGCCACAGTTGTACCATATGTTCTTCTGCACATCGAACTTGCTGTAGACCTGACCACCAATGCCATTGTAGTTACCCCACTGACCATCTTCCTTAAGGAGGTTGTAGAATGTGTTGTTCAGATAGGTCATGGTCTGGAACTCGGCATCCTTGTCAAAGCCGTAGCGGTCGAGACGCGCGGAATTGTTGTAGCGGATGAAATACTTGGCCACATCGCCATTGCCGTAGATCGTGGAGTTCATCACGGTGAAATCCTTGGCGCCACCGGCCTTGAAGGCGATGAGTGACTCGTTCTGCACCTCAGCAGTAGCGAGGGCGAACAGCACATCGTCGAAGGTGAAATCTACCACGCAATATTTCACATCGTTGTCGTAAAAGAGCGAGTTCTTCGCACCCTTGACCGTGAGGCCATAGACACCGATGGCATCCACACGGTAGTAATCGTTGACCATTGCCACGGAAGGAATACGGCTCATGAGGATGAAGGGAGCATCCAGATTCTCAGCATTGACGGTAGAACCATTGCCGACGATCAGGAGACCGGCACCGGTCACAATCGACGAACCGATGGTGTATTCACCATCCTCTTCCAGCTCGATAGCGATCTCGCCGGGGACATTGCCTTCAGCCATCACCTCGTATTTTGCTGCATTTACTGCCTCAGCAATATCCGCGCCTGATTCCAGGGTGAGGATCACATCCACGGCGGGAGCTGCAAGGGCTGCATCATATTCCACATCCCACACCGGAGCACCTGTGGCGAACTGAGCCTGCTGTGTGCCGGCGCCGATGGTGAAATCGCCTTCTGCGGGAGCAGCGAAAGCGGGATCGGTGGCAAGGATGAGACCGCTCTTATCGTAGGACGCTTCAGAAGCCACAGTGTTTACGCCATCCTCGAAGAAAGTGTTGTAGGCGAAGGTCAGAGGAGCGTTGTTGCCGAAGCGGCCACCGGCCATGCGGCGGATAATGTCCTTGCCGCAGTTCACCCAGATGTTCTTCTCCACATCAAACTTGCTGTAGTTCTGACCACCAATGCCATTGTAGTTGCCCCACTGACCATCTTCCTTGAGAAGATTGTAGAAGGTGTTGTTGAGATAGGTCATGGTCTGGAACTCCGTGTCCTTGTCATAACCATAGCGGTCGAGACGCGCGGAGTTGTTGTAACGGATGAAATATTTGGCCACATCGCCATTGCCGTAGATCGTGGAGTTCTTCACGGTGAAATCCTTGGCGCCACCGGCCTTGAAAGAGATAAGGGCCTCGTTCTGCACCTCAGTGGTGGCAAGTGCGAAAGTCACAGCGTCGAGAGTGAAATTCTCGACACAGTATTTTACATCGCCATCGTAGAAGATCGAGTTCTTCAGGCCATTGACTGTCAGGTTGCTGACCGTGACGGCATCAACCAGGAAATAGTCGTTGACAGCCTCATCAGCGGGGGTCGACGACATGAGGATGAACGGAGTCTCAAGGGCGGAGGCGTCAACTGTCGCGCCGTTGCCATTGATTTCGAGTCCTGCGGCAGCCTCGATGGAAGCACCGATGGTGTAAGCGGCATTCTCGGCAAGATTGATAGTGATTTTGCCAACTTCCTGACCGGCGGTAGCCTCGGTCACAGCAGCGGCGATATCAGCACCGGCGGCGGGAGCGACAACGATAGCGTCGGCTGCCGACACGGCACCCGCTGACAGAAGAGCGCTGAAAAGCAGTAAAGATTGCTTCATGATAGATTAGGTTAGAAAACAATTAGATAAATGATGATTAATGCACCGGCCCGGATGAGCGCGGCGGACATCAGATGATGCCCCTGCAAAGTTATGGATTTTTACATCAGTTTCCAAAAATTTCAAGATAAAAAAACATTCATTTTTCATTGCGAACCTTTAGTAGGACAAATACATATAGCGGGCAGTATCATGTGAGGACAAGGGAATCCGCTTATGCCGCATTTACCAAATATTGAGTATTGGGATTGATGTTCCGGGACATGAATCGATGACGGTACGACGGTGAGATTTTACCGAATTTTGAGTATTGCCCACACGGAGGGATAGAAGTAATTTTGCAACCGAAAAAACCAGTATGCAATGAAACTTAACACCATCTCACGAATATTATCCGCCCCCCTGCTGCTCCTCCCGGCCCTCACCGCCACTGCTGCCGAGACAAATACGGAAGACACCTCCGCCGACAAGTCCTCTATAGAGAAGATTGAAAATACCCTTGCCGCCTGGAACCGGCTGCACGTCGGAGGTTACGGCGAGGTGGCGATGTCGCGCAATTTCTACAGCGACAACTATCTGCGCTACACCGAACCCGAACGCTACAAGAACGGCACGAGCCACGGCCGGTTCGACCTGCCTCATGTGGTGATATATCTCGGTTATGATTTTGGCAAGGGATGGTCGTTCAGTTCAGAAATTGAGTTTGAGCACGGCGGACCGGAAGCTGCCGTGGAGATCGAGACGGAAGAGGCCGGCGAATACGAAACCGAGGTGGAACGCGGGGGCGAGGTGGCGCTCGAACAATTCTATATCCAAAAGGAATTCATGCCCCAGCTCAAGCTACGTGCGGGCATGCAGGTGGTGCCCGTAGGAGCCACCAACGCCCATCACGAACCCAACCAGTTCTTCGGAGTCTATCGTCCGGAAGGCGAGAACACCATAATGCCCTGCACGTGGCACGAAGTGTCGGTGAGTCTGAGCGGACGCGCGGGAAAATGGTCGTACATGGCCATGTTCCTCCCCGGACTTGACTCCGAGCGCTTCGGCAACCAGTCGTGGATCCACGACGGTTCCGCCTCTCCCTTCGAGTTCAAGATTGCCAATTCCTATGCCTTCGCCGGAAGAGTGGACAATTACAGCGTGAAAGGGCTGCGCCTCGGCTTAAGCGGATACGTGGGCAACTCCTTCCGCAACACCCTGTATCCTACCGAATCGGCGAAGAACGACGGCATACACGGCACCGTCACCATCCTCTCCGCCGACCTCAAATACGACGACCATGGCTGGCTCGTGCGCGGTTTCGGCGACTGGGGACATCTCAGCGATGCAGCGCACATAAGCAAATTCAACATATCGATGTCGAAAAACTCCACCTCCAAGCGTCAGGAGATTGCCTCCGACGCCGTGGCCGCCGGAATCGAGGCCGGCTACAACATCTTCGGACTCATTCCGAAGATGCGGGCTGAGAACCAGAAATTCTATGTGTTCGGACGTTACGACTACTATGATTCAATGGCAAAGATGGAGAGTTCGACACCGCTCGGATGGTGCGGCAAGCACATTATCTCCGGGGGCATCAACTGGTATCCCCTGCCCCAGATCGTGGTGAAGGCCGACTATTCCTGCCGTATGCTCGACCATAAATACAATAACGAGCCGTCAGTCAACTTAGGCATCGCTTACGTAGGCTGGTTCAAATAGGTGATAGGTTATAGGTGATAGTGAATATGTAATAGGTGATAGTGGTGTGCACTCATTTGAAGCGCGTTGCCGGATAATCATGAAATAAATTTAACATCAAATACTTATGAAACTTACAAGACTCTTTCTTATTCCTGTGGCCGCACTGGCCATGACCGCTTGCAGCGACAGCTCCGACGAGCCCCGTAACGACAGCCAGCTCTCGGCCAAGGAGCAGACGCTCAAGGCCGCAACCGAGGCATACGTTGACAACACTGTGCTTCCCACCTACAAGGCGATGGCTGATGCCGCCGTAGAGATGTGCGATCTTTGCCACGCAATACAGGATAAACACGCCGCCGGCACACTCACCGAAGCTGACATAAAGGCTGCAGGCGATGCATGGAAACTTGCACGCAAGAGCTGGGAGCTCAGCGAGGCCTTCCTCTTCGGTCCGGCCGCCAACCACAACATTGATCCGCATATCGACTCTTGGCCGCTCGACAAGGCAGCCATGGACAACCTTCTCACCCAGATACGCAACGGCAACAGCTGGTCGCTGGAGAACAACGGCGGCTACGGCCTCATCGGTTTCCACTCTGTGGAGTACATGCTCTTCCAGCTCAGCGACGACGAGAATAGTTCGCTCGTGCATTCCACCAACTACACTCCTGAGGAACTGGAATACCTCGTGGCCGTGGCCGATGACCTCTGCCAGCAGTGTGTGTGCCTTGAGGCTTGCTGGGCCGGCACCGACAACATCTCCGCACACAAGCAGGAGATACTCGAGGATGCCGAACTCGACTACGACGAGGAATATGGTTGGGAAATGAAAAACGCCGGACAACCGGGATCACGCTTCAAGACCTATCAGGAGGCTGCTGAAGAAATCATCCAGGGATGCATCGATATCGCCGACGAGGTGGGCAACACAAAGATCGGCCGTCCTCACATGGGCTCTTCGCTTGAAGACAAGAATTATATCGAATCGCCCTACTCCCTCAACTCCATCGAGGATTTCGCCGACAACATCCGCTCCGTGCGCAACGCCTACCTTGGTAGCCTTCAGGGCGACGCATCGGTGAGCGACTATGTGAAGAGCGTGAATGCCGCCGCCGACACCGAAGTGCGCGACGCCATCAACAATGCGATCTCAGCCATCGAAAAGATTCCCGAACCATTCGCAAAGAATGCCACAGGCGCCCTGAGCGGCGCAGCCGTGGAAGCCTCGGGAGAGACACTGGTAGCCGCCCTTGAAAAAGCCATGGCCGCCGTCACCGGTCGATGACAGGCCTTCGATCAATCCCTCCCCCTCTCTCCCGGGGGGGGGGGGAGGATTCTTAGTCAACAACCATTAATATCAAAGCTCGCTCCGATAATAGAATGACAGATATGGATAAAAAACATATAAATAGATATCTCCTCATATCCACCCTGGTCCTCCCCCTGCTCTCCTGCTCGGAGGGGACCATCGTCGATGATGAAAAGCCGCAAGTGGCGACGTTGCCGGAATGGTACTATGCCGGCGGCGAATTAGGCACTACTTTCCTGAGCACCTCCAACGTGTTCGAGCAACCGGCCCCCGCCGTCGAGCGCCAGGGGCTCTACCAGCAGTTCAAGAACGGAGAGGCTCTTTTCGAAAAACCGTTCATGACTAACCAGAACGGCGTGAGGGGAGGTCTGGGTCCCGTGTACATCCGCACATCCTGCACCCACTGCCATCCCAACTACAGCCATGGCACCCGTATCCCAGCCGGCAGTTTCAACACCAATGACATCGGCAACGGATGTCTGCTTGTGGTGCATGATCCCAATACTCAGGCCTACGTGTCCTGGCTCGCCGGCATGCCGCAGGGTCACGCCGTAGCTCCATTCAAGGCACCGGTCGATGAGTCGAAAATCAAGGTAAGCTGGAAGAATGCAGTGGATGAATGGAACAACACTTTCCCCGACGGCGAGACTTACGAACTGCAATACCCTGAGGTGACGATGCCCGCCGAGGCCATCTATGTCGTAGGCCAAGGCTACCGGCTACCGGGAGAATATGCCGTAAAACTCGAATCCACGATCGGTGTCTATGGCACAGGGCTTCTCGATGCCATCACCGAGGAAGACATTCTCGCCCAGTACCGCAAGGAAGAGCAGGACGGATTCTTCACCAACGGCCTCAATCCGGCATTCTATTCCGACGGTTCCTGGGTGTCAATGTACAGCAACTCATTGCAGGGCGACGGCACACCCTACGCAAGACGCTACACTTATGCCCTTTCCCGCGGACCGCTCCAGGATGCCGCCGGAGCCAACGCCATCTGGAACATCACCAACGTGACACGTTCCGACCGCCGCTACCACTATCTCGATGCAGCCGGCACCTACGCCCTCTATTCTTCAAAAGATCCTGAAGTGCAAGCCGGATTTGAGACATACATCAGCCGCATCGACCCCGGACACTCCCACCCCTCCTATTGGGACGGCACGATCGAGGAGCGCATCTACGCCTACCTCACCGACAAGAATCTCGATGCCGAAATGACCGATGACGAGTACACCGATTTCATGGTGTGGCACCGTGGACTCGCCGTTCCCGCCGTGCGCGATGTCGATGATCCCGACGTGCAGCGCGGACGCGAAGTGTTCGCTGAGATCGGCTGCGACTATTGCCACCGTCCGTCATGGACCACCGGGGCAGACAATATTTCCGACCCTGCCGCGTTCTTTAAAGGAAGCGAGTTGCCACGGTTCCCTTATCAGAAGATCTGGCCCTACACCGACATGGTGCAGCACATGCTCCACATGGAGAACGACATCCGCGCCGGATGGTGCCGCACCACTCCCCTGTGGGGACGCGGGCTCCATCAGAAGGTTACCGGCAGTCCTACGGCCGACCGTCTCCACGACTGTCGCGCCCGCACTGCCTTGGAGGCGATAATGTGGCACGGCTACTCTCCCCGGAGCGACGCCCGCTACAGCATCGAGCTCTTCAGGAACCTTCCTAAAGCCGACCGCGATGCGCTGGTGAAATTTGTGGATGCAATATAAGCAACAGGTGATAATGAGACATCAACCCTTCACAATCCTCCTACACATTGCCCTGGCCATAATACTGGCCGGGGCATTCGTCACACATTTCTACGGCATCCAGGGCAAGCTGACGCTCTACACCGGGACTCCGCCCGTCAGCAAGTTCCAGAAGGAGTCAGGTCCCGGCTCCGGAGAGCTCCCTTTCGCCGTGAGCCTCGATGATGTGGAAATCGAATCCTATCCAGCCACAACCACACCCATGGATTTCCGCAGCGAACTTACGGTGGATGGCAATAGACTGACCGTGGCGATGAACAACGTGGGAGAATACCGGGGTTGGCGATTCTACCAGTCGGGCATCGGTCCCGATCACTCCACATTGTCAGTGAGCCACGATCCTTGGGGCACAGGCATAACCTACACGGGCTATCTCCTGCTTGGAATCGGCATGATCGGCTTTTTCTTCCAGAAGAATACGTCATGGCGCGCGCTGCTCAGAAAATATCGGCGTACACTCCCTACAGCCGGACTCCTCCTCTTCGCCGCCTTTCAGGGACAGGCGGCTGATGCATCCCCGTCGCTGCCCGCGATGCAGCGACCCCTTGCCTCCAATTTCGGCAAAGTCCTCATCTACTGGAACGACCGCATCTGCCCGCTCCAGACCATGGCACGCGATGTGACAACCGTGCTGTATGGCTCCGACTCTTACGAAGGCATGACTTCCGAACAAGTTCTTTCCGGCTGGCTTTTCTATTTCGACCGGTGGAAGCGCGACTATCTCATCACACATCCCGAACTGACTACAGTACCACCCTTTCCTACGAGCAAGAAAGACAAAAAGATGGCGGAGCAGATTGCCTTGGTCAACTGGATAGGCACAGGAGAGATATTCCGGATATATCCTTACATGACCACCGACGGACATATAGAGTGGCTGTCGCTCACCGGAAGGCGACCTTCGGGCATGTCGCTCGACCAATGGCAGTTCATGCAGACCACCATGCCAAATATCAAGCAACTGCTGCTCAACGGCAAGAACATTCAGGCCAATGAAGAAATCGCCCGCCTGATCGAACGCCAGCGGGAATTCACGCAAGGGATTCCGCTCCCCTCTCCCCAGAAAATTGAGGCTGAGCGGTGGTACAACCGTCTGGTACGCCCCGTGGCAGGCGGCATACTGGCTGTCTGCGCCGGACTCTTCGCGTTGATTTTCCCACTCTACCGGCCGCGATTCAATCGTGCGTGCGGCATGGCGACGACACTTACCGCCTGGCTGCTGCTTCTGTATATTGCAGCATCAATGTCCACATTGTGGTGGATAAGTGGCCACGTCCCTCTGTCCAACGGTCCGGAGACCATGATGTTCATGGGGCTTGCATCGCTCGCAGGCGCATGCTTCTGCCGCGACCTGACACTAAAAGGTGGACTGTTGGTGGTGGCGGCTATGTCGCTGTTTGTCGCCGCCATGGGCGGACGCACCCCTGCCATAGGCAGCATGATGCCAGTCCTGTCGAGTCCGTTGCTGTCGGTACACGTGATGGTGGTTATGATCTCCTATGCCCTATTCTTCCTGATGACGATACTCGCCGTGATGTCGCTCTGCATAAAGGACAAGCAGCGCAGTAGCCGTCTCACCATCCTCAACCGCCTGTTGCTCGTCCCCGCCGTTTGCCTGCTGGGCGCAGGCATATTCATAGGGGCAGTCTGGGCGAACCAGACGTGGGGGCGTTACTGGGGTTGGGATCCAAAAGAGACCTGTGCCTTGGTGATGTGGCTCATCTATGCCCTACCCCTTCATTGGGCGTCCCGCCCGCTGCGCCTGTTGGGACGCAACCTGTCACCATCCGTTTTCCGCAACGACAAGGTGTTCAACATCTATCTGATTTTTGCAATCCTTTCGGTGGCATTCACCTATTTCGGTGCCAACTATTTCCTCACCGGCCTCCACTCCTACGCCTGAAGCCATTCAGATGCTAAGCAGGTATTTTAATTCTTTGGTTGAGGGTTTTATATGCTCCTAATGTTTTATCTCATTTAAAATGTAAACACACTCTATAAAAATTCGGAAAAATATATCCATTTTTTCATGTGCCCGAAACTTTTCTATAAAAATTGCAACTAACTTTATAGAAAGAAACAGATGATGGATAATTCTGAATATAACCAATCTTTTACCGCAATGGTAGGGCGACATGAAAAGATCATTTTCAGTGTCTGCTTCTTTTTCGCCACAAGAGATATACCATTTGAAGATATCAGACAGGAGGTGCTACTTTCATTGTTTAATGGATACCGTAATTTTAGACATGAGTGTGCAGAAGCGACTTGGGTGTATAAAGTTTGTATCAATACCTGCTTGTTTTCCCTGAGGAAATTCACTCCAAAAATTAAAACGATATCTATTGAGGATTTACCTTCCGTAAATTTTCAAGATGACAATAATGAATGGAGAGAAAAATTAGAATGGCTTTACTCTATGATCAGTCAACTTAATCCTATGGAAAAGGCTTTGATATTGATGTGGCTTGATGAGTTGAGTTATGAAGAAATCGCTTCAAATATGGGAATACCGAGGAACACGGTCGCATCACGTCTGTATCGGATAAAAGAAAAACTTTCATCAAGAAAGGAGGTATAATTATGGAGCTTGAGGAACTGAGAAATACATGGCAATCTGTAAAGCCACATATTGACTCACAAATAAGTGAAGAAGAGAAAAACAAGACAATGATAAAGAAAAACGATGTAAAATCAAAGCTTTTGAAAAGATCCTTATGGGAGGGTATAAGCACATTAGTTTTTATTATACTTATGGCACTAACCCCTTTCTGGTCTCCGTTGAAATTCCCATATTGGTGGCTTTTGGCAGTTTGCTCGACTACATTCATTGCCAATCTATATGGAATTAAGGTATACCGTGCCATTAAGGCTATCAATCTATGGAACGACACCAACAATGATATATTGATGACAATCGTATCAATCAAAAAAATGTATCGAAATCTTGAACTTGCAATAGCCACGGTATTGATTCCCCTGCTGATATGGTTCTCGTTTACCCCAATGTTTATCCATACCTGGAGAATGTTTTTCACATGGGGGCTGACAATAATAGCTTTTATTCTTGAATATCTGTGGTACAGGAACAATATCAGGAACTTAAATAAACTTATTAATTGGGAAAAGGATTAACGATTATGACATTTATTCTTTCTCGTACAAATGACAATGATATCCACTCCAAAATTCGCAGGGAATCCGGAAACCGCAAAAAATCTCGGCTCGGCGACCTATATTCTGCTGACGACATGTATTGCAGCCCCCCTTCTTGAAGAAAGCATCTTTGCCTTATATGTTGTGCGTAATCTTAGTTCCATTCTTCGCCGGATGCGCCATAACATATTATCGCATTAATCTTGGTTTCTGGTGGGGACTGGGATTGCATATTTTCAATAATATCCCTGCACTATTCATACTACTTTAATACATATCACATGAGAACAAGAAATTCATCATTTACAATCTTGTTTGCAAGTATTTTAGGCACTATTGCCATAAGCGTGAACGGACAAGTGGTATCTACTCCCGTTGTGAAAATGAAATTGGATGATGGATCATGCTCAGTAATGCTTGACGACACGCAAGTTACCACCTTTTTCCCGAATGTCAATATAAAAGAGCTCAAGAATACCGCTAATTAGATGTCTCCAAACGGCTTATCAATTCGTCAGCAGACATGGCTTCCATCTTTGAAAAAGCAAAGAGCTTCTTGCCTAAGTCTTTGAAAGATGCCCCGACATGGTAGACGCGATCATCTATGATTAGAAAGCGGTCGTGGGCCTTACGGTAGGTTTTGATTTCGATGGGAGAATATTGAGAATTATGACGTTCCAGGTCCAGCTGTAATGTACGGCTGACGGAAGGCGTAAATATGATGGCATCAACGCCTGTCGCCCGTTTGTCAAGTTGACGGAATATAGAATCATCGATATAATTGTCAACCATAACAATCCGCCTTTTAGCACTACGCACAAGATCACATATCAATGTATAGGCATCGAAAATCTGCCCGTCAAAGAATATACCCTCCCGAGGTGGTAATGATGCACGAACGAAAAAATCAACCTTATCCGATAGATCATCGAGTCTATGGTCATGTTCGGAAAGGCGACGGTCAATGCGAGACTCCATATATAATAGTCTCTCGTTTACACTATAACCTCTAAGCAAATAGTTTTTTAATATTTTATTTGCCCATTGTCGAAATTGTATACCTCTCTTTGTGTTTACCCGATATCCGACCGATATAATGACATCAAGATTAAAATACTCCAAATTGCGATTTACTGAACGTCCTCCTTCAATTCGAACTGTTCGGAATTTCCGAACAGTTGCTTCCTTATCTAATTCTTTAGATTCAAAAATATTTTTAAGGTGTTCGCTAACGTTTGCTTTACTTGAAGCAAACAATTCTACAATCTGAGCCTGCGTTAGCCATACGGTTTCTTCCGCAACTCTCACATCAAGCGATGTAGTTGAGTCAGGTTGGTAAAGTATTATCTC
>CAYZPI010000066.1:0-19713 GCA_964480085.1 uncultured Bacteroides sp. | reverse complement strand
TGTACAACTTTTTCATTATAAATATTTTAGAAATTTAATTCAACCAACGGGTATACAGATATTTATGGATACAAAAGAAGAATCATAGAACAAAATATCGGCCCGTGTCATAAATTTATTGGAATTCACAATGAGAACGCTCTTTTTGAAATCCAATATCTTGATTTGGAAAACAATATTAATATATGGCGTCATGGTACGCATATATCAGTTTATAAAGGAATAGAATTAAAAGATTGTAGATTATGTTATCGTAATAACTATTGCATAGTTTCTGGATCTATAATTGATAATAAAACTAACAAGCCACTTGTTTTGCACAATGGGTTAATAAGCGAACTTATAAAAACAAAAAAATATAATCTTGTTTATCTTGCTAATCAATGTAATAAATTCGCAATGGCTCCAGGCATCAGACGTCAAGTGAACAAAAACGTTAAGAATATCAAGTATTACATAAGTAAAGACATTTAATAGAGTTCCTAGGTTAACATTGATGAGAATGAGGAGTTAATCAGTACCATGTCGATCCTGTAAAATCTACCTTATAAACAATGATTCCCGGCACTAATGGCTTTATGAACATAAGCATATACATTGGCAAATAGGTGATATCTCTTTATCTCTCAACATATGAAATTTCCAACTCAACGCACGTGCGATAAAAGTTTTACCAGTATGTTTCGCGCACCTGTCAGCAACAAAGCGTTCTTTGATATCATGTAAAAATTCTCTCTAAATTGGTTTACCTTGGGTATAGAATTGATACTAACATTGGATATGAGCACTAAGTCCATAATCAGCGCGCAGTATCGTTTTTGCCGATTTTTCAAAATTACAAACCAATTGTAGGGTCAATTGACACCTTTGAGACTTGACTGACAATGAAAGGCCAAAACAAGAAATAGCCCGGGATAACGCAATGCGCGTAATCTCGGGTTGAAAAGAGCCGGCTTTCGCCGGCTCCGCTATTGATGAGAATGAGGAGTTAGTTGTTGTTTTCGATTGTACAGATGCTGACACGGTTCCAGGATTCTTCTTCGAACATGTTGCCGATGCCTTCGCCTTCAGCCTTGATACGGTTGGCTGCCACGCCATATTTCTTGATAAGTGCGTTCTTCACTGACTCTGCACGTGCATTGGCGAGACGGATGTTGACATCCTCAGGACCATCCTTTGAAGCGTAACCCTTGATCACTACATTCGAGTTGGGGTGGTTCTTCATGTAGGATGCAATCATTTCCACGTTAGGCATCTGGTCAGGAGTGATCACCGACGAACCGATCTTGAAGAATACGTAGCGCACGGAGTTAAGATAATTGTTTACCTCGGTCACCACCTCTGTGGTCTCTACGACGGTAGGCTTCTGCTGAAGCTGTGCGGTGAGGTCGGCGATAGTTGCCCCTGCTGCCACATTGGCGGCTGTCGAAGCTTCGAGGTCGGCGCGAAGAGCATTGATCTGTGCGTTAAGACCATCGATAAGCACGGGATCCATAGGCACTACGGGATTGAAATTGCGTCCGCCAAGATTGAAATTCACACCTGCGGTAAGGTTGAAAGTGGCATTTTTCGCATCGTATGCGGCAGAGGTCTGCTTCACGTTGGCATCGGAAAGATCCCACACCACTGCGGGCTGCAGATAGATTGTCGCATCGTCCGACACATTGAAATTGAAATTCAGACCAGCCTTTGCAGCCATATAATTATGATCCTTGGCTTCTTTCTTGGTGTAGTAGTCATGTCCCCAGCCCGCACCGGCTATTGCAGCGATAGTGAACGGACGTGTCTGTCCCTGATAGCCACCAAAGAGATTCATAAGATCCACCGTGCCGAAAGCACCTACGTAAGAACCATCAATGGCTGTTGAGCTGTGGGGACCTGCCCACGAAGATGTATTTACTGAAGCGTTACCCTCGACACCTAATCCGAACGTAGGGGTAATCTGCTTTGCTACCTGGGCACCGAAGGTACCTCTCATTGATCCGAAGAAGGGATGATTGACCATGGGAGTGGTTACGCCGCCGTTGAGGCCGATCGACCAGTTTTGTGAGAATGAAGGCTGCTCAATTGCGATCTGCGCGGATGCGCCCAGTGTCATAAGCCCCATAGCTGAGAGTAAAAGTGTCTTTTTCATTTTTGATAAAGTTGATAACGTTAATAAATACTTGAATTTTAAAAATATACTTGAATTTTGATTATTTGGTTTTGAAAACCGTCTCATTGTCCGGCCTTCACTTAATACAACATCGGGCAACCTCAAATGTTCAGATTCCTATTGATTTTTTTATGCTAAAAATCTGCCTTTCCTCCTAAATGTCTTGATGACAAACTATTGTTGAATACATTTTTTTATCGCCTGATCGATATATAATCCTAAGCCCCTCAACTTTCACTTGCGAGAGTTGAAGAAAATTCGTAAATTTGCCCCAAAGAAAATCTCATCCAACATGATCGACAAGATAAATGCCTTGAAGGCAGAAATACAATCACTTACAGCATCTTCAAAAGAAGAGGCGGAAGCCCTTCGCATAAAATATCTGAGTAAAAAAGGCGAGGTGTCGGCGCTTTTCAACGATTTCCGCAACGTAGCCAACGAACAGAAACGCGCAATCGGACAGGCACTCAACGAGCTAAAGACGCTCGCCGGAGAGAAAATCAACGCACTGCGCGAAGCCACCGAAAACACCGACAGCAGCTGCGGCGACCTCGACCTGAGCCGCTCGGCATCGCCGATAGCCCTGGGCACACGTCATCCTCTGTCGATAGTGCGCGAGGAAATCATCGACATTTTCCGCCGTCTTGGATTCACGATTGCCGAAGGTCCGGAGATTGAAGACGACTGGCATGTGTTCTCCGCCCTCAATTTCGCTGCCGACCATCCGGCCCGCGACATGCAGGACACCTTCTTCATACAGCGCAACCCCGACGTGCTGCTGCGCACCCACACATCGTCGGTGCAGACCCGCGTCATGGAGAAGACCCAGCCGCCGATCCGCATCATCTGCCCGGGACGCGTCTACCGCAATGAGGCAATATCCGCCCGCGCCCACTGCTTCTTCCATCAGGTGGAGGCACTGTATGTGGACAAGGACGTGACATTCGCCGACCTGCGCCAGACTCTGCTCTATTTCGCACGCGAGATGTTCGGAGCCGACACCAAGATACGCCTGCGCCCGAGCTATTTCCCGTTCACAGAGCCATCCGCAGAAATGGACATCAGCTGCAACATCTGCGGCGGCAAGGGCTGCGGATTCTGCAAGCACACAGGCTGGGTGGAGATTCTCGGCTGCGGCATGGTGGATCCCAACGTGCTGGAAGCCTGCGGCATCGACCCGAAAGTGTACTCAGGCTTCGCCTTGGGCATGGGCATTGAGCGCATCGTCAACCTCAAATACCGCGTGAGCGACCTGCGAATGTTCTCCGAGAACGATGTGCGTTTCCTCGAAGAATTCACAGGCGCACGATGAAAATAGCTGAAAGATACGATAAGGCCCTGCAATGGTTCGAACAGGCAATGCCTGTGGCGGAGACAGAGCTGCACTTTGAGTCGACCTTCCAGCTACTTGTAGCGGTGATTTTGTCGGCACAATGTACCGACAAACGTATTAATATGGTGACACCTGCACTCTTCAAGGCGTTCCCTACCCCCGAAAGTCTGGCGGCCGCCACTGAAGAGGAGGTGTTCGGCTACATCCGCTCGGTGTCGTACCCCAACAACAAGACCAAGTCGCTCATCGGCATGGCCCGCCGCCTGGTTGAGGATTTCGGGGGCGAGGTGCCTTCCGACATCGACAGCCTCCTGACACTCCCAGGCGTAGGACGCAAGACTGCCAACGTGATACTCGCCGTGGCCTACGACCAGCCGACAATGGCGGTGGACACCCATGTGTTCCGCGTGTCGGAGCGCATAGGACTCACCCACGGCAGCAAGAATCCGCTTCATACCGAACGCGCACTCATGCGCCATATCCCTCCCGAGAAGACTGCGAAGGCCCACCACTGGCTCATCCTCCACGGGCGATATGTGTGCAAAGCCCGCAAGCCACTGTGCGACCAGTGCGGGCTCACCGACATCTGCCGCTACTATAAAGAAAGCCAAACACCTAAAGCGTAAAATAATGAATATCCTACCCGAACGCCTGCAACAGGCGCTCAGCGATAAAGAGACCTTGAAACAATTCATCCGCTACGGGCTGGTGGGTGTGCTCAACACCCTGGTCACTCTGGTGGTGATATTCGTGTGCAAATCCCTGCTGGGCATAAACGACTATGTGTCTAACGCTGCGGGATATGTGGCTGGGGTGATCAATTCTTTCATCTGGAACCGCCAGTTCGTGTTCCATTCCAACGGCAAGCTCCGCCGGGAGATGGTCCTGTTCCTGATTGGCTTCGCGATATGCTATTGTGTGCAGTTCGCCATTGTGTGGGTACTGAACCAGTCGTGGTTCGGCGATATGGAGTACGATTTCGGCTATTTCTCGTTGTCAGGCTATGGGATAGCCACCCTCATAGGCATGGTGGCTTACACGATATGCAATTTCATCTACAACCGCTGTGTAGCTTTCAAACATTGACCAATTAATACACTGCTGCTTGAACGGGCATTCCTCGCAATGGTCTCAGGGTCTGTCGGGGTTACTCAGCACCTGCCGTTGCATTGTTCCATCACCTTGTCATGTGCCTCCTTGCGCTCACAGGCATCCATGACGGTCTTGATTTTCCACGGGTTTTCTTAAAGCCCCTCCTTATTAGTCTGTTCCTCAATATCATCGGCTATGCGACGTGTCTCTTCAGTAATATACCTGTCCACAAGGATGGATATTGAATTCCTAACATAGGCAACCTTATCGGTTGATTGCAAATTTATATTCCGCTATGGCTGTGCGGAAATTACCGTATGAGGCGGAATAGTCGTCAAGAGCCCGGCGGTGAAGCGTCTGAGCTTCGAGCAAATCGGCTATGGCTGCGGTTCCCGCTTCATAATAGAGACGGTTGAGCCGGAGATTCTCGGCACTTTGTGCGATTGACTGGCGGGCTATCTCCATCTTACGATGAGCCGCTGTCACTTCGTCCCATTTGTTAAGCATATTGAGTTGGAGAAGCTGGCTGTTGTCGGCAAACTCGTTACGGGCGTTCTCGAGTTCGAGGCGTTTGCGTTTGATAGCGTGGGAGCCTCCCCACCATCCGCTGAGAGGGATGTTGACCACAAGTTGAAGTGCCCCGAAATTATGGTTCTGCTCAAGAATATCGTGATAGTACCATCCTGCTCCGACGGCTACCTGAGGGAGGTACTTTCCCGTCTCCATTTTTATTTCAAGTCTCTTTGCCTCGACATTGCTTTCAAGTAGCTGGTACGGAACAGTCTGTGGAAGGGCATCCACCGGATTCACAAACAACTCAAGGGGTGTATCGGGAATGCTTTCAGGCACAACAGCCTCGATGTCGACAGGTTTCACGAAATCGGCACCGATATACTGCGAAAACAACATCCGGCAAAGCTTGATGCCATTGTCAAGGTCGACGAGCGACGCACTGTATTCGTTGCGCTGAAGTTCGACTTTCAGAAGGTCATTGCGCATCGCAATTCCTGCTTCCACAGCCACGCCGACCTGAGCGGATAATGTGTCGAGCATCTCTATCGCCGAAAGCAATGTAAGACGGGTGCTTTTCAGTGTTGCGAGCTGCCAGAAATATTTCTCTGTGGTGAGCAGAACCTCATTCACCGTCTGGCTACGCTGAAGCTCGGCCACTGCCTCGCCCAACTCCGCGAGGCGGTTGCCATTGACGATCTGACCTCCCATGAACACCGGCTGGAGAGCCTGCACTCCAGCGGCCTTCCCTTTCTTCACAAGTCCCATACTCACGGAGCCTATGCCCATCTCCTGTAGCATAGGCAAATCTATGTCGTACTGGAACATGTCATGGTTGGCCACAAATCCCATCCCGGCGGCGGAAATCTCAGGGAAATATTTAGTAAAAGCCTCCTTGCGGATCTCGGATGCCATTTTAGTGCTATTCTCAGCATTTTTTACCGATACATTATAGCATACAGCCATTTCCTGACACTGCTCCAATGAAAGGATCGTGTCGGAAGGAATCTCCTGTGCTGAGGCTCCAAGCGCCACAGCCACAAAAGCCATATATATGAATGATGATTTCATAACGGATATCATTAAGTATGATAGCAATATTTTATACCAGATGTGTTTCAAGGGGCTCACGCAGAGGCTTGTCAGCGTCTTTCTTACGCGCCTGCATCTTCCAGTAGGCAACAGGAATAGTGGTGAGGATGAAAATCATGGTGATGGGGGTACCCCAGAACACGATCACACCCATAGGTTGCCAGAGAGCCGAGCCACCAAGCACCATAGGCACCACTCCCATGGTGGCGGCAGCTGAAGTCAGAAAAATAGGCCGCATACGGCGCCGGGAAGCATTGACCACCGCATCCTTGAGATTCATGCCCGTGTTGCGCAGCTCTTCTGCGTAGTCGAGCAGCACTATTGCGTTGCGCACAAGTATACCCATCAGCGACACAATGCCGAGAACACAGGTGAGAGATATCACCGTGCCGTCTATCACCATACCGATGCCGGCACCCGGGATACATAGCAACAGCGAGAACACCAGAAGGGCGGCCACACCTGCTTGCGTATAATGAAACAGAAGTATGAAGAAAATAATGGCAACTGCCATGACCAGAGCCAGGCCTATTTCAGGCATCAGCTCGATAGTATTGGCATATTCGCCTCCGCGCACCACAGTCACCCCTTCGGGCACCGGCACATCCTTGATTGCATCCCAGACGGCAGCCGTTCGGTTCAACACATTACTATTTCGTTCGACCTCAGCAATTATAGTTATGGCGGGAATACCATTGCGGTCGGAAAGCTTGGAAGCATGCCACTCCGGGGCAATTTCAGCGAATTGGCGCAGGGGAGCTGAAGCAATCCCCATCACAGGCATCGTCTCATTCCGCAGATCATCCACAGTCGATCGCTCGGCAGTTGGAGCCTTGAGTACAACAGGGATACCGTAATCTCCTTCCCACACAGTTGCAACAGGCACACCCGAGGAATAGCGCATGGCAAGCGTAGCTTCAGTGCCAAGATTGGTCTGTCCGAGCCGCGACGAAATGTTGGTCTCCGGAGCTACCTTGGTGGCGACAAACGCCACGCCGCTGCTGCTGCGCACCTCGCGGATGCCTGGCACGGAAATCATTCGTGCCATTATCGAATCACTCACCGAGGCAATCTCCCGGCGGTCGTCGCCACTGACACGGATCTCAATGGGAAACTCGGCATTGGAGTAGCTCAACTGCTTGAAGCGTACTATGGCATCAGGGAAATAATATTCATATTTGTCGGTGTATTCATTCAGGACATCGATTGTGGCCTCATTGCTCTTGGTGTTGACGATGAACTGAGCGAAATTAGGCCCGCCAACCTGTGGAGCGTAAGTTGTCTGGAATCTGGGCGACGAGCATCCGTGAAACGAAGCGATCGACACCACACGCTCATCCTTGGAGAGAATCGCCTCCAGCGAGTCGGCCACCTGCGACGAGCGTCCGACCGTGGTGCGATCAGGTAGAAATATTTCCACCGCGAACTGATTGCGCTCCGATATGGGCATCATCTGCATTGGGCGTGAGATGAAAGCCACTCCGCCTATTAATATGGAAAAGAGCGAAATCACCAACGTGGCGACAGGATGAGCAAAACAGGCGTTAAGCAATTTGTCATAGCCCTTCTGCATCAATCCGAAGAAGGAGAATTTCTTCTTGCCGCTCGCCACGGCTTCCTGTTCAAGCTTATATATCGGTTTCTTGATGAGCCTGTACTGAAGGTAGGGCACCAACATCTCTGCCACTATCAGCGACAGGAACAGGATAAGGGTCAGAGCCCACGGAAAGTCGTTCATGAAGTCGCGGAACATTCCCGTCATAGTGAACAGGAAGGGAAAGAACGTGATCGAGATGGCCATGGTGGCCGAGAAGATGGCCTTGAAGAACTCGGTGCCCGAACGCAGCGTGGCAGTCTTGTGATCGACCCCCTCAGAAATAAGCTCCACATAGTCGTCGATAATTACGACAGAATTGTCGACTATCATACCCAGACTCAATATAAGACAGGCCAGGGTGACGGTATTCAGTTCGATCCCGAAGGCATAGAAGCATCCCAATGAAATGAAGATGGCTATAGGGATGGTGCTTGCCGCTATCAAAGCCACGCGCAGTGGCAACAGGAGGAGTACCACGACAGCTACCGCTACTATAGCGATAAGCAGCTCCTGAAGGAAGTCGACTACCGAATCATTCACTACCGTAGGCTGATCCGTGATGGTGAACAACGACACCTCCTCAGGAAGCGTATTCTGGAAATCATCCAGCACCTTCTGCACTTCCTTGCCCATTTCCACCACGTTATAACCGCTCTTAATCTGAATGCTTAGGAGCAGGCTTTTCTTTCCGTTGTTGGTGATATATGAAGAAGGCTCAGGATACTCCTCCTTTATGTCGGCTATGTCACAGAGACGCACCACCGACGAGCCGGGGAGCGACATGACGGTCATATCCCGGATATCGAGCAGGGAATTCACAGTCCGTTCAACATATATGGGCATGGAGTAGGTGTCGCCCTTCACGGAGCCACCTGTAGTCTGGAATCCCTTAGCGAGCAGAGTCACGGCAAGAGTCTTCTCGTCGATGGCATAATGGGCAAGCCTGGCCGGATCGAGGGTCACAGATATCTGTTCTTTCTGCCTTCCATAAACATCCATTGTACCCACGCTCTCGATGCGGCGCAGACGGTCGCGCAAATTGTCGATATAGTCGCCCATCTCCCGGTAGGTCTTTTCTTCACTGCTCATTGTGAGCAGTATCGATGAAGTTTCACCGAAATTAGAAATTGTCTCTACTGCAAGCACTCCCGACGGAAGCTGAAGTTTCACAGCGTCCATACCAAGTTTGAATTCATTCCAGAACGGTTTGGGGTCAGACATGTTGCTGTTGAGCTCAACGTAGATCATAACCATTCCGTCGGTGCAGTCAGCGTGGGTCTTGCCTTTATCCACCTCCTTGTAAGAGAATATGTAATCCTCCAGAGGCTTGAGCACTTCCTGCTCAATCTGAGACGGAGAGGCACCGGGATAGACGGCAACCACAACACCCTGACGGATTGTAAAGTTCGGAAATTCATTCTTGTTCATCTCCTTCAGGGCGTAGATACCGAACGCAATCAGAATGGCAGTGAGGAGAATCACCACACGGTGGTATTTCAGGCCTATGCGCACAATCGGTGCGGGCTTCCAGTTGGCCTCCTGCTGAGCCGAAGGTGTATTGTTGGTGTCCTTAACCATGATTGTCAGTATTGAATTTTAGTACCGTTACACACCTTCTGCATGCCTGCTACAATGACACTGTCGCCGGAAGCAATCCCACTTGTGATCTCCACACCGTCGGGCAGCAAAGTCCCGGTATTGACAAAGCATTGCTGCGCCCTTCCATACTTGGCAACCCAGACGAAATGCCTGTTGTCGGCACTTAGCAGCACGGCGTTGGCAGGAAGAATGATTTTTGCAGGCGTATCGTCAGTCTGTGTAGAGGACCCTAAGGTCACATTGCACAACATGCCCGGACGAAGAGCCCCAGAGGCGTTCGGAACCTTAAATTTCACATCGTAAGTACGTGACAGGGGATTGGCAACCAATCCCTGCTCAGTCAGCGTGCCTTCAATACTTCCAGTCTCTACTGCATCTGCCGTGATTGTGGCTTTCGTACCAGGTCTCATGGCTCCTATTTCAGTCTCGGGCACGGATATGCAGACCTTGACATCACCGATAGATACAATCTTCCTTCACAACCGGAACGGCAGGTGCCACTGTCTGTCCGACCTCGGCAAGTTTCTCGGCCACGACACCGTTGACAGGTGAATATATCCGTGCGTCACCCACGGCTCGCCGGGCAATGGCTGCGGCGTTCTCAGCCTGATGCAATTTGCTTTGCACGTCCACCCATTGTATGTCAGGAAGCGCGTTTGCGTCATGAAGTTTCTTCAGTCGCGTATATGCATCCTGCGCCTGCGCAAGGGTTGCCTCGGCTACCGCACTGGCATTCTGGAGACTCGCAGCATCAATTTCGGCCAAAAGCTGTCCTTTCCGCACCTTCTGCCCGGGTTCGACATAAATACCCTTCAGCGTACCTGCCACGGTAAAACTCATGTCAGCGCCTTCACCGCCTTCTACTGTGCCTGAATATTGCCGACCAACGGATTGTGCGGTACCGTTGGCGGCAATTACATCCACCTTCACCGGTGATATTACTGTGGATTTCTCCTTCTTGAACCCACAGGATGTGACCATGGCACTGATTGCAGCCAGGGTCAGGATAAGGCAAGAATATCTCATCGTCATAATATTTTTACATTGTCGAAACGGCATGATTGAAACAGTGTGCAAAATTAGGGAAATATTACACGTGCATCACGTTCTGATTGTCGGATGTTATGATTGATTTGTACTATTGTATTATTGTAATAACCTTTCAACAGGATGATACGGAGAATATATGATTTATTTGAAATACGCATCAATAACCGATTCCATCAAAGTTGATTTATATAAGAACGCCAGAAAAATATACGATTTGTACTCTTTGCTTATCTCTTTTTCCGGACTACCCTTTAGGAATGTCCGAAAATCATTATCTTTGCATATCATGAATGCCACACCGCTCGTTGCCCATATTAAAGGAGCTGATGGATATGAGGCTCTGACTCGTTTTGCCGACCATCAAAGCGGCATATTGCTTTGCCAGTCCGGACTTGCTTATTTTGCAAACGGAGCACGGCAATACAACATGCGCCGTGGCGACATGCTGATCCTTATACCTTTTACAAACCTGACATTTACAAGACTTAGTCCGGATTTCAAAGGCACCATCTGCATTGTTGATTTCGAATACGTTTTTTCAGCAATCACTCCCGTACATCTGACTGCCAATATGAAATTTGTGATAATGCACCCGCTTTCCCACCCATCCGAAACGGACATGGCATCCCTGCTTTCACTCATAAATCTTATTGAGCAACGAAGCTTATTCATAGGGAAACGGCCTCTCGCCGAGATGACAACCGGCAATCTCCTTCATGCCATGGCTTATCTGGTATTAGACTCGTATCTGAAAGTTAGCCAGACTGAGACCACGACCAGCGATACAAAAGAATCAATCATACTCACCTTTCATACCCACCTCACCCGAGATTTCGCCACTCACCGCAAAGTCTCTCATTACGCCAGTTTGCAGAACCTGACACCAAGATATTTCTCGACCACAATCAAAGCCATCTCGGGTTACACTCCCCTGCATTGGATTAACACGGCTGTTGCCGCCGAAGCGAAACGGTTGATGCGTAATTCAAAAATGAGCATCAAGGAAATCGCCTACTCTCTCAATTTTGCCTCTCCTACATTCTTCACAAGATGGTACCGCGAATTCACTGGCGAGACACCCTCGCAGTATCGCTCACGCTGCCGCATCACATTGTCTCTGAATGACTGACGTCCGAAACAGACAGTCGGGCGAACGCTAAAGATCGCATTCGTCCGACTGTCAGTGTATCGATAGAAGAGAATTTTTCAGAAGAGATAAGCCACGCGGAGTGTCCACTGGCGGCTCTGGGTGCTATAATCGGTGAGCAGATTTGCCTTCACGGTGTAGGTACGGCCGTAGGTGTACTGCACCGATACCTGCCAGTTGCGCATCAGCTCGGCACCGATACCGCCTACCAGTTCAACATCGCTTTATTATACTATCAGAGAAGCACCTCGTAGGTCTTGACCTTACCATTGTATTCGCAGCGTACGGTGGCCTTGCGATGCTCTACATCCACCATCGGGTCATAAATCTTCACGGCAGGATTGTCGGCAGTGGCCGTGATCTTAACCTGACGAAGAGGCACCGATGAATTGTACGACATGCAGTACACGCAATTATCCGCGATTCCATTAGCGTTGGTCGAACGCTGCGGATATTTCGGCATCACCAGATTCTCGCCATTGACGGCTATCTGCACCGTGGGCACCACAGGCATATCTATATCCTTGCCCTCAGCACTGAAACCCAGACCGATAAGATCAAAAAGGCCAGCTCCATCCTCGCCCTCAGCCACAAGATATACTGCATGCTTCTTGTCGAGCTTGTCCACGGCCTCAGACACATCGAGAGTATAGCGGCTGACACCGGCGGCAGCTCCGGCCGGTACAGTGATCTCACCGATCTTCCTTCCTTTCCACATGGCATTATCCCATGGACCATCGAGCCACACCGCCACCTTGAACTCCTTGTCGGTCTTAGGTTCGAGGAAGAGATTGAGCGCGGTATGGTTGCCGGGCTTCGTTCCTTCAAAAGCCTTCACCCCAAGTTTATCCTCAGGTACGCCACCGAAACCGAAATATTTGAATCCCACGATATTGCCGTTCTTCACGGTGCCCACCGTGGCATGATCGTTCCACACATCCCAGGCATCCTGCTGCAGACCGGCATCGGAGAGATAGCAGGCTATTCCGGCTGTATAATAGCGGTAGGGATCAAGACCGAACACCTGGAAACCCTCCGAGGTCACCTCCGCGCCCTTATATTCGTGGCCGGCATTGTCCTTGGTAGTGAAACCACCTTTCTTGGCATAGGGGTCGAAAGCGCAGATCTCCACCTTGCCGCCTTTCGACACAGATTTCTGGTCGCACCTTACGCTGATGGGAGCTACGGCAGCCTGACGGGCTCCACCAAAACCACGCGGAGGACGATGATAGAATACGTACCACTGTCCGTTGATCTGTTCGATGCTGCCGTGGGTGTTGTGGCCGGCGTTGGACGTCACCATCGCCGATCCGTCGGCATTGGGCACCGGGGCCCGCGAATCCACCAACACTCCTCCGCTCTTCCACGGACCCAGCGGAGAGTCGGCGTAGGCATAGCGCAGAGTGGAGTTGGAGTTTCCCACTCCGTATTCCGGGCCCGAGTAACCGCTGTAGATGGTCACATATTTATTGCCTATCTTGCGTATCGAAGAGGCCTCGAAGAAACGGTAAGCCCCCGGGTCTTCTCCGGGGTAGAGGCAGGGGTATTCCGTACCCGCAGGTTCACGGACGCCACCATCGGGCGTACCCGCCGGCATGAAATACGGTATCACTTCTGTGCCGGGACGAACGGAGTACATCGTATTCTGGTCAAGCTGGGCTGCCGATGAGCGCTGGAAGCCCCAGTATCCGTAAGCGCGGAAACCGATATTGTAGTCAGGGTCGGCAGGGTCGGTGACATACTCCACATATATCGAAGGATCGAAGCCCAGGATACTGCCATCGACACAGCGGTGGCCATCGTCGGTGAGGTTCACCGGAGAGAAAGGACCGTCGGGACGCGCACCCTTCGTCACCATAGCCTCCCTGCCCCAGCCCCGGCTGTGGGGATAGAGATAGTACTCCTTAGTTCCGTCGGGACGTCGCACCTCCACAAGGTCGGGAGCGTACATCACATCCCACTGGTTGTCGATATTATATGTGAAGATCGGACCTTCGTCGCGCCAGCTCGAAAGGTCGTCGACCGGGGCAGACCACATGCGTATATCCGGACCGCAATAGCTGTCGTAGCGCACATCATGCGATCCTATGATATAGATACGGTATTTACCTGGGTTGTCGGGATCTTCGAACACACGTGGCTCGCCATCGGGCACATGCTCCCACATGGGAAGATAGGGATTGCCCGGCGATTTACATACATACTTTTGCTTAGCTTCCGGCTTGGACGACGGCACCGCGCCCGGCGACTGTGCCTGCATCGCCATGATGGCACACGGCACCATCAGCATCGGGAGAATCAGTTTTTTCATTCTTACATTTAAGTTAATAATTTACCCTCGTGCACTTATAAGTGCTACACATGGCAAAGTTACGAAAATTATTCGTTTGTCAGCAAAAAAAATTGTAAATTTGCATATCATTAATCAAACTTGATAAAAAAATGACAATCTCACCAAAAGCCGCCGCGAAAAGCCACGGCATACTGCTGATGGCGCTTTTCGCCTTCGCAGCTTTCTATATCAGCGAGTACGAGTGGGTGAAGGCCCTGTCGCTCAGCCCGCTGATCGTGGGCATCGTGCTGGGCATGCTCTACGCCAACTCCCTGCGCAACCATCTGCCCGACACGTGGGTGCCAGGCATAAAATTCTGCACCAAGCAGGTGCTCCGCTGGGGCATCATCCTCTATGGCTTCCGCCTCACCTTCCAGCAGGTGCTCGAAATCGGCGCACCCGCCATCATCATGGACTGCATCATCATCTGCGGCACCATCGCTTTAGGATTGCTCGCAGGGAAATTTCTGAAAATCGACACCGACACCACGCTGATGGTATCGACCGGCAGCTCCATCTGTGGCGCGGCTGCCGTTCTCGGTGCTGAGCCTGTGGTGAAATGTGAACCCTACAAGACAGCCATAGCGGTGAGCACCGTGGTGGTGTTCGGCACGCTGGCGATGTTCCTCTACCCCATCCTCTACCATGCGGGAGTCTACGACCTCAACACCCAGCAGATGGCCGTGTACAGCGGAGCCACCCTCCATGAGGTGGCCCACGTGGTGGGAGCCGGCAACGCCATGGATCCTGACGGCGCACTCCACATTGCCGACATGGCAACGATCACGAAGATGATACGCGTGATGCTTCTCGCTCCGGTGCTCGTGATCATGGGCATCGTACTGTCGAAGGTGCGCTCGCGTCGTTCCGTCGGTTCTGCCGACGGAAATAAGACGAAGATCACCATTCCCTGGTTCGCCTTCGGATTCCTGCTTGTGATAGGCATAAACTCTCTGCTCCAGACCAGCGGCATACTCGCGCCCGACACCCTGCACCAGTTCACCGCCGGCATCAACTCCTTCGACAATTTCATGCTCACTATGGCAATGACTGCCTTAGGCGCAGAGACGGGGCTCGATAAGTTCCGTCAGGCAGGCGCCAAGCCGTTCGTGCTTGCATTCATCATCTGGATGTGGCTGATTTTCGGCGGATATTTCCTAACGAAGCTGATTGTGCCCTAAGACACCGTCAGCAATGAAAAATGAATAATGAAAATTGAAAAATTTCCATCCGGATGGCCATTGTTCACTATTCACTGTTCACTATTCACTGAAAAACTATGGTTGGTTTTGAGAAACGGCTCTACGATAATATCGTTCGGCATAGGCTGATTGCACCTGACAGATCCGTGATTGTGGCTGTGAGCGGAGGTGCCGACTCGGTGGCGCTCCTCACTGCGCTTGTGGCTTTGGGCTACGACTGTGTGGCGGCTCATTGCAATTTCCATCTTCGGGGCGAGGAATCTAACCGCGACATGCACAGTGTGGGCTCGCTGTGCGATTCCTTAGGTATCGACCTCTACATGCGCGATTTCAACGTGCACGAACGCTGTGAGTCGACAGGTGAATCCATCGAGATGGCATGCCGCACGCTACGCTATGAATGGTTCGGCAACCTGCTCGACAAACTACGCGCACAATGCATAGCGGTGGCTCACCACCGCGAGGACAACATCGAGACATTCTTCCTCAACCTGATGCGAGGCAGCTCAATAACCGGACTTACAGGGATGCGGTGGCGCAATAATTTCGTGGTGCGTCCGCTGCTCGATTTCACACGTGCCGACATCGAGCGGTACCTCACGGAGAAGGGCATGTCATGGGTGAACGACTCGACCAACAGCGAAAGCGTATTCGCCCGCAACCGTCTGCGCAACGTGGTGCTCCCCGCCCTCTCTGAGGCTTTTCCGGGTGCCTTCGACGGCATTCTAAAATCCATATCCTTTCTTACCGACAACCGCATGTTCTACGACCAGGCGATAGCGGAAAAATCAGAGCTGTATCAGCGTGGCAACGTCGTGCATCTCGACGAATTGCTGCGCGACCAGAAATCGGCCCATGTGATACTTTTCGAGATGCTCCGTCCGCTCGGGTTCAATATGTCGCAAGTAGAGGACATTATCGCCTCAGCCCACAGATCCGGGCTTAAATTCTGTGCCGGCCACACCACACTGGAGCTCGACCGTGGCAAGCTCAATATCATAAGCCGTACACACTACACTCCCGATGAAATGGATGTGAATCTGACCCGCGACATCCTATCGCCCATCCATATCGAGGTAAGCGAGCATCCCGTGGCTGCCTTCAAGCCTTCGCGCAACCCGGCTATCGCCTATTTCGACAAGTCGATATTGGAAGGCAATCCCAAGTTTGCCCTGCGCAGATGGCGCCGCGGCGACCGCATCACACCTTTCGGAATGCGTGGCACACGACTGCTGAGCGACATTTTCTCCGATGCCAAGATGTCGGCAGCCGACAAGCGAAATGTCTGGCTGCTCACCCGCGATGGCGAGATAATCTGGGTCACCGGCATCCGCACCACCGACCGCTTCCCCGTCAACCCCGACACACGCCGCTACATTCAGCTACGTCTCCTCACCGAATAATATATGAATCTGATCTGCCTTGACATAGAAGCCACCGACAATGGCGAGATGTTGGAGCTGTCGATAATACGGTTCGCCGACAAGGCCGAGATATATCACAGCTATTACCGGCCGCGACGCGCCAAGAGATGGCGCACGGACATCCACCACATCACACCCTCGATGGTGAAGGATGCGCCCCGTCTCGCCAAAGAGAAAGCTAATATTCAGAGAATCATCAATGAAGCCGACGGGATAATTGGGTTTGCAGTGAACAACGACCTGACATATCTGAAAAAAAACGGCATCACCATCCCTAACGGCAAAAATATCATCGATGTACAGAAATGGTACTGGCTGTACAAGGGGAAGCACGAAGGGATGGATCTGGGCACCCTCCCCGGCCTGGCGAAATGCGCGCAGATATGCGGAATGAACTTTTCTGAAGAGACCGACGCCCATTCAGCCACCAACGACACCTTAGCCACCATCTCAATTCTGGAGCATGTACTGCAGGACAACTCAATTGCCGAGATTTCCGACAATGTCCTGAATGAATTCCGCAAGAAATTTGATGAAGCAAAGGCAGAGCATACCAGAAACGCAGCACGCGGCATCATCACACTCCACCCGGCGGAAGGAGGATACACGCTGAAAAGCAGTCCGCTTGGCGACGGAAATGCCGAAGCCGAGCTCTTCATCACTGTCGAAAGCCGCCACATTGCCGAACGCGAGATAAGGAAACGGTTTGAAAAAAGGGAGACAGCCCCGGACTCGGGCATATACAGGCTGACAGACTCCGACATCCAGTTTTTCAAGAGCTACACATGCACCTACATCGCCTCAAAGGAAAAGAACTACCGCCACACTTCCAAGACAAAAAGAACCAAGAAAAAGAAACCGCGTCCCACCACCCGTAAATCCGCCCGCCAACCATAAGCTCCGTCACCCTCACTTATCTCATAAAATTTTATGATACAATGAAAAAAACATCATTCAAGCAACGGCTCCTGCCACTGAACACATCTGAAATCTGATAGCCATGGAATATAATTTAAGAAATCTTGCCACGTCGGTGCTTGTTATGGCGGCAGTCTCGGCCATGGCTGCCGAAACGGATAATCCGAATGAACGCGCCCTGTGGGGATCGGTGTGCGGAACAGCGAACGCCACCACCGACACATACAAAGGCTCACTCGACAAGGTGCTGGTATCGTGGCGCATGCTTCCCGGCGACGACACCTCCACAGCCTTCGATATCTACCGGAGCATCGGAGGCGACACCGAGGAACGCCTGAATAGTGAGCCGATATGCTCCACCAACTTTCAGGACACAACGCTGAAATTCGGTGGCCGGGGCGACGGAAAGGCTGTCACCTACCGCCTCACATATTCCGGCAGCGATGACACCCTTGGCACCTTCACCCTGTCGTCGCGCCAGCGCACGGCAAAGCTACCTTACATCTCCATCCCCTTGACCGAGACCGCATCGGTGTGCTCAATAGAAGGTATGGCATATCAGGCCAACGACGTGAGCGTAGGCGACCTTGACGGCGACGGACAGATGGAGGTCATAGTAAAGCGACTGCTCGCACATGGCGATAACGACGGCACCGGTTCAGGAGCCTCTCCGCTCAACGTCAGGCACACGGTGCTGTACGAAGCTTACAAGCTCGACGGCAAAATGCTCTGGCGCGTATGTTCGGGTCCCAACATCATTCTGGGCAACAGTTCTTCATTCGCCGTGGCCGATTTCGACGGTGACGGACGGGCGGAGATGGCCATCAAGACAGGCGAAGGCACAATTTTCGGCGACGGCACGGAAATCGGCGACACTGATGGCGACGGACGCACCGACTACCGCACAGAAGGCGCCAACTACATAGGTAGCGGACCGGAATTTTTCTCCATCGTCGACGGAGCTACCGGCAAAGAGCTTGCCCGCGCCGATTTCATCAAGCGAGGCCGCAGCGAGGACTGGGGCGACAACTACTATAAACGCGCCCATAGCCTGAGAGTAGGCGTGGGATGCTTCGACGGCGAGCTTCCTTCGGTAATTCTCGGAAGAGGCGTCTACGCCAAATCGGTGATCGAAGCCTGGGACTACCGCAACGGGGAGCTCACGCGACGCTGGAATTTCGACACGGATGCCAAACTCACCGGCAAGGATGGACTACCCTACAGCAAATATGCCGGTCAGGGCAACCATTCGTTGAGCGTGGGCGATGTGGATGGCGACGGGTTCGATGAGATCGTCTACGGAGCGATGACCGTGGATCACGACGGCGTAGGGCTCTACAGCTCCTGTCTGGGACATGGCGACGCGTTGCACCTGGGCAAGTTCGACCCTTCGCACGAAGGTCTGCAAATCTTCTCGTGCTTCGAGACCGGAAAGACAGAGGTGGCCCTGCGTGACGCGGCCGACGGCTCCATCATCTACGACCATAAGAGTGACAAGGAGGGCGACATGGGGCGCGCGATGGTTGCCGACATCGACCCGTCGTCGCCAGGCTGCGAGCTGTGGTGGTACAGGAGCAAGGTCCACGACATCGACGGCAAGGAACTGCCAGGCACCGCCGCCAATTATCCGGGTTCGTGCAATTTCGCGATATGGTTCGACGGCACCCTGAGCCGCCAGACGTTCACGGGCACCAAGATCGACAGCCGCCGGGGCGGACGCGTGTTCACCGTATATCGCTTCGATGTGTCGGACATCAACGGCTCCAAAGAGAACCCTTCGTTCTACGGCGACATCCTCGGCGACTGGCGCGAGGAATTGATCTACCCCGACGGCACCAAGACAAAGGATCTGAAAATATTCACATCGTGGATACCTACCGACCACCGGATACCATGGCTCATGACCGACCATGTGTACGAGATGAGTGCCTTGAACCAGAACATCGGCTACAACCAGCCCACCCATACGGGCTACTATCTTGGATCAGACTACAAGAGCGATGAGGAGATATGGGCCGCCGGTGGATACATCAGCGGAGTGGAGAAGATAGATGCCGTGACGGTGGATCATAAGGACGACGCGATATACGATCTCATGGGGCGGAGGGTCGAAAATCCTGATCCCGGACTCTACATCCGCAACGGCAAAAAATATTTACTCACCCGATAATCCTTTGATGAATATAAAAAAACTGCGGAATAGAAGGATTGAAGGCCTTCTATTCCGCAGTTTTATATGGTTGGGGAAGGAGATTATTTCAC
>CAYZPI010000065.1:0-19974 GCA_964480085.1 uncultured Bacteroides sp. | reverse complement strand
TTTACGCTTGTGAGTAGCCATCTTGTGGCCTTTTCTTTTCTTTCCGCTGGGCATTTTACGCTATTTTTTAAGGGTTAGACTGATATGGTTGATTTATTGTTGCTTTTGTATTCTGACGGTGCATTTAGGAAGATCTCTCCTGACTATCACTGCTTCACCTGACCCATGAACACCTTCGATGGCTTGAATGCCGGGATATTGTGTTCGGGGATGATGATGGTGGTGTTCTGTGATATGTTGCGGGCCGTTTTTTCAGAGCGCTTTTTGATGATGAAGCTTCCGAATCCGCGGAGATAGACATTTTCGCCATTGGCAAGAGAGTCCTTTACGATTTCCATGAATTTCTCTACCGTCTCAAGAACGTTGGCACGTTCGATGCCGGTAGAGCGTGAAATCTCGTTTACGATGTCAGCTTTTGTCATATTTGTCTATTAATTAATGGTTTTGTCGAACATCATGGCTTCATATTCGCACACTTTTTGAGGCGCACGGGATGCCACTTGATTTTTGCAAGTGCAAATATCGGAATTTTTTTTGATATAACGACAACATTTACACTAATTTATTGAAATTTTTTTGATTTCAGTGGTTTTATGCCTTCTGACCGAGGAAAAATCAGGGGCCGCTTCACGAATTGATTTCTCCACTTGAGCGGCGGCTGTTGTCGATGGCTGCCGCTAAGAATGCCATGAAAAGCGGGTGGGGATGGAGCACCGTGCTGCTGTATTCAGGGTGGAACTGTGTACCGAGATAGAATGTGTTGGACGGTACCTCCACTATCTCTACAAGGTCGGTCTGTGGATTCCTGCCGCTTGCCTTCATGCCATGCTTCTCCATCTCCGCCAGATATGTGTCGTTGAATTCATAGCGGTGGCGGTGACGCTCATGAATGGTTTCGTCGCCGTAGATGCTTCGGGCTCGCGAGCCGGGAGCTGTGACGCATTCGTAGGCTCCCAGACGCATGGTGCCTCCGAGGAATTTCTGATTCTTCTGCTCTTCCATCATGTCTATCACGGGATGCTTTGTATCGGGTGCGAACTCCGTGCTGTTGGCATCAGCCAGTCCCATTTCAGTACGGGCGAACTCTATTGCCATAATCTGCATGCCCAGACATATCCCGAGTGTCGGCATATTGTGTGTGCGCAGGTAGCGGGCTGCCGCTATCTTTCCTTCTATGCCTCTGTCTCCGAATCCGGGACAGATTATGTAGCCATCCATGCCGCTTAGAAGTTCGGCTACATTCGAATCATCGATTTTTTCTGCATCGATGAAATGGCATTTCACTTTCCTTTGCATATACACTCCCGCTATTAGCAGGCTCTCGGTGATGCTCTTGTAGGCATCCTGCAGATTGTATTTCCCTACAAGTCCGATATGGAGCTCTTCGGTGGTGTCGCGGCGTTTGCCGACATATTCCAGCCATCTTTGCCGGCGGTCGGAGCGGGGACGCGCTTCTGAATCTTCCTTTCCTGCAAGTCTCAATATCACTTCGGCCAGTCCCTCTTCTTCCATTTTCAATGGCAGCTCGTAGATGTTGGGCACATCAGGGCTCTGCAGTACATAGTCGGGCCGCACGTTGCAGAATCCCGCCACCTTCCTGCGCAGACCCTCGGAAAGCTCGCGCTCCGAGCGCAGCACTATGCAGTCCGGCTGTATGCCGTAACTCTGGAGCTGCTTCACGCTGTGTTGTGTAGGTTTTGTTTTCAGTTCGCCGGCGGCTGCGATATAGGGCACGTAGGCCAGGTGTACTATTATCACCCGGTCGCCCAATTCCCATTTCATCTGGCGGATAGCTTCGAGGAAGGGCAGTCCTTCGATATCGCCCACGGTTCCTCCTATCTCGGTTATCACGAAATCAAGGTCGTGCTCATTGGCATTGCGCAGCATGTTTGCTTTGATGGCATCTGTCACATGAGGCACCACCTGCACCGTGTGCCCTCCATATTCTCCCTTGCGCTCCTTGTTGATTACTTCCTGGTAGATGCGTCCGGTGGTGAAGGAGTTCCAGCGGGTGGTCTTGATGTCGGTGAATCGCTCGTAGTGTCCTAAATCAAGGTCACATTCGTATCCGTCGACGGTCACATAGCATTCTCCATGCTCGTTGGGATTGAGTGTCCCGGGGTCAACATTGATATATGGGTCGAATTTCTGAATGGTGATATTATAGCCGTGGTTCTGCAGCAAGTTGCCCAGCGTGGATGCCACCACTCCCTTTCCGAGTGATGATGCCACGCCGCCTGTGACGAATATCATTGTCGCGCCTCGTTTGGCGCCTGCCTTATCTGTCGCCTGATCTTTTGTATCTGTTTTCATAATAACGTATGTAAGCTTCATTCAACATTTTTAATCCTCCGGGAGTGGGGTAGTCGCCTGAGAAGTACCAGTCGCCGTTATGTTCCGGGCATGTGGAGCGAAGGCCGTCGAGCGTCTGGAACACAATCTCTATTGGTGTGGTCACCCCCTCCGGACGCAGCATCTCCACCATTTTGTCCGATATGTCGGCATCGGTAAATGGTGCGTAGATGTCGCGTACGTGATTCTCCATATTTTCTTTGGGTATGTCTCTCTGGACTATGCACTTGTCGTACACATCCTTGATCACGCTTTCCATTCCCCGGTCCTTCAGAAGCGCGATAGCTGCCCGGAAGGCAATGAATTCGTCCATTCTCGACATATCGATGCCGTAGTAGTCGGGGTAGCGTACCTGCGGAGCACTGCTTGCTATCACTATTTTGCGCGGATGCAGACGGTCGAGAATGCGTATGATGCTTTCCCGGAGGGTTGTGCCTCTCACTATTGAGTCGTCGATGATCACCATATTGTCCACCCTCGGTCGCAGACATCCGTAGGTGATGTCGTAGACATGTGCCGACAGGTCGTTGCGCCCGGCCTCCTCAGTGATGAACGTGCGAAGCTTGATGTCTTTTATCGCCACCTTCTCCGTGCGCACGAATTGGTTGAAGATTGCGGCGAGTTCCTGCTCGGTCGGAGTGTGGCCCAGTTGCAGTATCTGCTCCACCTTGCGCCGGTTGTACTCCATTTTCATGCCGTCCACCATGCCGTAGAATGCCACCTCGGCTGTGTTGGGGATGTAGGCGAACACTGTGTTTTCGATATCTCCGTCTATCGCATCGAGCAGTTGGTCGGTGAGTTTTCTTCCAAGCATCTTGCGCTCCTGATAAATGTCGCAATCGCTCCCCCGGCTGAAATAGATACGCTCGAACGAGCATGGCCGCACATTCTTGGGCTCGATGATCTGCTCTGTGCGCATATTGCCGTCCTTGCTTATCACGATGCCTTCGCCGGGAAGCAGTTCCCGGATGTCGGATGCCTCAAGGTCGAAGGCTGTCTGGATCACCGGACGTTCGCTGGCGAGCACGAACACTTCGTCGCTCCTGTACATGAACGCCGGCCGGATACCCCAGGGATCACGCATGGCGAACATCTCGCCGCTTCCCGTGATTCCGCATATCACATAACCTCCGTCCCACACGGGGGCTGCCGTGCGCAGCACGTTCAGCACATCGATGTTGTCTTCGATATAGCGGGTGATATCGGTGCCTTGCAGTCCCAATTCTTCGTGTGCTATCTTGAAGAGTCGTTCGCTTTCCCGGTCGAGACGATGTCCCGCCTGCTCCAATATAATATATGTGTCGCTCTTAATGCGGGGATGTTGTCCGGCGGAGGTGATGTCGGCCAATATCTCATCCACGTTTGTCATGTTGAAATTGCCGCACAGCGCCAGGTTCTTCGCGCGCCAGTTGTTGCGTCGCAGGAAAGGATGCACGTATGCCAGTCCGCTCTTGCCTGTGGTGGAGTAGCGCAGATGTCCCATGTACAGTTCTCCCAACGCTCCTGAGTCACCTTCTTCCTCTGCAATCCTTTGGCGGATATTGTTGAATATCTCTGTGATGGCGTCGCTGCCGAGCGCACGCTCGCGGAACATATATTCCTCGCCTGGCTCTGCGTCGAGTTTCACGATAGCCAGGCCTGCACCCTCCTGTCCGCGGTTATGCTGCTTCTCCATCAACAGGTAGAGTTTGTTGAGTCCCCATTGCTCCGTGCCATATTTCTCTTTGTAGTAGGCAAGGGGTTTCAGCAATCTCACCAGTGCCACACCACATTCGTGTTTCAGTGTCTCCATCTTAATGAAAAAGAAAATCTTTTATCTTAGGGGTGGCCTTCAGCAGGCTCACCCCCCGAAAAAACTTATTCACTACTCACTATCACCTATCACCTGGTCAATACTCCTGCCATGAGCGGATTGCCAGATCGTCGAGTTCAGTGGTACAGAACGCCTTGATAAATGAGCTTGCCAGCCTTACATTAGTGATGAGCGGAATATTCAGGTCCACGGCCGCACGGCGTATCTTGTAGCCGTTCGAAAGCTCATGCACGGTGAGGTTCTTGGGTATGTTCACCACCATGTCGATTTTATGCTCATGCAGCAGTTCGAGTGCCTGAGGCTGCTTTTCAGGTTGGCTGGGCCAATACACCTCGGTGTTAGGGATGCCATTTGCCGTGAGATAGGCGCTGGTGCCGGGAGTGGCATAGAGCTCATATCCATGGTCCACCAGCATCTGTGCCGCCGGTAGCATGGCTGCCTTCTGTCGGGCGTCGCCTGTGCTCAAGAGCACTGAATGTTCTGGTATTCTCTGTCCTACACTGAGCATTGATTTGAGCAGGGCGCCCGAGGCTGTGTCGCCAAGACATCCCACTTCTCCTGTCGACGCCATATCCACTCCCAACACGGGGTCGGCATTCTGCAGACGGTTGAAGGAGAACTGGCTTGCCTTGATGCCCACGTAGTCGAAATCGAACATCGATTTGTGGGGCTTCTCCACCGGCACTCCGAGCATCACCTTTGTGGCAAGGTCGATGAGATTGATCTTCAGCACCTTGCTTACGAACGGAAATGAACGCGATGCCCTTAGGTTACACTCTATTACCTTTATTTCGTTCTCGCGGGCAAGGAATTGAATGTTGAATGGTCCGCTGATATTCAGTTCCTTGGCTATCTGTCCGCTTATCTTCTTGATTCGCCTCACTGTCTCCACGTAGAGCTTTTGCGGCGGGAACTGGATTGTGGCATCGCCCGAGTGGACACCGGCATATTCGATATGCTCGGAGATGGCGTATGCTATTATTTCGCCGTTGCGGGCCACCGCATCCATTTCGGCTTCCTTGGCGTTCTGCATGAATTTCGAGATCACCACAGGATGTTTCTTCGACACATTGGCTGCGAGCTTGAGGAAACGCTCCAGCTCATCGCGGTTGGAGCATACATTCATCGCTGCACCCGACAACACGTAGCTCGGACGCACGAGCACCGGGAAACCTACCTTATCGACAAATGCGTTCACATCCTCCATATTCGTCAATGCACTCCATTCGGGCTGGTCCACTCCGATGCGGTCGAGCATGGCGGAGAATTTGTCACGGTCCTCGGCGTTGTCGATGCTCTGCGCCGATGTGCCCAATATAGGCACGTTGCGCGATGCCAGACGCATGGCAAGATTGTTGGGAATCTGTCCGCCTGTACTCACGATTACACCTTTGGGCGTCTCTATCTCCACGATGTCGAGCACACGCTCGAATGTCAGTTCGTCAAAGTACAGACGGTCGCACACATCGTAGTCGGTCGACACTGTCTCTGGATTGTAGTTGATCATCACCGATGCGTAGCCCTCGTTGCGGATGGTTTTAAGTGCCTGCACTCCACACCAGTCGAATTCCACGCTCGATCCTATTCGGTAGGCCCCCGATCCCAGCACCACTACTGCTTCTTTCTCAGCAATGTCTGTTTTTGAGGCAGGAGTGTCGCTGTGCGTGCCGCTGTAGGTAAGGTACAGGTAGTTGGTCTGCGCCGGATATTCGGCAGCCAAAGTGTCGATCTGCTTCACCACAGGCTCGATGCCCATCTTCTTCCTGAGGTTTCTCACTGCCAGGGCGGCAGCTTCGCCGTCCATATCGTCTTCGATGCCCAATGCCCGTGCTATCTGGAAATCAGTGAACCCCTGCACCTTGGCACGCTTCATCAGCCCGGCATCGATGCCCCGGGCGCTGCGAAGCTCGCGGTCGGTGTCCACGATGTTGACCAAGCGTTGCAGGAACCAGCGGTCGATCCGTGTCAACTCATGTATCTGATCCACTGTGTAGCCTTTTTGCAGTGCCTTGCTTATTAGGAATATGCGTTTGTCAGTGGGTTCGTGTAGGGCAGCGTCAAGGTCGGCTATCTTCAGTTCCTTGTTCTCCACGAATCCGTGCATGCCTTGTCCGATCATGCGCAGACCTTTCTGGATCGCTTCTTCGAACGAGCGGCCTATGGCCATCACCTCGCCCACCGATTTCATGCTGCTGCCTAATTCGCGGTCCACTCCATGGAATTTTCCAAGGTCCCAGCGGGGTATCTTGCACACGATGTAGTCAAGTGCAGGCTCAAAGAAGGCGCCGGTGGTTTTTGTCACGGAGTTCTTCAGGTCGAACAGGCCGTAGCCCAGTCCGAGCTTTGCTGCCACGAAGGCAAGGGGATAGCCTGTAGCCTTGCTTGCCAGAGCAGATGAGCGGCTCAGGCGGGCGTTCACCTCTATCACACGGTAGTCCTCGCTGTCGGGATCCACAGCATACTGCACATTGCATTCCCCCACGATGCCAAGATGCCTTACTATCTTTATAGACAGGTGTCTGAGCTTATGGTATTCACGGTTGGTGAGAGTCTGGCTCGGTGCCACCACAATCGATTCGCCGGTGTGGATGCCGAGTGGGTCGAAATTCTCCATGTTGCACACCGTGATGCAGTTGTCGAAGCGGTCGCGCACCACCTCGTATTCTATTTCTTTCCAGCCCTTGAGCGATTTCTCCACCAGCACCTGCGGTGAGAAGGCAAAGGCTTTTTCCGCCAGGCGGTCGAGCTGTTCCTCATCGTCGCAGAATCCCGATCCAAGTCCGCCTAAGGCGTAGGCAGCGCGGAGTATCACGGGGTAGCCCAGGTCGGATGCTGCGTGGCGAGCTTCATCTATGTTGCCGCATGCCTGGCTCTTGATGGTGTTCACGCCTATTTCATCGAGCTTTTTCACGAATAGCTCTCTGTCCTCAGTGTCGATGATTGCCTGTACGGGCGTGCCGAGCACCTTCACCCCGTATTTCTTCAGCACTCCGCTCTTGTCGAGTTCGATGCCGCAGTTGAGGGCTGTCTGTCCACCGAAAGCGAGCATGATGCCGTCGGGCCGCTCTTTCTTGATCACTTTTTCCACGAAGAATGGCGTGACGGGCAGGAAATATATTCTGTCAGCCGATCCTTCGCTTGTCTGCACTGTGGCTATGTTGGGGTTGATGAGCACAGTCTCTATGCCTTCTTCTCGCATGGCTTTCAGTGCCTGTGATCCGCTGTAGTCGAATTCTCCGGCCTCTCCGATCTTCAATGCTCCGGAGCCTAACAGAAGCACCTTTTTCACTTGCTTGGGTGAGATATCGCCTTTGGGCTGCCCGGATGCGTCTTTGGCCAGAATCTCTGTAAGCGACTGCCTGTGGCTGGACCTCAGTGCATCGATGAAGGCATCGAACAGAAATTCCGTATCTACTGGTCCGCTGGCGGCCTCGGGGTGGAACTGGGCTGAGAACCAGGGCAGCCTTTTGTGGCGTATTCCCTCGTTGGAGCCATCGTTCATGTTTGTGAACAGAGGTTCCCAATCTTCGCTGAGTGTGGTGGTGTCCACGGCATATCCATGATTCTGGCTGGTGATGAAACAGCGTGTCGTGCCTTCCATCCTCACCGGTTGATTGTGGCTGCGGTGACCGTACTTTAATTTATATATTGTGGCCCCTGCTGCTTTCGACAGCAACTGGTTGCCCATGCATATTCCCATTATAGGGCGCACCGGCAGTCCCTGTGTTTCCCTATCCATCTCCTTAATGATGAATTTCCTGATATTCTCCACGGTGGCGGCGCATGTCTCTGGGTCGCCTGGTCCGTTGGCGAGGAAGAGTCCGTCAAATTCCATATCGTTGAAATCGTAATCCCATGGAACACGGATCACCTCTACTCCTCTGCGGGTGAGACACCTGATAATGTTCGCTTTCACTCCGCAGTCCACCAGCACTACTTTCTTGCCGATGCTTTCGCCCGTGGGTTTGTAGGTTATCACGTCCTTGCAACTCACATTTGCCACATGATTGATGCCCCCGTAGTCGAAATCCTCAGCTTTGTCGTCGGCCATTTCTTCCCCGTACGCTATCCTTCCGGTCATCACACCATGCTCACGGATCACTTTGGTAAGCTCGCGTGTGTCGATGCCTGTTATTCCCGGCACATGTTCGCGCTTGAGCCATTCGCCGAGCGACTCTCGTCCGTTCCAGTGGCTGTATTCACCGCTGTAGTCGCCCACGATGATGGCCGAGGCATGTATGCGGTCACTCTCCATGAATAGGGGCAGACCGTTGTCGTCGAAGGTGAAGGGGGGTACTCCGTAATTGCCCACCAGCGGATAGGTCAGCACCATGATCTGTCCGGCATAAGAGGGGTCGGTAAGGCTCTCCGGGTAGCCCATCATTGCCGTGTTGAATACTACTTCGCCTGCCACCGGCTTCTCGTATCCGAAGGATATGCCTTCGAAGCGCGTTCCGTCTTCGAGGATGAGTGTCGCTTTAGTCATATAGTAAAGTGTTTGGATTTGTCTGGATATGAGAAGAGGCGGGCTGACAACCCACCTCTCTGAAAAATACCTGTAAAAAGAAAATCCGGCTCAAAACCTTGGGGGCTGAAGCCTCCATTCGGTTTTGAACCGGAGATATGGCGATGGATTCACATTGGTGCCTTTTGGCACACATCCGCAAATCTTTTCTCTTCATTTTATTCTTGGTGAATAGGAGCATTATGCCGTCAGATCTTTTTTACGGCTGCAAAATTACTGCCTTTTCTCCAATCACACAAGAAAAAAATTACAAATTTCATCATGGATAAAACCCACGCAAAGCATCCGATTGCTATTTGCAGGCTCTCGACAGCTCCGCGTAGTGAATATTCAAGATTACTTATTCACTATTCACTATCACCTGTAACTTACCTTATTCCGACATATTCTTGATATAAGGGAGCTCTTTCAGATTGGTGAATCCGTAGAATCGCTCGGCGTTGCCTCCGAGGAATGCGGCCTTCTCATCGTGGGTGAGATCCGGCGATTTCACCACGAAATCGTACGACATCCGGTAGGTAATCGCCACTATGGTGCGCGGATAGTCCGAACCCCACATCAGTTTGTCGATGCCCACCAGATCGGCGGCCTCCTTGATGGCGCGAACAGCTCCCGCGAAAGGATAGAACTCGTCGTTGAACAGCCAGGTGATGCCTCCCGACTCGACCATCACGTTGGTATGTCGTGCCAGCTTCACCTGTTCCTGCCAGCCAGGGCGTGTCACCATGGCGAAATGCCCGATGGCAATCTTCAGCTCCGGATTCTCGGCGATGATTTCCTCCATCTCCGCCACCTGTGTGTCGCCGTCGGCCAGGTCAATCGAGAGAATCACTCTGCGCTCGCTCATCGTCTTGTAAAGCTCCATCGCCTCGTCACTCGTCAGCGATATGCGGCCGCTGTCGGTGATCAGACGCTGTGCCGGTATCTTCAGGGCGCGGAATCCGTTGTCGATCAGCCCGCGGCAATCTTCTAAGAATCCCGGATGACGCATGTCGGCGAGTCCGCAGCACAAGAAGCGGTCGGGGTAGGTGCGCTGCACCTCTAAGAGATATTCGTCCTGGCATCCGTCGATGAATTCCTGGGTGATCACCGCTGCCGACACCCGGGCATAGTCCATGTTGGCGAGGAAGGCCTCGGCTGTGTTACGGCCGTCGGTGAGGAAGGGTGGTACCATCTGCACAACCTCGCCCATGAATTCCGACTTGCCATTGTCGAGCGTGAGGATACGCTTGCCGTCCACTTCCGTGTCCTGGCGCAGCCACAGATGGGCATGCGCGTCTATAATCGGATAATATGTCTCCATCAGAATTTCACAAGAATGCGGAACACTTTTCCGGGAGCGGCAGCCCAGGTGGAGAGAGCCTCGTCAGCAAGCTCCGGCTCAACTATGCGGCTTATGAGTTTTTCTACAGGGCATGTGCCGCGTTGCATGTATTTTATCACTGCCTTGAAATCTGAAGGCATGGCGTTGCGCGAGCCTCTGATGTCAAGCTCTTTCTTCACGAAATATGATGTGTCGAAGCTTATGCGCTCTTTTGCATAACCGATATATACGACCCTTCCCGTGAATGCCACCTCTGAAATGGCGGTGTTGTAGGTTTCGGGACGTCCGACGGCTTCTATTATCACGTCGCAGCCTCTTCCGTCCGTGATTTCAGCAATTCGCGCATGTATGTCATCCTTTATGGAGTTGATGGTGTACTGCGCCCCGAGATCCTTTGCAAGCTGTAGCTTTTCGTCATCGATATCCATTGCTATCACTTTGGCTCCGCGTAGTGCTGCCCTGACTATGGCACCGACACCGATCATGCCGCAGCCTATCACCATCACCGTGTCAGTGTCGCTGACAGCTCCACGATCCACAGCGTGGAAGCCGACGCTCATCGGTTCCACCAGAGCGAAATCCCTCACCGATATGCCGTCGGCTGCGATCACCTTCTCCCAGGGCACAACGATATATTCAGTCATCGCGCCATCGCGCTGCACTCCCAGTGTCTCGTTGTGCTCGCAGGCATTGGGCCGGCGGTTGTCGCAAGCCGGGCAATGGCCGCAGTTGGTGTAGGGATTCACCGTGGCCGTCATCCCTGGTTTGATGCTGGCTGGCACGCCTTCTCCCACTGCCTCCACCGTAGCGCCAATCTCATGCCCGGGTATCCTCGGAAGCTTCACCAGGGGATTGCCTCCGCGGTAGGTGTTAAGGTCCGATCCGCAGAATCCCACATATCCTATCTTGAGCAACACTTCGCCGCGTCCTGCGGCAGGTTTCTCCACATCAGCCACAATGGCTTTTCCTTCTTTTATGATTTGTACAGCCTTCATATTTTATTCAATATTCAAAATTCATTACTATCCTCTCCGGATGGCAATTTTTCATTTTTCATTTTTCATTAATCTCAGCTGTTCACCCAGGTGTCGCGGTAACCGGGCTCGAATATCTTCCTCACGCCTTCTATCAGCTCATCATCGACGGGCTTTGACGCGTACTCGATGGTGCGCAGTACATTATCCGGGTTGGTGGTGCTGAAAAGGGTAGAGGAGATATCAGGGTTCGATACCGCGAACTGCACTGCCAGCTGCTCAATGGCCACTCCGTGAGCCTTGCAATAATCCACGGCTTTACGAGCCAGACGCTGAAGGGCCGCGGGCGCGGGATGCCAGTCGGGCACACCGCGTTCGGTGAGAAGCCCCATCGAGTAGGGCGATGCGTTGATCACACCGATTCCACGCTCCTTGAAGAATGGTATGTAGTCGGCAAGCGCATCATCGTTGAGTGTATAGTGGCAGAACGACAGCACTGATTCCACCACGCCTTCCGGAGTATGCTCTATCACATATTTGAAATGACGCAGTGTAAGGTTGGTGATTCCAACATGGCCAACCACGCCTTCCTCGCGAAGGTCCACAAGTGCGGGCAATGTTTCGCCACATACCTGCTCAAGGTCGGCGAACTCTATGTCGTGCACGTTTATCAGGTCGATGTGATCCACTCCTAAGCGGTCCATGCTCTCGTACACGCTCTCCTTTGCGCGCTTTCCCGAGTAGTCCCAGGTATTCACGCCATCCTTGCCGTAGCGTCCCACCTTAGTGGAAAGATAATATCGTGAGCGTTCTATCTGGCGTAAAGCCTTTCCAAGCACTGTCTCAGCTTTGTAATGCCCATAGTATGGCGACACATCAATGAAATTGATGCCGGCATCCACTGCGGTATGTACTGCCTCGATTCCTTTCTCCTCCTTCAGCGAATGGAACACCCCGCCAAGCGATGATGCCCCGAAGCCCAACACCGACACCTTCATGCCGGTCCGTCCGATTTCTCTATATTCCATGGTCAATAATATTATTCAGAATAATACCGCAAAATTACAAAAATTCGCCAATATTCCCACAAAAAAAGAGGATGCTCGAAAGCATCCTCTAAAAATTTATCGTCTGTGGCGATTCATCACCATCCGGGGTTCTGGGACAGGTTCTTGTTGAGGTTGAGCTGATCCTGAGGCAGAGGGAAGAGATAGTGCTTCTTGTCGTAGGCACGCACGCCCAGATTGCCGTTGAGATATCCGTCGGTAAATTTCAGGTCCTTGGCAATGTCAGGGTTGGTGAAGGCCACCGAACCTGTCATGTTCGCGCCGAGCATCGTGTTGGGATGCTTGTTGGAGTCGAGAAGCTCAAGTTGGTGCCAGCGGATGAGGTCCCAGTAGCGGAATCCGTTGTCGCACATGAGCTCGCAGCGGCGGCAACGGCGTACCTCCCAGATCAGCGACGACACGTTCATGTTGTTGGCGGGGTCGTTGATTGCACTCAGCGAGGCCACTGTCTGAGCGGGCAGGCCGGCACGTGCGTAGAGCTTGTTGAGCGAAGCGTCGAGGTCAGAGTCGTTGAGCGAACCAAGCTCAGCCTTGGCTTCGGCAAATTCGCAGAGCACCACCGACAGCCAGTAGATGGGGCCGCAAGTGTAGTTCTGCCCGATGGTGATACGGTTGTACACAGGAACAGCCACGTTGTCGTACTTTCTCACACCGTAGCCGGTGGTTGCGTCCATGTTGCCTGCACCGTCACGGGACCATGTCATGCCCTTGCAATAAACGTACGGGTCGGTGAGGAACGACAGACGCTTGTCGCGTACCTCAAGCAGTTTTGCTATCGAGTAATTGCCGTCGGCATCCATCTCGCCTATGTCGCTCTTGTTCTCCGAAGTGCTGGCGGCGGGCTTGCCGTCTGTAAAGAGGAACGATTCGAAAGCGTCACGTGTGATACCCGAGATCTGTGTTGAAGAGCAGGTGTAGGCTACAAGCTGGTGCATCATCTGCTGCTCCTTGAATGCCTTGCCGGTGATGATCTCGCTCACGCCTGAGAAGGCATCGGTGGAGATGCACTGGTAGATGTCGGCGTAGTTGTCCGACAGGGTGTAGTTCTGCATGAGAGGCTGGCATGCTGCCACACATTCATTGAGATATTTTGTGGCGCGTGCCTCATCTTTGCCTTTGCCGTTCTCCTCCTGGGTGCGGTATTTGCTGAATGTGCCTTCGTAAAGGCAGATCTCAGCCTTGGCCGCGCGGGCCATATCCTTCGAGAACGCATATTTGCCTTTCTCCGTCTGGATGTTCTCGATGGCGAAATTCAGGTCTTCGAGCACCTTGTCCATCACAACGTCGCGATCCTGGCGTTTTCCCTGCAGGATATCTTCACTGTTGATGTCCACGAGTTTGTCAATCCAGATCACATCGCCGTAGCGGCGTACCAGGTCGTATGTGGCCAGTGCGCGGAACAGTCGGGCGATACCGATGTAATTGTTCTTTACCGAAGCCTCAAGCGAGGAGTTCTCCATGCCGTCCATTATCAGCATGGCCTGGCGTATGGTGCGGTAAGGGTTGTTGTAGTTGGCGTCCGAGGAGGGAGCCTGTGTGTAGTTCCAGTTTTGGAGCGCCCATGTGCGTCCTACCTGGTCGTCTGACAGGGTGGCGAAATAGAAATCGCCTTGGCCATTGACAGTGGTGCTCTGTATGTTGGCACGATAGTTGCCGTAGCCCTTGAGGGTGCTTAGGAAAAGGTTAGCCTCGCGTTCTACGTTCGACTCGTTGTTCCAGAACTGGCCGTTGTTGATTTCTTGGGTCAGCGGGTATCGGTTGTCATCCAGGAAATCGTCGCACGAAGCCATTGTCATCCCGATGAATGCAAGACCACCGATTAATATTGATTTTTTCATATCGATTTTCAATGATTAGAGTTAGAATGTGACTTGAATACCGAACGAGAACGTGCGGTTGATCGGCGGACGGCGGCCGAAATATCCATAACCACCGCCATTGGAGTCGCTGCTTGCACCTACCGATGTGGTCTGTGTGTTGCCGAATGTCCACTGTGAACCGATTTCAGGGTCGATCGGATATTTCTTCATGCCGTTGTACAGCAGGCAGAGATTGTCAGCCGAGAAATATACGCGGGCTTTCTGGATCAGGGCCTTGCGGGTGATATCGGCGGGTAGGGTGTAGCCCACTGTCAGGGTCTTGAAGCGCAGATAAGCCATATTCATCAGATATTTGGTCTGCGGATAGAAATTGTGGCGTCCTGTCTCCAGGTTGGGGGCTGCTGCCGTACCGGCACCGGCGTTGGATCCGAACAGTGCGGGATAGTCGTTGTTCTGGTTGATATCGTAGCCTATCACTTCGTTCTGGTCGTTGTAGATGTATTTGTTGTAGCTCATCTGGTTGGCGTACACCACATCGTCGTTGTTGGCAAGGGGTACGATGAAGCCCGACGACATCCAAAGGTTGCGCTTGCCCACACCCTGGAAGAACATATCGATGTCGAAGCCTTTCCATGCGCCGCCAAGGCGGAACGAATATTCGTAGCGGGGCAGTGCGTTGCCGATTACTTTATAGTCACCGTGGTTACGGGCCGAACCTACAGGAATCTTCTCACCGGTCACGGGATCCACCATGTTGGGATCACCACCGTTGATCACGCCATCGCCGTTGAGGTCCTTGAACTTGATATCGCCGGGGCCGTACTGGAAATTGTCGTTCGACAGAGTGGCCTGGCTTGCGATACCGTCGGCATAAATCCAGTTCCCCTTTTCATCCTTGCCCTTGAAATCGCTTTCTTCGAAATAACGGTCGGTCTCGAAACCCCAGATGTCACCATAGTTCTGTCCTGAGTAGAATGTGTTGAGAAGCTGGTTCTGTGAGGGATATTCCACTACCTTTGTCTTGCCATCGTAGATGTTGGCGCTGGCGAATACATCAGCGTCACCGAACGAGTGGTTCCAGCTCAGGCCGAGCTCCCATCCGCGTGTACGCAGGTGGCCGGCGTTGCCGTAAGGCGATGCGGCGCCTAAGGTGGCGGGAAGTTCGTTGAGGCGTGCGAGCATATCCTTGGTGTCACGCTGGAACCAGTCGAATGTCACGTTCAAAGAGTTGTTTAGGAATCCGAGGTCGACACCGATGTCGGTGGTGATCACACGCTCCCATGTCAGGGTGCTCGACACCAGGGTCGGTGATGACATCATACCCACCTTCGAGCCGCCGTTGAGCCAGTTGATGTTGCCTGAGCCATAATTTGTTATTGTCGACAGGAACATATTGTCGCCCACAGCCTCGTTGCCGATATGGCCGTAGGAGGCGCGGATCTTACCGTTGCTCACATATTTCTTGGCATTGGCGAAATAGGCCTCTTCAGAGAAGCGGTAGCCTGCGGATGCCGAGGGGAACCATGCCCACTGGTCGTGAGCCGGGAAGCGGCTTGATCCGTCGTAGCGGAGGTTGCCTTCGAGGAGATAGATGCCCTTGTAGTCGTAGTTCACTCGACCGAAGAAACCGGCTGTTGCGCGGTGTCCTACGGTGTTGCCTAAGTACACGGCATTGCCGTCATTGCCACCGGTGGTGAGTGCCAGGTACGGAAGGTTGTTGTCAATCATCACGTCGCGTCCCACCCAGAAGTTGTCGTCATCGTATTTCTCGGCCATTCCGCCTAACATAACCTTGAGGTTGTGGGCTCCGCCGAACGTCTGGTCGTAAGTTGCGTACACGTTGGTGTTCCACATCGACATCTGTGTGTTGTAGTTGTACACCTCGGTGTTGTTCTGGTTGGCCACGTTGTAGCCTAAAGGATATTCGCGGGTGATGTAGCCCCATGTATCCCAGCTATGGATGGGATTGTACACACGGTGGCGGTTGAAGGCCATCACGTCGTAGGTGAAGTCGGCGTGGATCGACAGCCCCTTCACGATGTTGGCTTCCATCCATGCCTGGATTTTGGTGTCGATGGTCTTGCGGTTGTCAGGACCGGCCTGTGTACGTGAAGCGATTGTGGAGTATTCGTAGATCTGACCGTCGTCGGCCTGGCGTTCGCCGAGCACAGTCCAGAACGATCCCCAGCGCCAGAATGTGTTGTAGCGTCCGCGTGCCGGGAAATAGTGGGTGTTGTATTCCCTCTGTCCGAAATTGAAGCGTGCGCCGGCCTTGAGCCATTTGAATATCTCGGTGGAGACGTTGGCGTTGGCAGTGTAGCGTTTGGTCTTGTCGGGAGCATATTCCATCAGATCCTGTTTTTCGTCATATCCGAACGACAGGCGGTACTGTGTCTTGCCACTTGTGCCTTCGAGGCTAACATTGTGTTTCTGCGAGGGAGCGGCGTTGTTGAAGAGGATGCCCGCTACATCCCAGTCGGCGTAATAGAGATTGGCAGAGCCGTTCCACATGTAGTCGCCCACATTGTTCTCGTCAACGTACGGACGCATCAGGCGATGGCCGGCCTTCTTGCCGCCGTTTTGCTCGTACCATTTCTCGGCGAGGGGCAGCACATCGGCGAACCACATGCCAAAGAATCCGGCCTCACCACCATCGCGGTTAGTGGCCTGGATCAGGGCACGGAGCTGGTTGGGCACATTATCGTAGGTCGGAAGTGTGGTGGCCTGGCTCCAGCCGAAGTTGTTGGAGTATTTCAGCGACACACGGTCTTCCTTGTTGGGATTCTTTGTGGTGATCAGGAGCACACCGAATGCGGCGCGCGATCCATATATTGCCGACGACGATGCATCTTTCAATACGGAGATATCGGCGATATCCTCAGGATTTACGAAGCTCAGGTCATCGACTGGTACACCGTCGACCACGATGAGCGGGTTGGATGTCTGTCCGTTGGATAGAGTACCCGTGCCGCGGATCTTGATGGTGGCTGCGGCGTCAATGCCACCGTCGCCCGATGTGATGGTGAGTCCCGGAACCGCACCCTGGAGTGCTTTCACTACATCGGTGGCAGGACGGCTGTCGAGAGCTTTCGCCACATCCACTGTGGACACAGCACCGGTGAGGTTGGCTCTCTTCTGTGTGCCATAGCCCACTACAACAAGCTGGTCAAGAAGCTCAGTGGTAGGAACGAGATACACAGCCATACCGTCGGAAGCCTTCATTTCAACGTTTTTATAGCCTACTGCACTGATTGTAAGTGGTGTGCCTGGCTTAACCTTGATTGTGAAATTGCCTTCGATGTTGGAGTTCACACCTCGGGTCGAACCTTTTGGGTTAATGCTTGCGCCCACCAGTGGCTCGTTGTTCTCATCGAAGACCGTACCGGTGATGGTCACGACTCCCTGACTTTGTGATTGTGGAGCAGGATCAGCCAAGGCTGAGAAGCTGCTGCCGAGTGGCAGACCGGAAAGGAGTGCCATAGTCACGATTAATTGTTTTCTCATAAATAAGGATTTATTTTGAAATTTCGTTTCTTCATTGGTGATGGAAGAAATTTTGGTTAGTAGGACTTTGAACTCAGTTGGTATTAGTTGACTGTGCAAAGTTAAACAATCTTTCTCATATTAACTAAATTTTTGATAAAATTTTTAATAAACATGAAATTTTAGAGATGTCTATAGGAATAAGAGAGATGTATATTTATGCATGATTGAACCGAAATCAACTTTATTTATGAGATGAATATGATGAATTACACTGCTAATAAGGCCTTTAGTCTCTTGACAACTTTTTTGCTTTGTTCGGGCATCGGTGAGGGTATGAGGAAAGTTGGGCGTTGAGGGGATTAATGCAGATTATATTCATAAGAGTTTTTGGTCAATAGTTGATGTATCTTTTTATAAGAGATTTTTATGGTAATATAAATAGTTTAATCACAATTAATTAGTATGGAAAAGGACTTGACGTTTCCAAAACAATCTGAGTGTTTGGGAAAATATTGATAAGTAAAAGTATCTTTACTTATTTTAGTAAAATTTTTTTAAACTTGATTATTTGGGTTTTTCAAATTTTTACCATACCTTTGCAACGAAAACAAGTATCTCTTATAAAGAGATTGTGACGAAAACAAAGCCTTGAAATTAACTGAAGCTAATGTTCCTATGCTTAGGGTGCTTTAGAGAGTAGGTTAATTTGAAGATGTAATTTAGTGTTTATGCGACTGATATATAAGCCGCATGAAAAGTAGAGATTAATTTTGTACTTATAATCAATGAACTAACCATATATTAACCCTCACATTAATTGTATGAGAAAACAACTTGCTTTGTTGGCAGCTATGACGATAGCAGGTGGTGCTCCCGTCCTCTTTAACGGAGTTCCGCTTTGCGGGTTCACTGCTGTTGCACAGACTGGCAGGGCAACCGGTGTCGTCCTCGACGAAACCGGTGATCCTATCGTCGGTGTTTCTGTTTTTGTAAAAGGTGTCGCCCATGGTGTTATAACCGATGTTGACGGTAAGTTCTCAATCCCTGCCAAGAATGGTGATATATTGGTCATCAGTTATGTAGGCTATGTCACCCAGGAGGTGAAGTTCAACGGTCGTGCCCTGAACATCACTCTGCAACCTACGGCCACAAGCCTCGATGAGGTGGTGGTGACCGCTCTCGGTATCAAGAAGGACCGAAAGGCCCTCGGATATTCAGTGTCGGAGATGGGTTCCGCCGAGATCCTTGAGAACAAGAGTCCGAACGTCATCAACGCCATTGCAGGTAAGGTGCCGGGTGTCACTGTCACCCAGTACAGCGGTGCCGCAGGTGCCGGTGCCAACATTACCCTCCGTGGTGGTAACTCCACATCAGAGGGCCGTACCAACGAGCCTCTGTTCGTGGTCGACGGTATCATATACGACAACTCTACACAGGTGGTCGGCAACTCGGGTACTGACGGTATGACCCGTTCTAACACTACTTACTCCAACCGTGTGATGGATATCAACCCCGAGGATATCGAGTCGATGTCGATCCTCAAGGGTGCGGCTGCTGCGGCGCTCTATGGTTCGCGTGCTGCCGATGGTGTGGTGATCATCACCACAAAGAAGGGTTCGGAAGGTGCTGTTAAAGTGAATGTTTCGAGCAAGATCACCACTTCGTGGGCCAACAAGGTTCCTGAAGCCCAGACCAGATTCGGACGCGGATATTATGAGAATAATGGTGTGTTCAATGAACAGACCTACCAGTCGTGGGGCAAGCAAATCACGAATGAGCCTTTATACGACAATATCGGCAATTTCTTCGAGAATGGCGTTGTTTTCGACAACACCGTAAGTGTGGCCGGCGGTAATAAGAACACCACTTTCTTCCTTTCCGCATCCAATTATGACCAGGGTGGTATCGTTCCCCAGACAGGTTACGATAAATCCACTTTCCGTTTCAACGGCGAGCAGAAGATCTGGAAGTTTACCCTCGGTGCCAACGTGGCTTACTCTATAGCCAAGACCGACAAGACCCTTACTTCGGGCGGTCTTTATGGCGGCGGTGGCGGCGGTGCGATGACAGGCCTCTACAGCTGGCCGCGCACCGAGGACATGAGCCACTACCTCACTGAGACTGGCCAGAAATATCGTCTTTTCGAGGGTATCTGGGATCTTGCTGACGATAAGGAAAACCCTTACTGGATCATTAACAAGGATAAGCTCAACGACAAGACAAAGCGCTTCACCGGATCACTCAATCTCGCTTTCGAAATCACCGACTGGTGGAACATCGTGGCTCGCGTTGGTCTCGACGACTACACCACCGATGCTTACGGATACATTGCTCCGGGTTCGGTCGTAAGTCCAAAATATCAGAACGGACGTCTGAGCAAGAGCGACTACAACTACAAGTACGAGAGCACCAACTTGATGACAAGCATCAACAAGAATCTCGGTGACTGGACCGTGGGCGGTCTCGTGGGTATGACTACTGAATACACCAAGCGTTACAACCAGACGCACTATGGTTACAATTTCGTAACTCCGGGTACTATAAGTTTCGGCAATATTCCCACCGACACCAAGTTCTTCACGGAGAGCACTTCCAAGAAGCGTCTCGTAGGTC
>CAYZPI010000064.1:0-20219 GCA_964480085.1 uncultured Bacteroides sp. | reverse complement strand
CATAGTAGGTGCTCATCGCCGTAAGGCCGAGCATCGAGATCATCACCGCTATGGCCGCGAAGATGGATATTATGATCGACAACCGATACTCGCTATCGAACCCATTCTCAACTTGCTGGCGGATATACGGACTATCGAACACCGCATCAACATAATCACTCTCCAACAATTCCTCGAACACACCCCTCACCTGAGCGAGAGCCTCGTCCTCATTGCCACGGACTTTAATCAGTATGTCCCAAGGAGTGAAATTCTCGAAAGGCTTCAACTGGAATATAAGCAAGGGATGTTTCTCCGCAAGTATCGTTCCAATCTTGAAATCCTCGAACACACCCGCTGTGGGTAGCTTCTGGTCGAAGTAAGGAAAATCAGGAGAATCCTCTTCTATTCCGAGTTCTTCAAGTCCACTTACACTAATGTAATTCTTTCGTCCACTTGTAGACAAATGGTTATCCTTTTTCATCTTTATGCCGAGGAGGTCTATGAACGCTGAATCGACGGCAAATGTCTGGAACGATATCGTGCGACCGTTGTAGGTCATGGTGTTGTTGTTGCCCCTATCGAGCGGCACCCCTTGAGAGAAGCTGACCTTCTCGACACACGGCAATTTCAGTAGTTCCTCTCTCAGAAGCTCTCCCTTGTTTCCGAAATAACCCGGATGATACCGGACATTGATCACATGGTCGTAATCATATCCTAATGGAGCCTTAATCATGTAACGCACCTGGCAGTACATGGTAATCGCACTTGCCACCATAGTGATTGTCGCCACATTCTGCACAACGATGAATACCTTGCCATAAATCATGCTTGACTTTCGGCTGAACGCACCCTTCACTGCCTGAATGGGCTTCATCGAAGAAAGCATCAGTGCGGGAATCATGCCGGAGGCAACACTCATGACAAGCAGGACCGCCACAACAAATCCCACTGTCAAGAAGTTAAGGCACGCGATGATGTCAAGCGGAGTCTTCAGCAGGACTGAGGCGTATGGCTCCATGACAAATGCAAGGGCAATACCTATCACCATCGACACCGTGCACAGAAGGGTGCTCTCGCCGATAAGACGCCACATCACCTGGATGCGTCCCTCGCCGAGCAGCCGCCGTGTAGCCATCTCCTTGGCCTGCTTTCCGGCGAGCGCGACAGTGAGGTTGATGTAGTTCATTATTGCGAATAGCAATATCACCAGGCCCACACTGAAAAGCAGCCTCAGCACTTTGGCGTTACCGTAGTTCTTATTGCCGCCTGCCGAATCGACTTCCGAGTAATAGCTTCCGGCAAACGGGAATAACTCAAACCTGATATTATCCTCCGGGAGGTGCAATATCCAAAAATCATCCTTTAGTGCATCCCCATACACCTTTTTCCGCTTCGTGAGCTCATGACCCTCTTTCGCCAGAAGTACGACCTCCACTCCATTGGCATTCTGCATGGCCGACTCAAGCATCATCGGTTCAAGATATTTCATTATCGAGAAATTCACCAGCGCATCCACGGGCCGCTTGTCTGGGGTCATGAACGCCGTGTTGGTCATCGGCTCCATCACACCGGTCACTACCAAAGGCTCCATATCCGCATTGTACACAATGCTCTTGCCCATCGGATCATCATCTCCCCATATCCGACGGCCAAACTCCTCAGTCACAACAACACTGGATGGATTGTCGAGCACGGTGGCACGGTCGCCGCGTATGAGCTGAAAATCGAAAATATCGTAGAAAGCTGAGTCCACGAAAAAGAAATCTGTCTCCACATTCTGTCCTTCGTACTCCAACAAACGGTGATTCCGGAGAATCGCTGTCGACGACTCTATCTCAGGGAATTTATCCTTGAGGAGCTTCTGGAGATACCAGTGTCCACCCATTAGCTTGTATCCGTCGAAATCGAGTCCGACATAGTACATCCTGTCTGCTTTGGTATGTTGCTTGTCGATGTGGCTTTCCTGCCAGGCGTAGCAGCCTATCAGCACCACGAACATCATGCTCACAGCAAGGCCGAACACGTCTACGGCCGTATATGCCTTGTTCCTGCTCAGAAATTTCAGATATGATTTCATATTTTATTGGTTTTTAGAATTTAGAAGACTTGGAGCACTCGCTGAAGCTCGCGCCATATACTAAAAATTTTTCATTCTTCATTTTTAATTTTTCATTCTTCACTCACCTATGGTGAGTGAAGTCGCGTCGCCGTAGGATTCATAGCCGTTGATGATTACCCGTTCGCCCGGCTCCAGACCTTCGAGCACCTCGTAGTATTCGGGATTCTGGCGTCCCAGACGGATATTGCGGCGGTAGGCCTTGCGTCCGGAAGGGTCGAGCACAAATATCCACTTTCCCCCTGTGCCTGAATAGAACGACCCCTTCGGTATCACCACGGCATCCACGGGCTGTCCGAGCTGCAGGCTAAGGTAACAGGTCTGTCCGCTACGGATATTGTCGGGACATTTTCCGGTGAACACGAATTCCACCTTGAACTTGCCCTCCCTTACCTCAGGGAACACCTTGCGCAGACGCATCTCCATGTTACGGTCGCCACGCGAAGACGTGGCAATAAGGTCGGCATGCACGCGGTCGATATAGTGCTCATCGATCTGTCCGGTAGCTTTGTAGTTGGTCAGATCGTTGATCTGACCTATCTTCTGACCGGCGGTGACATTCTGCCCCAGCTCCACATCGAGCAGGGCAAGCTCACCGTCGATAGGACTCACCACGTTCAACAAGTCCTTGCGTCCGCGAATCAGGAGGATGTTACGCTGCATGTTGGCGAGGTTGTCCTCCATCTGGTCCATCTGCGCCAGTCGGTATATGCTGTCCTGAGTGAGACGCTGGTTGATGAGCGACTGGCGGCGGAGTGCCAGATCATAGTCCTCCTTTGCCTGCAGATAGTCCTCGCGGGCTATCAGCTTCTCATTATAGAGCTTCTCCTTCTGCTGGAATGCGCGGTGCTTGCGCTGCACCTCCAGCTCAAGCTGGGCCTGCTCCGTGCGGTTGTTCAGCCTGTCCTGTTCCATCGATATGCGCGTGTTGCGCAGGATATTCTGCTTCTCGGCGAGCTCGGCCTCGGCGTTGAGTATCTGCAGGTCGAGGTTGCTGTTGCTCAGGCGCACTATCACATCACCCTTACGCACCTGCGCGCCCTCCTCAACAACCTTCTCCACCACTATCCCGCCCTCCTCGGGGCTTATCTGCACGGTGCTTATGGGTTCCACCCGTCCGTCGACGCGCACATAGTCATCGAATTTCTGCAATTTCACGTCGGCTATGTTCAGTCCCAACCGCTCCACCTTGTAGGTGGAAGCGATGTCGCTGGTGGCGAGCCAGATTATGGCCGCCACCAACAGCACGGCACCGCCGATATATAACCAATATATTGCCTTAATTCCTTTCAAGCCTTTCGGTCGCTGAATCTTCACATCCATAGTCGGTTGCCTTTATAGTATTCCACAAGTTTGTATTTCAGTATGTAGAGCATACGCTTCTGCAGGAGCGAGACGCGCGATGCGTAATAAGTGTTGAATGAGAGCCGGAGGTCGATGAGCGACAGGAGTCCTTCCTCATATTTGCGGAGATTCAGCCGGTAGGCCTCCGCGTCGGCATTCACCTTTGCCTGCAACGATGTGATCTCCATGGCGTATCCGTCGCAGTCCATCACAGCCGACGCTATTTCGTCGTGCAACCGGCGCTTCTGTTGGTCAAGCTGCTCACGGGCATTCTCCAGAGCATAACGTGCGCGTTTCATGTTCGACAAGCGGCTGAGACCGGAAAAGATAGGGATCTGAAGGGAAGCAGAGATATATTCGCCCCGGTTGTTGCGGAACTGATCGCCGAAAGCCTGGGCATGATATTCGGCTCCGATGGTCTTGTAGTATGCCGTGGATATTCCGGCATTGAGGCTTATCGACGGGAGGAGATTGCCCTTGGCCATGGAGTAGGTATAGAGGCGCGACTCCACCGCCATCCTCGCATCAATTGTCTTGGGATTTGAATCGAGGGCAATGGCATATATGCTTTCCACGTCGTCAAGAGAACGGACTGGAATAATACAGGCCGCGGTATCCACGGAGAACTCAACGTCGGAAGGCAGATTCATTGCAGCGCGTAGCGTAAGCATCGCCTGGTCCCTTAGGTTGCATTGATGCACAAGATTGTAGTCATCATCCGCCACGGTGGCCTGGGCCTGAGCCACATCGGGGCGTCCCTTCAGGCCTAATTCCTCCTGCCGTGAGGTTAGCGTGAGCATCTCCCGGCTCTGGAGCAGTTTCTCATGGGCAAGAGCCACCGAATGTTGATAATACACGGCATCCGCGTAAGCCATCATCGCCTCGATCGCACTGTCGTCGCGCCTCATCTCCACGGCATTTAGACTCCGCGCCCTCTCCTGCCGTGCACGGCGGAAGCTATTGAGGGTCTGTCCGCCATCGAACAATGTCAGCGAGGCATATATGCCGTAGCCGTTGTTGAAGGTAGCTATATCGTTGTATGTGTTGGTCTCGGGATCAATGTTGCGTCCCCAACTGAACTGTACACCTGTCTGAGCCGACACCGACGGGAAGAAATCGGCGAAAGCCTCATTGCGGGTGGCAGCAGCGGAAGCCGCGTCCCAGCGGGCCTGAACCACTGCGGAAGAATGTTCGGCAGCGTAGGCCATGCACTCATCCATGCTCCACGGCTGCTGACCTCTGGCGGTAAGGGCTACTATGACTGTGATTGCTGTAATTAGTTTTCTCATAACATCCCATAATACCCTCAATTACCGTGCCAAGAATATAACATTCAGATTATCTGAAGAATGAGAAAAGATTCACAGCCGTCACTGTCAAAAAATCATACTATTTTCTGTCAAAAAATCATGCAGCAGGAATAGGTGATAAGTAATAGTGAATAGTGGATAAGCACCATCCGGATGGCACTTATCCACTATTCACTATTACTTATCACTTACAAAAATGGCATTATGCAGTCGCGCCAAAGGAGATACCCTTCGCCGAGAAGGTGTAGTCCATCGTTGGTATATTCATGTTTCATGTGCCCATCGGAATCAACAAAGCGTGAATATAAGTCAACCCAAGTGAAGCCCATGGAGTCGGCTTCAGCTTCCACCTTCCGGTTGACATCACGGATTGTCTGCTCCTTGTCAGCCATGCGGAGGAACTGGTTGAAGCTTATATTGATAGGCAGACACGACTGCACATATAGCTCCGTATCCGGCAGGCTCTCACGGATGTGACGGATAAGACCGATATATGCGGTCGCCACAGAATCGGCATCGAGGTCGTGGCTTATGTCGTTGACCCCAATCATAAGAAAAATCTTGGCAGGGCGTCCCTCAATGATGTGAGGGAGACGGTCATATACACCCTGTATCACGTCGGAAGAGATCCCACGGTTCTTTACATTTGGGTTGGCCAGTAGCTCATGCCATTCGCATCCATTGGTGAGCGAGTTGCCAAGCATGATGATGTCATCGGAATCTATAGGCAGCGAGTCGAAATGCGAAGCCCGCTGATAGTAGAATGAATTATACTGGTATGGTTCATTAGTGGCAGCCTTCGCCACTCCACAGTTGCCACAGACACAAGCGGCACATATTCCGCAAGCCATAATCACACTTTTCATTCGTTTCATATTACTGGGGGATTTATCGGGATTAAACAGGTTTTATCGAGATTTAGCGGGGAGAATATGTACCTATCGGTCTTAGTCCATCACATTTAGGATAGTCGGAGCATCCCCAGAATTCGCGTCCTCGCATCTGGCCTTTCACTTGCGTACGTCTGAGCATTGGCTTGCCACATTTGGGGCATTCAGGGGCTTTCTCTTCAATTGATTGGCGCTTACGTTCCTCAAGACGTTCTGCTGTCATATTCTCTGTAAAACCACCTTGCTTCCTGAATCTATCAAGAAGTGCCCTTAACTGGGATTCAAGCATCCTGGTGACCCTGACGCAAAGGACAAGCATGGCATTAGCCGCAACCTCAGGATCGAGGTTTTCTATCCATGGGTCAAATTTAGATTTTTGTGTCTGGATGTGGATTGCCCCGTCGTGGTGCAGACTATTGGAATACTGAGGTCTTTCCATCTGCATTCTCCATATTGCCTCACGGTTGGGATTTCCAATTGGCCATACATCGGCTTTACGGCGAAGGAGGAAATTGAAAAAGTCACTTTGCACCTCCTCGATGCTTGCGCGTGCCACGTCCAACAGACGCATCTCAGTTTCTATGGATGTAGAATACCGTGCCGACCCTTCCACAATATTTGCCACTCCGCACCTTGCGGCAAGAACCATCTGGTCATAGAGTCTACGGCATGGATCGATTTTATAGTCTACAAACCGGTCGCAGAAACTCTGGGTGCCAAGTTGAATGATATTGGCCATAACCCAGGAGTCGAGCATGAAATACGACTGAGAAAACTTTATATCTACTCCCATAGGTTTTTAAGGTATGAACATGAGGGTCAATTTTTGCAAAAGTACGAATAATAATATGATTGTGCAATAGCCGTGCATTCGAACGATAAATGTACGGCTGTACGGCTATTTTACAGGCAGTGTACGGTTTTATGACAATTTATATTGAAGCGAATGGCACATAGTTTTGATATACAAAAGATTATATTTTTGGCATGGTTTTTGAATGGAACATAATCAGATTTTTTGAAACTTAATGTCACGTTTTAGCACGCCAATCCGTATATAATATAATAGATTTACTTAGTTTTTGAATTTATGACACGTTTGACTATTTTAATCCTTTCGATATTGTGTGCCGCCTCCGGTTGGGCAAGAACTATCCAGGGCGTGGTTTATGCCGAGAGCGACTCTACCGCCATCGCCGGAGCCTCCTGCAGGGTGATGTCCGGCTCCCAGTTTATTACCGGAGTTCCAACCGATGGTGACGGCCATTTCGAGATCCATACGGATATCCGCACGAAGCTGCTTCTTGAAATATCGATGGCCGGATACAACACCACGGAGATAGTGATTGAGTCGGACAAGAACGTAAATGTAGGTAAGGTGTATCTGGCCGACGGCGTTACCCTCAACGAGGTACAGGTCACGGGCAACTCCATGGTAGATTCGCGGGGACGCACCATCGTTTTCCCGTCGGCAGCCGACCTGAAGGCCTCCTCGACAACCCTCAGCCTGTTCCAGAAGCTGCCTTTGGCTGGCCTTGAAGCCAACCCTGTGAACCGAACGCTGTCGGTGGACAAAGGCACACCCGTGATACTTATCAACGGTGTGCCGTCGACAATCGACGATTTCAATGCCTTGCAGCCCAAAGACATCGACAAGATAGAATTTTCGAGAATCACCCCGGCACGGTATGCCGACAGCGGCAACACCGGACTCATAAGCATCACGCTTAAGCAACGCACCGATGGAGGACAGGTGTATGCATGGGGACGAAGCGCGGTGAACACTGCGTTCGTCGATGGCAACATCCGCGCCTCTTATCATCAGGGGCCGTCGCAGTTCACCCTTTTCTACAACCCTTCCTGGCGCAACTACCAGAAAGTGTACGACAACACCGTAGAGAGCTTCATCGGCAAGGATTTCAGTGTAAGGCTTGAGGAGCATGACCGCAATCCGTTCAACTACCACCTCCACAACATGGGTCTGAAATACGATTACAGTCCTAATGTCGCCACATTGTTCTCCGCCACATTCCGTGCCACCCCGAGTTTTCAGAAAAGCCGCAAGATCGCACACACAATTGACCCCTCGAAAGGAGTATACGACAGTGACAACCTGTCGACAAGCAAGGATTTCACACCGTCGCTCGACTTGTTCTTCAAGCGTGATTTCAACGAAAAAAACGCCCTCGAACTTCAGATGGTAGGCACACTGAGCGCAAGCGACTACCGACGCGACAACAACTATGTCTTTGCCGACGGGTCGCAGACCAGCTACGTGATGAACGTCGACAGCCGCCGCCGCTCACTTATCAGCGAGGTGAGCTATATCCACCAGTTCAGCGACAGGACGTCTCTGTCGGCTGGATATCAGAACACCGTGTCGCACAGCACCAACACTTATCTCACATCCGACTACAAGCCTGTGCTCACCGAGAACAACAATTATGTGTACGCGCGTCTCGGACAGCAGGTGGGGAAAGTGTATTTTTCCGTATCGACAGGAGCAAAACTGTTCTGGATAAAGAATGACAGCCACAATCGCCATTTCATCAGCAACCTCACATCAGCGCAGGCGTCATGGAATATCTCACAGAAATGGAGTCTTACAGGAGCGTTTCAATACACTCCCGGCATCCCGTCGCTCACAGCCCTTACCGATTATGCGCAGCAACAGACACCTTATCTCATATCCAACGGTAATCCTGACCTCAAGGTGTCGCGCAATTTCCGCTACCAGCTAATGCCTTCCTTCCAATATAAGAAATTCAGTGCCTCGCTGCTTATGAACTACCGTTACACCGGTGATTTCGTGATGGATGACATCATATACTTAGGCAACCGTCTGTTCCTCTCCCAGTCGGTGAACGCCAAGAGTTCATGGAACGCGGGAGGCACGCTCAACCTGAAACTGAGCGGCATCGAGGGATTCGGTGCAAATGTGAGCCTCGGGCTGGACCATTACGAAACAACAGGCGAGGGATGGAGCCATCATCTGACATCGTTCGACGCCACGATGAACCTGTGGTGGAACAAAGGACCCTATACCATATCATACTGGAGAAAGCTACCGGGGAAATACCTCTACGGCCACACTGTGGGCAAGGATGAGAATGGCGACGCGCTGAGTTTCGACTTTCAGCCCAACGACCACTGGTCGTTCCAGGCAAGCTGGATGTACATGTTCGATACAAAAGGCACCAAGTACCCCTCATGGAGCTACTCCGACGTGAATCCGTCGGTGCGCGAACGCTACATCAGGAACAACGGCAACATGGTGGTGCTGTCCGTCAGCTATTCCGCCGATTTCGGCTCGATCTTCCGCTCGTCGCGCCGCTCGCTCAACAACTCCGACAACGGCTCATCCCTGCTGAAGATGTAATCCGCGTACGGATGGATTGCAATCGATTTGCACATTATATTTGTGTCTGAATCATAAAAGTCGTAAATTTGCAAACTATACGTCTCAATTATTCCATAATTGAGACGTATAGCCATATTATCCTTACGAACTAATGTATTCCAAAGAATTACAATGAAGAAATTCCTGATTCCACTATTTATGTTCACCGGCACTATGGCGATGTCGGCCGTAAGCATAACATCTCCCTCCGGCGACCTTTTGCTTGAAGTGGATGTCGATTCCTCGGGGCATCCGCTCTATTCCCTCGAATACAAGGGCAAAACCGTCATTAATCCGAGCAAGCTTGGATTAAGAGCAGATGAGACGGCGTTCACCGACGGCTTTACAATCGCAGGGATTGACACGGTGACTGTCGACCGCACCTGGCAACCCGTGTGGGGTGAATATTCCGACATCCGCGACCATTTCAAGGAACTCGCCGTACACCTGAAATCGGAAAAACCTGAGCGCGAAATGACAGTGCGTTTCCGTCTGTTCGACGACGGGCTTGGCTTCCGCTATGAACTGCCCATACAGAACGGACCTAACTATCTGACCCTTAAGGATGAGCTCACTGAGTTCAATTACGCCGACAATCACAAGCTCTACTGCATACCCGGCGACTACGACACAGACGAATATCTATGGTCAGAAACCACATTCACTGAGCTGCCGGAAGCACTTAATTCGTATGGCAAGCACACCGAGGCCCAACGGGTGGATGGCGTGACTGTACAGACTCCGCTGCTCGTCAAGACGGTCGACGGTGTGTATGTCAATGCCCATGAGGCTGCACTCGACGGATATCCCGCCATGCTTCTCGATGTCGATCCGGAGAATTTTTCCATGAAATCGCATCTCGTTCCCGACAGATTAGGCGTTAGCGCTTATCTCCAGATGCCGTTCAACACTCCGTGGCGCACACTTATCGTGAGCGATGATGCACGCGACATCTTATCGTCGCAATTAGTACTGAATCTCAACGAGCCATGCAAGATTGAAGACACGTCGTGGATCAAGCCGATGAAATTCATGGGCGTATGGTGGGAGATGTTCACGGGCAATGTCAAGACATGGGCCTATTCCAATGACGGTCTTGCAAAACCCGGAGTGACCGACTACTCCACGCTCACTCCAAACGGCCGCCATCCTGCAAATACCGAGAATGTGAAGAAATACATCGATTTCGCCGCCAGGCATGGCATCGACGGTGTGCTCGTCGAGGGATGGAACGAAGGCTGGGAGGATTGGGCAAGCTACAGGAAAAACCGCCAGTTCCTTTTCGACAAGCCTTATCCGGATTTTGACCTTCCCGCTTTACGCGACTATGCCAAAGAGAAGGGTGTGAAACTGATAATGCACCATGAGACGGCGGCCAATGCAGCTGACTATGAGCTTCAGCTCGACCGTGCCTTCCAGTTCATGAAAGATAACAACTACGATGCCGTGAAGACAGGCTACGTCGGTGCGATAATTCCCCGTTCGGAGCATCACACATCACAGTGGATGGTGGACCACGTGAAGCACGTGATCGAGCGCGCGGCCGACTATCAGATCATGGTCGACAGCCATGAGGCGCCGCGCCCCACAGGACTGTGCCGCACCTATCCCAACTGGCTCGCCCAGGAATCGGCCCGCGGAGGAGAGTTTGAATCGTTCGGTGGCAACCCTCCGTCGCACACGTGTATTCTTCCTTTCACAAGGCTGAAAGGTGGCCCGATGGACTATACCCCCGGGCTGTTCGAGACCAAGATGAGCTATTACGGTGAAGGAAAGGACTCTCAGGCGGGAACAACCCTCGCGCGCCAGCTCGCCTTGTATCTCACAATGCCCTCGCCTATCCAGATGGCCTGTGATCTGCCAGAGAACTACGACCGTTTCCCGGATGCCTTCCAGTTCATAAAGGATGTGCCGGTGGATTGGGCGGACTCACGCTATCTTGAAGCCGAACCAAATCGTTATATCACCGTGGCACGACTCGACAAGAATTCCGATGACTGGTACGTCGGAGCCATCACCGATGAAAATCCACGAGAGGCAACAATCGACCTGAGCTTCCTGCCCAAAGATGGCAGATACGAAGCTACAATCTATGAGGATGCCCCCGATGCCCACTGGAAGGACAATCCCCAGGCCTACAATATCCGCACCGTGAAGGTGAAGCCCGGCATGAAGCTTAAGCAAAAGCTTGCCCCCGGTGGCGGCGCGGCATGAAGCTTAAGCAAAAGCTTGCCCCCGGTGGCGGCGCGGCCATACGGATCAAAAAGACAGACTCCAAGTAAATGTAAAGTATGGCAAAAAATATCATCATGGTGACCGGCGGACAGCGTTCAGGCAAGAGCTTGTTCGCAGAACGGCTGACGCTCGAACGCTCCGACAGCCCGGTGTATATGGCCACCGCGGAAGCGAGGGATGACGAATTCCGCGACCGAGTGCGCCGACATCAGGCAAGGCGTGGTGACAACTGGACCACCATCGAGGCTCAGACCGGCCTATGGCGTCACGATGTGACGGGGCGGCAGGTGCTGGTGGATTGTGTCACGATGCTCGCCACCAACTATTTCTTCGCAAGTGGCGAGGAAATAGACAAGGCTCTCGAAGCGGTATGCGACGATATCGACCGGCTTACGGACCAGGACGCATCATTCGTGTTCGTCACAAACGAGATAGGCCTTGGAGGCATCAGCGGCAATGCCCTGCAACGCCGTTTCACCGACCTGCTCGGATTCGTGAACAAATACCTTGCCGACAAAGCCGACACCGTGTATTTCATGGTGTCAGGGATTCCCCTTAAGATAAAATAGTCTGACCATCATGCGAAATTTCAATATCACTACACCCGACCGGGTCCTGCAACCGGCACTACAGGACAAAATCGACAATCTCACCAAGCCCAAAGGCTCCCTCGGCATGCTGGAGACCCTGGCCATGCAGATAGGACTCATACAGCAAACACCCTCACCTAAGCTCTCCAGTCCCCACAATGTGCTTTTCGCTGCCGACCACGGCATCATCGAGGAAGGTGTGACCGTGTCGCCAAAGGAGGTGACATGGCAGCAACTGAGCCATTTCAGCCATGGGGGAGCCGGAATCAATTTCCTTTGCAATCAGCATGGGTTCAAGCTTGTACTTGTGGATGCGGGCGTGGATTACGACATCCCGTCAGGCCGCGGCATCATCGACATGAAGGTACGACGGGGCACGGACAATTTTCTGCACGGACCAGCCATGACTGCCGAAGAACTCGACCTGTGCATTGAGCGCGGAGCCTCAGTGGTAAGGGACATCTACGCCTCGGGATGCAACATCATAAGTTTCGGCGAGATGGGGAGCGGCAACACGTCGCCGTCGTCAATGTGGATGCACCTCTTCACAGGCATTCCTCTGGATAGATGCATAGGTGCGGGAGCGGGTCTTTCGAATTCGGGAATAAGCCATAAGCTTGATGTGCTCACACGTGCGTTGTCGGGCTACAAAGGCGGAGATTCGGTAGAAGAAAAGATGGCTTGGTTCGGTGGATTCGAACTGGCAATGGCTGTAGGTGGAATGCTGCAGGCAGCCGAGCTCGGCATGGTGATCATAGTCGACGGATTCATCATGACGAGCTGCATGCTGGCTGCATCAAAGCTATATCCTGCCGTGATGGATTATGCCGTGTTCGGGCACCAGGGTGACGAATCCGGCCACAAGCTCATGCTTGAGACCATGGGTGCGAAACCGTTGCTGCATCTCAGCCTGAGACTTGGCGAAGGCTCGGGGGCCGTGTGCGCCTATCCAATCATCGAATCGGCAGTGAGGATGATCAATGAGATGGACTCGTTCGAAAAAGTGAAGGTCACCAAATATTTCTGACTCTGATGAAGCGCTTCCTCGCCGCCCTGATGTTCTTCACTCGCCTGCCCCTGCACAAGGTGGCGGATGTGCCGTCGGCATATTTCAAGCGTGTTGTGGAGCTATGGCCTTTCGTGGGATGGATCACCGGAGGCGTCACGGCTCTGGTGCTATACGGCACCACACAGATATTCCCCTACTCTGTCGCTGTGATTCTCTCTCTGCTTGCACGTGTGATTCTTACCGGCGCGTTGCATGAGGATGGACTTGCCGACTTTTGCGATGGTTTTGGCGGGGGCACATCGCGCGAGCGGATACTTGCCATAATGAAGGACTCCCACATAGGTACATACGGTGTGTTGGGTCTGATCTTATATTTCCTCATCATAGCATCGGCATGGTCGTCTGTGCCTCTTCATGTACTATGTCCGGCTATCATAGCGGGTGACGCATGGTCGAAATTCTGTGCTGCGCAGATAATCAATTTTCTTCCCTACTCCCGCAAGGTTGAGGAGTCGAAAAGCGGAGCCATATACGAGCGTTTCGGGGTATGGGCATGGATACTTGCATTGGCAGGAGGCGTACTCCCATGCGCGCTCCTTCCAATGCACCTATGGATCGCCTGCATAGCCCCTGTTATCGTAGCCTCACTGCTCATTCTGCTGATGAAGAAACGTATCGGCGGTTACACGGGCGACTGCTGCGGAGCATGTTTTCTGCTTTGCGAATTATCGTTTTACCTCTCAATATCAGCATTATGGAATTGATAATGATACGCCACACATCGGTGGACGTGCCCAAAGGCACTTGCTACGGACAGACGGATGTGCCGCTCGCACCGACATTTGAAGAAGAGGCCTCTACCGTGAAAGCCATGCTGAAGCCCCACAGCTTCGATGCCGTGTACTGCAGTCCGTTGTCACGCTGCCGGCGCCTTGCCGGATATTGCGGCTACGGCGATGCCATCCTCGACCCCAGGCTTATGGAAATGGATTTCGGCGAATGGGAGATGCAGCCTTTCGATGAGATTGTCGATCCCACGCTGCAACGCTGGTATGCCGATTTCATCAACACGCGTGTACCCGGCGGAGAATCCTTCCTGGATCAGCAGGCACGCCTTCGTTCGTTCCTCGATGATGTCATTGCTTCCGGAAAGCGGAAAGTGGGAGTCTTCACCCATGGCGGCATAATAATGCAGACGATGCTCCTCACCGGCATGACCACCGTCGACAATGTCTTCGCCCACCAGCCCCCCTACGGCGCCGTGATGCGTTTTAATTTCTAAGTTCAATCAAAACATATCATATAAGCAAAGATTCCTTTCATATTTGCAAATATTATAAAAATTATTTTTTAACTTTGTAATAATGTTGGCATTCCAAACAATTGTGTCAACTACATCAAAATATTCATTTTGAAAAAAACACGCATTAACAATCCATATTGATAATCTGAAGGTTGGACGAATGAATCGCGAGAGCACATCACCAAGATATTTCATGCACAAGTACTGGGGGAAGAAACCAGCATCGGGCATTAGCCCGTTAGTTGACAAATACACCAAGCCAGGAGATACAATAATAGACCCATTCTCAGGTTATGGAGTCTTCTGCTGTGAAGCATACCTAAAAAATCGAAATGTAATAGTCAATGACCTTAACCCTATCGCAAATTTTATCGCCCATAATTTATTCTCAAAAGATGTAAATCTTTTCCAAGTTAAAAGATTGTGGGAAAAGATAAAAACAGAACTTACACCTTATGTGAAGGAATGGTATGGAATCAACATCGACAGCTCTTTCTATCAGCCCATCTCTGTTTTAAGGAATAACAATGGTTTGCCTCTGCAATTTACTTATAAAGATGGCAGAAAGACCTTAATAAAAGATATCCCAACAGACATTGCTCTCGATTTCTGCAGTCAGGAGGACAATTATGTAATAGAGGATTGGTACCCGGTTGTGAAAATAATTGAAAATTCAAGAATTTCCGCCCGTCCGAACATGACAATAGAAGATCTGTTCACCAAACGAACCCTTGCCTGTCATGCCAAGTTGCTATCTTTGATAGAAAAATACACCACAGGTTCAATCAAAGACTTGTTTCTAATCGCTTTTACAGCGAACCTGGCAAATTGTTCAAAGCTTGTTCCTCCTATTAAAAGCAGAGGTACACTCTCACAAGGAGCATGGATGACAGGATTCTATATAGGCCAGACTTATATAGAAAATAATGTCCTGCACTATTATGAAAACCGAATTAATAAAGCCATAAAGGGAAAAGAAGATTTTTTAGGTGCTCTTTCCGGGAATCTACTGACAGAACGAGTTCAATCAACTTACAGTATTACAAATTTTGATGCAAAAGACCTTCATCTTCCGGACAAGTCCGTGGATTACGTATTCACTGACCCACCATACGGTGATAGTGTACCATATTTCGAGCAAAGTGTAATATGGAATTCATGGCTTAAGTTAGAACCAGATTATCAACAGGAAATCGTCATTTCCGACAGCAACCAACGTCAAAAAGACATTGAGGCCTTTGATAAGGATATTAACATTGCTTTTTCGGAGATTCGAAGGATATTGAAAGATAACAAGTATTTCACCCTGACCTTCCACTCTCTCTCCGGATTGGAATGGAGAGCAGTAAGTAATGCATGTGTTTTCAACAATTTCAATGTTGTAGAATATGAATGGCTGGAACAGAAAACATACCCTCCAAGACAGCTTAATCGACTTAAATCAATTAAAGGCGATGTACTTGTTACTTTCCGCAAAAATCCTGATCCTGTGCGCTTGTACCTTTGTGAGGACGAAAAATTCACAGATATGGTCACAGAATTCATAACGAAGCAAATCCAAAATGGGACAACAGACACCAACGGGATTATGATGGCAATAATGGAATGGATCTTACGTAGCATGATTATCATTGGAAATGTCGATGTGTTCATGATATTGAACAATAATTTCCAACTTGGAGATAATGGCCAATGGTGCTTTATACAATAATAAAACTATAATATGGTTATGACAAACTTTGAAAAATGGGATAAAGAATTCCGCGCACAGAACCTATACGCATTCAATAACAATGTAAACGCATTATTATATCTGAAAGTCAGAGCTATATGTCGAGGAAAACAGATAATGCAATTTATTAAGAAAAATGGAATTCATCTCAATTCAACAAAAATCAGTGACCAATTTGCTGAACTGTATTCTGTGATGGAACATCTTCCCAACGGAATGGAGATGCTCGATGTGTACTTACGTGATAGAAATCACGAATGGTATAAAGCTCTGGGTATTGACGAGGAAAGATTAAAAAGCGGTTTACGTCAGATAAAAAACTATGAATGGGGTGGTGATCAAGAAAACTCGCTTGATCAATATCTGATCAGAAGATACGTCAAATCGATAAGTGATTATGATCAACTAAAAAATAAAGCTGATGCCATTGCCTCAAATGCTTGGAATTTCGTTCAGACGAGCTGGTATAATAACTGGACGTCATACCTTATCGAATCAATATTCAAAAGACATGCCCGTGTTTTGTCTGCTATAGGTGAAATAAAGAGTGTTGATTTCTTCATAGATGATATTCCTATTGATCTAAAGGTCACATATTTTCCAGAAACTTATATGCAAGAAAAATTGAAAGCTTTATTGGGAAATCAAGAGCTTACATGGCTTAAACGACGAGCAAAAACATTCAATATTTATCCTGACAAGAATCTATCTCCTTCAAAACAATTTGACTTCCTCAAGGAGGAACTGGAGAATCTTGGTCATTCCGAAGTGACGGAACAACTTACAGCAGCAAGAAAGAAAATAGTGGAAGAAGCTATCCATGACCCTGAGGCTTTGATGAAATGGCTATACGAAAATCAAAGTCCCCGTTTGTTTGGTGCGGAAAACCGATTATTTATTGTCCTCGTTGATTCAAAAAATATGGCTCAATCATGGAAGATGAAGCGTGCATTCTCTTTAATTGAGCCGAAGATCAACGACTATCTAAGTAGGTTCAATGATCATTCGTTGAAGAAGGTTTGTTTCTCGTTCAACAAAAAAACATATAATAGTTTTGCTGACATTATCTTTATTATAAAACAATAAGTCATGGTAATACAATTATATTAAACATTCCTCGATCAGCAGGTACGCCTTCGCTCGTTCCTCGATGATGTCATTCCTTCCGGCAAGCGGAAAGTGGGGGTCTTCACCCATGGCGGCATAATAATGCAGACGATGCTCCTCACCGGCATGGCCATCGTCGACAACGTCTTTGCCCACCAGCCCCACTACGGCACCGTGATGCGTTTTGACCTTAGCTGATAGCGTCTCTCCTCCAAAGAATTACAGGGATTAAGATGTATATGAAACCTTTGAATAAACAATTATGGCTAAACCTTTCACTTCTCTGATTTTCACGATATTATTTTGTACTTGTTCCAGTGAATCCAAAGCGCAAAATATCTTGCCATTAGAATGGTCGTTTGTATCAGAGCTCTGCAAGAACCCCAAAACTATAAATACACTGATGTCTTGGGAAAGGCAAGGATTAAGTGGCATGGATGGGAAATGCATTTTATCCAACGCATTTTTTGCAGAGAATCCATCCGCACAGTTTATAATAAATTCAAAACTCCAGTGTTATATTGATTCTATAGAAATAAACAATGTTTGCGTGGCTCACGATATAACAACTGATTTCTGGACTGACCGCTCAGCATTTTCAAAGATTCATATTCCATCAGGTGTTATAACGCAGGGAAAAAATGCAGTCAGGATTTTCTGCAGGGATTTGGCATGGACCGGAGGAATAAGCCATAATGATTTTACAATCTGCGAAGATAATTGTGAAGGAGCAGAGGAAATAAGGATTGTCATTGATGATGACGACCATCTATTTGATTCCCTCCCAAACAATATAAATATTGCATATTACACACTTAAAAAAGGAAAAATAAGACTGCAGATCGAGGACTCCTTTCATGAGGAACTCCTTGACACCACATTAATGGTATCCCCCTATAACGATGTTATCTCCATCAGTCTTGAATCAGTCAAGGACTCGCCCGGATTTTACCAATGTATCGCTACTCTTGAGGGAAAATATATCAGTGGAGATATTGAGTGGTTGGCGGTCGCACCTGAAGACATAAACTGCAGATCATCCTACCCCACGGATTTTCATGACTATTGGGAAAACGCTACATCAGTATTAGACCACATCTCGCCTGATTTTAAAATGATATACTCCGACAGTTTGTCAACAACATCTAAAATGGCTTATATTGTTGAGATGCAGTCTGTCGGGAACCTTACCGTAAGGGCTTATTATTTTGTGCCAAAAAAAGAAGGGAAACACTATGCCATACTTCATCTTCCGGGATATGGTACCGGATTCGAAGATCTCTCTAATTTTAGGAATGATGATACGGATCGAATTGATATGGTTTTATGTGTGAGGGGGCATGGCATAAGTGCAGATGTATTTAATCCCGGGTTTGGTGTTCCTGGAATCTGGGGGTATAATCTTCACCAAAGGGACAGCATGGCATATAAATCAATCTACCTTGATTGTGTGAGAGCGGTAGATTTTCTTTGTTCACGTCCTGAGGTAGATAACACTAAAATTGGGGTGACTGGTGGAAGTCAGGGTGGCGGTCTTGCTTTGGCCACTGCCGGTCTTTGCGGAGAGAGGATAGCAGCCTGCGCTTATTTCGATCCATTCCCATGTGACATTACTGAACATGTCGATATCCGCACCTTGTGCCGGCAAGAAATAAAAAATTACCTTGCTTACTATAATAATCCCTGTTCAATTTCAGATGCCATGACCATTCAGTCATATATTGATACCCGAAACTTCGCTCCAAATATCAAGGCCAAGGTGTTGTATGCTACTGCCTTATTCGATGATGACTGTCCTCCACAGGTAGGCTTTGCAGCGTACAACGACATCTCATCTGAAAAGGAATATCTTATTTATCCCAACGATGGACATTTAGGAGAATCCAACTATTATGACTATTTCATGAAATGGTTTGACTCGCTGTTTGCATCAACTAAAGATTAAATTTGACAGATGACGATCGCTGGGTGGATAATATTTATAATTTCCTATCGATAGCATTCCCAGGCTCGCAACAGTACTTAGGCATATAGAAAAGAATCCGTATGTCACGACCGAAGAGTTGGCAAAAACATTAAATGTGAGCAAACGAACCATTCTTCGTGACATTGATTTCCTTACCATTCACGGAAAGCTATTGCGAGAAGGGGGCACTTTTGGCGGAACATGGACGTTGCCTCGTCATGGGAAAGTTGATCCTTCTATGAGTCAACCTTTTTCAGAAGAGATTTGAGATAGCTATTGGGAAAGAACTGCTATGTCCGGACAACCAATGCGATTATCACAGTCAATATTCATAGTTTCACAATAATTACAGCGCACAAGCGATAGTTATTCAGGACTACAGCATTTGCAATTTGCTGTTGAAAGTAGAAGCACATGTAATCGCTCAATTATTTGTAAATTTGCATAATTAAAATATGCGGTTAGAAATGGACACAGTAAAAGAATTAGACACAATACCGGAATACGCTGATCTTTTGGGATTTCAGGCACAGAGCCCATTGGTTACGGTGAATGATTTAGCCGAGATGCCGGCAGACATGATCGGGAGGAAACGCTTTGGTTTTTACTGTGTGATGCTGAAGGAACATTATAACGGCAAAGTGAGCTATGGGCGGGGACATTATGAATATCAAGCCGGAACCATGATTTTCACCTCTCCGGGACAAATCATTGGCATTGATATTGAAGGGGAGGACAATCATTCAAAAGGATACCTATTGATGTTCCATCCTGATTTTCTCTACGGCACTTCATTGTCCCAGTCAATGAAAGATTATTTCTTTTTCGCCTATGATATCAACGAAGCCCTTCAAATGTCGGAAAGCGAGAAAGAGATTGTCCAGCGCCTGTTCCATAGCATAAGGGGAGAGCTAAGTTCATCCGGAGACAAGCACACTCGCAGTATTGTCACATCATATATTGAGACACTGTTGAATTACTGTCTGCGTTTCTACGACCGTCAGTTTGCCTCCAGAAAGACTGACAACACCAATATCATCAGTCGTCTTGAGATGGTGCTTGAGGAATACTATGCAAAGGAAAAAGCCGTTGATTTAGGATTGCCTTCCGTAAAGTATTGTGCCAGATATGTCAACCTGTCTCCTAATTATTTTGGAGATCTGATAAAAAAGGAAACCGGTAAATCCGCACAGCACTATATTCATTCTTATATCGTAAATAAAGCGAAAACACAT
>CAYZPI010000063.1:0-20535 GCA_964480085.1 uncultured Bacteroides sp. | reverse complement strand
CCCGAGATTACAAATCACGTGCTCTGGCCAACTGAGCTAAAGAGGCTTATTTCAATATTCTCTGAGGGGCTTGCCCCTCGTTTGCGATTGCAAAGTTACAACCAATTTTTGAATTGTCAAAACTTTTTCAGTCTTTTTTTTCACAATTTTCGCAAGATATATATTCAATGCTTGATTACAAACTATTTAAGTGCATCAAAATAATATTTTTTAACAGCTGAAAATCCACCTCGCTTCAATTTCGACATTCAAGGAATATAATAAAGGCGGCTCCGTATGAAGCCGCCAGATGTTTTTCCAACGTGGAGAGGGATTACTTGTTGTAGAACTTCTTGCCGTTCTTTATCACGATGCCCTTGTAGCTGTCGTTGACCTTCTGGCCCATAACGTTGTACATTGGAGCGTCGGCAGCTGCGTCGCTGACGATATCCGTGATGCCTTCCGTACCCTTCTCGATGTAGTTGAACTTGGTGACCTTCGCACTCTCGATGCCTTCGGGGAAGCCCCACGGGAACTTCACGGAGTTGAGGTGTACCCATGAATAAGCTGAGCCGAACTTGGCAATCTCAGCCTCTGCAAGCTCTGTGAAATAGAACCAGAACTCGCCGTTCTCATCGAACACGGGATTACACTCCGAGATAGGAGCGGAACCACCTTCCATGTCAGGACGGTTGAAGAGCAGACGGATTGACACACCGGGAGTTCCTTTTGCGTAGATACCGGCATACGGAGTGAGATCTACGAACTCACAGCCAAGCACGTTACCAGTGCCGAGCAGAACGCTGCCTGATCCGCAGTTCTTGCCTACGTTGTCCTCGCCATAGAATTTCTTTTCCACGTCGATTTCGGCAGTGTCATCCCATGCGGTCCAGTTGTGCCACATATCAATGGTGATGGCTTCGGGATCGCGCTCCTGAATCTTTGTGAGGACCACCTCATCGATATATACCCTACCGGGAGTGTAGCCTGTGAGGACTGCTTCCTCGCCTTCGCCCTCCATGATGGCACGCGGAGTGAAATACACACTGTCGACCTTTGTGGAAAGCGAGTAATAGGTCAGGCCATCATTGTTGGTACCTTTGTAGTCGATTGAATAGCGGCTGCCGTACCATTCGTTGATGCGGCCGTTGATTGCATCGTTGATCACGATGGTGGCCAGAGGATCAGCACCGTTCCAGGCACTCGGACCCATTTCGAGAGTCTCGCCGGATTCTGCTTCTACCGAGCCGTGAACAGCGATGAAAGCCACCTCTGAGAAGTCGATTGTCTTGCCATCGAGATTAAGCATGAGCTTGCCGGGGCCGGATCCGTCGCAAATAAAGCAAGCTTCATCCTCATCATAGGAGATACTTCCCTCGCTCACGAAATCCTCGGCATGGAACAAGTAAGTGCCTGTTTCCTCATCCCAGTCAATCATAGTCTGGGCATTGACATTGCCGGCGAACAGCATGGCCGACAAGGCAACAGCAAATGAAGTAAATTTTTTCATCTTGAAAAAAATTTTTGAGTTAAACAATAATGGTTTATTTATAAATCAGTTTCTTTCCGTTGACGATATACAGCTGTCCCTTCTGCATTCTGGACGGATCCACACGCTGTCCGAGCATGTTGTAGCATCCTTCGGCGCAAGGGATTGTCACGTCTGCCTCTATGTTGGAAATCCCCTCGGGATTGGCAGGTGTGAGAATCAGGTTGTCGAGATACAGATTGTTGGTCTGCTTCTTTGTCGAGGATATGATCAGCTCACTTTTGCCGGCCGCAAGCTCGACAGGGATCTCAACCGTAGTGGCCCATAAATTATCGGAGCCGGTCTTGGCGAACTTGACATTACGCGCCGCCACCTTTCCTCCTATCGATATGTTCACCCTGTCCACATCAGCCTCCGGAGCAAGATAGCGCACAGTGAGCTTATACAGGCCCGCCTCGTCGATGCTGATGGTGTCGCGGAGCTTGGCGCCTGACTTTGTGCCGTAAGACACATAGCCAAGGGCTGTGAATCCGGGAATGTCGGAACGTGTGGCCCCGCCCCATGCGTTGTCTATATTGACATAGTCAGCATTCTCAAGTTCATACTGCCGTGAACCTCGATACACCGGAGCTTCCTCTGCACCATGTGTGCCGGTAATGAAAGGCACTACGGGACGTCCGGTATTCTGCCCGGAACATTTCACGGCAATGTCGAGGGGTCCGTTATGGGTCACCTTCAAGGTAAGGACTCCGTCGGCGTAAGCCTTCGTCACGCTCGAAGCCCTGTGGTTGCCACGCTCGGTCACCGAAAAAGTGGGCTCGGCTCCGCATCCTGATATCTCGATCTCGTCGGTAGCCATGGATGTTCCACCTACGTAGTTGTTAAGATAGAAATCTATGCCGTCGTTTTTTTCAGTGACAAGACCAAAAGCACACATCGGCATAGTCATCTTCACCTGCGAGCAGGAATTATAGCGTAGATCAAGGGTACTTGACTCCACCTTACGGTGCTTCTCGTACTGACTGTTGTTGTACACGAGCCAATTGTTATCGATACGCCTTACGTAGAGACTTGTCTCGATATCATCATCCGTCTGCGGCGAGAAAAGCTCGTTGAAATCCGATACCTTAGCTTCCTCCGTACGCCACACCGATGAATAGCGGCTCTGCTTGATCACTCTCTGAAAACCAAGATCCTTGCCATTGTCAATGAAAATTGTGGGAACGGTCGGGTATCGTCCTGTCTTCTTCAGATACACAGTGTCGTCCTGGAACGACCCCTTCTCCAATGCATACAGTCCGTCGAAAAGATTCTTGTGCGAGCGGCGTCCTTCCCAGTTGTTGTAGGTCTTGTTGGGATCGATGTCATTATAGATGGCTATCTTGGTGCTGTCGATTACCTCCTGGCGATCCATGATGCGGAGCACACCGTCGGTAGTGAACTTACGCCATACATCGAGATACACATTGGGGAACTGCGAATAGAACTCCCACTGGCGTGACATATACCCGTCGTCAAGCTTCTTGTCGCCCAAGTTGCGCACACACTGCTGCCAGATAAGCTCGGGACCATCCTGCACAGTCTGTCCCGTCATCATCATGTGCTCCATTATTGTCATTCCACCGATAGCAGGAGGCATGTCGCCATTCACATGATCCGTGTATCCACACTGGTCGAAACGCATGCCGTAGAAATCGCAATAGTCCGACAGATACACACCCAGACACATGCTCTCCATATCGTAGAAATTTCCACTGGTGGTGTACTTCTCGCAATAGATCAGGTGATCCTTGTGCTTCTTTGCCGTCTCGGCAAAGTCGGGATAGCGCTTGAACATCGTGAGAGGGGATGTGGCGTCCCATTCCGGACGCACCAGACAGTTGCTTATCACAAGATAGCCCCCGTACTCGTCGGCAAGCTCAAGAAGGTTGGAGAAAAGCTTCATGCGTGCGGGTATCGTCGGGCTCTTGTTGCCGAAGGGATGCAGCCCGTCGGCATCGTCGAATCCCCAGAACTGCTCGCAGTAGTTGAAGCCGATTATGTTGGGATAGTTCTCGTAGAAATACCTGTACACATCAAGGTCGTAGTCGGAGAACCAGCTGTGGCCGCCACTTGCAGGCTGTATGAGCGCCCACACCCTGTTCTCGGCGCAGGTGCGCAGCCACGACTCAGCGGTGCGGAAGCCGTCCTTGGTGACACTTGCCGTCACCGACAGCGAGATGTTGAACACCGTGTAGGGGCGCATGTCCTCCGGTATAAGATCGATGATCTTCTGCGGGTCGGCGGCATTCCAGGTATCGATGTGGAAAATGTACATCGGACTATCCGTGGAAAGCGTACGACGCATATCGGCAGCCCGCGATGTGCCTGAGATAACAAGGCACATCAGGGCTGCGAGAATTATCTTAATACTTCCGTTCATACCAATCATTTCAATGCCTCAATGACAGCACCATATATTGGCGAACGAGCATTGTTCTTCCACAGGTCGCCGGTGCCGGCAAAATAGATTCCCGAACACTTGTCGGCAGCCACGGTGGCAAGATACTCTTCGACAACGAATTTGCAGAACTCAGGGGTTGCCGCACCGAACGACACGCTGTTCAGACGTATCAGCTTACCGGATGATGCAAGAGCCTTGAACAACTCTGTGATCTCTGTCTTTGTCGTAGCCTCGTTTACAGGGAGGTCAACCATAATACCGTCGATCTGGGCTCCGGCGGCATCCCATGCCTTTATCTGGTTGAGCAGACGGGCGGTCTTGTCAGCATTTCCGAGCAGACCTGACTCTTCGATGTAGAATACCGGCTTACCATTGCCACCATTGCCGGAGTAGGCTTTGCTGAAGCTCTTCGTCAGGGTTGCCACGTATGAGTCGCCCATATAGTCGTTGAAGAAGAAGCAATCTTCAGAAGGAGTCTCGCTTTCGGCAGAGCGAAGCATGAACTCAGGATTGTCGCTCATCGGATTCGACACCACTACGTACTCATTGACCGAAGGTGCCAGAGCCTCCATCACACGGGCCGCCCAAGAGTCGAAATTATCGGCAAGGGCCTGACTCTTCTCAGCGGGAGTCTTTTCCACATATTTGTCAGGCTCTCCAGTGCTCCAATATATAGTCACATTATCTATATAGTAATATGAATTGTTCACGTTGGGGCCCGCCATCAAGGTAAAACTGGTCTTTGCACGGTCCTCATCGGTGAGCGCATCGTTATCAGCGAAATTCAGCTCCACAATCTTACGGGCCCACTGTCCGATGGGACAACCACGTTTCTCGGGAGTGTCGCCCGAGAAATTCTTACGCTTGTCATCAGCTATCAACACGAGCGGCCTCTTCTGCGACTTATCGTCCACACAATAGAGATCCAGCACCACCGATACACAGTCGCCGAGTGTAAGACCGTCATTTAGCGAGATGTTGAGCATCGGGAAGGAGTTTCTTGCCTTATCGTCGGCAGATCCTACCATCAGCACATTACCACTCTCGCCTGCCGGATCCTCCACCACAGTGGCAACACTGCCGTTGCTCATGGCATACTCGGTGCCGACCGCATCACTGTCAAAATCTGCCACCGTGAACTTGCCGGTCTGCAGATCGCCCTTCACAAAGTTGTCGGCGATGACGCTGTTGAGGTAAGGCACATTCACGGAATTATATGTCACCATGGCACCCGCCGACACTGCCGGAGCATCCTGGAGAAGCATATCGGTGAATCCTACCAGCGACACAGATCCGTCGTCAGCCACCGTATTGCCATATAACAGCGCGCCATTGTCCATCACTGCATCGAAATTGGTTTTGGCAATGCTGTAGGTCAAGCCCTTGGAAGCATAGTCGGCGGAATTGACCACCAGACCTAACTTTAGGTTGGGATACGCTGATCGGTTCACATAGCTGTTGAGCACATCGAGGGCTGCAAGTTGCTCTGCCTGTTCCACACTCTGGGGCTTATCCACGTCGATATTGCAGACATAGTCCTCGGCGCAGGACGACAGGGCGAGCGCTCCTGAAATAAGTGTATAAAAATATATCTTTTTCATTTTGCTTCGGATATTATCGTGTTAACGCCTTTCGACACCGAATGTGGCACCGCCATAGACATTGCGTGTGCGGAGCACCAGTGTGTCCCTGGTCTGGAATTTCATGTTGTTGTCCTTCAATTCGGCAGTGTAATCGAGGTAAATGGCATCGCGATCCTTTCCGCCGAGGCTGTTTTTCTCACCCTTGCTGACAAATTTACCGCTACCACTTGCCATAACATTCTCATCGCCACCGCCTACTGTACAGCTACCGTCATCGGTGAATGTGAGGGCGAGGTTGAATGTCACGTTGTTTCCGGCGGCATCCTTCACCGTCACAGGCAACTTATTGACCTTATAACCTGTGGTGGTGATATCTACCACCTCGTCGTTCTCCACATGTGGCTGACGGCGCACTATATGCGAAGACACATTGTCAACCGTAGCCTCATCCACGCCTCTGCGCAGATATTGTCCATGCCAGGGATTGACGAACTTCACTGCATACAGCACGAAATTCTTGGGCTGCACACTCCAGTGAGAATCATCGGTGTATACAGGATTCTCTTCAAGCGGTTTTCCGCTAAGTATCGAATCGGCTCCTGCCACATTGGTCATGCGCAACGGAATCACATAGCATTGTGTGGTGCTCTTGGGATCATTGAAGAAAGCATCGGTAAGCTGCACCTGGGTGCCTCCCATGATCTCGCCCTGCGGAATCTTTATCTGATTATCAGCGGGAAGGATATAATATTCCTCCGGCATGAGTTCAACCGCACCGCCATTCTTGAAATAGATGCCATCGACCAGCGAAGGATCCACTACATAATCGATATACACATTGGTGCGGTTGGTGTATCCCCCACCCCATGCGGCCTTTATGGTGCATATATGCTTGTTGTCGTTGGTGAGATCCACATCCTCGTCGACACCCAGTTCAATGGTACGGTCGGCGTACTGATTGGCAAAATATACTGTCTGATAGTCGAAATCGTCGAAATCGTTGGTGCCGTTGTGGCAGGCACTCAACGCCAGTGCGGCTACAGGCAGAGCGAGCAGATATTTCTTGTTCATGATTTTCATCGGATTAATCTTTTAAAGGTTTAAGCTTACCATCCCTTGTTCTGCATGAGGTTGCTGTACTTGAGGATCTCGGAGTTTGGGATGGGTGGATAGTTCATATAATCCTCGTATGAGCGTTTTTCCACTTCGAAAATTTCGTAAGTGCCGTCGTCCTTCCAGTTGATGCCCATCACCGGAGTATTGAGATCGGCTTTCCAGCGACGCAAATCCCAGAAACGCGAATCTTCGAAGCAAAGTTCCACGCGACGTTCGTTGCGGATAAGCTGGCGCATCTTGTCGGCACTTGCAGCGCATTCTTCCAGATAAGGATCTTCAGCACCACCCACACCGGCACGCTGGCGGATGGCCTTGATCACATCGTATGCCGAGAATCCGTTTCCACCGTCGCCCTTCGGTCCCCATGTCTCGTTGGCGGCCTCGGCGTAGTTAAGATAGATTTCCGTGTAACGCACACGAGGGGTATAATGGTTCTTCTTTGTCTCGGAGCCGGCGGTGAGGTTCACGTCCATGCGTAGACGTTTCTTCATGTAGTATCCTGTGTTGGTGGATCGCTGCTCCACGTTTCCGATACCGTCGGTAGTACCCTGCACGGTGCTGATCACATCACTGTTCACACCCACACCTTTGCTGCCGTTGTAGATGATATACATATTCAGTCGGGGATCACGACCGGTGTAAGGATTGGATGCGTCATAACCGGAAGCATCCACAGTGATAGGATAACCGTTGGCCATAGGGAAAGCGTCCACGAGATTCTGCGACGGATTCATGTTGCCGTTACCGTTGACCGACGGCGGCATGTTGTTCTTCTCCTCGCCATTGCCCTCGCCTACATTTCCACGCCAGATTATCTCGGCCGGGTTGATACCCTCCTTCAGCTTGTCGGCAATGCTTGCAGAATAATATTCCGGTGTGCCGGCTCCGATACCGGCCACTCCGTTGTTCTCCTTCAGGACGGCGGCGGCGGCATTGGCAGCTTCTTCCCAGGGGCATGTGTTTGCAAAGCCGTCGCTGGCAGCAAGCAGAGTCACACGCGACAGATAGGCCATGGCGATTCGTCCGCTCACGAGCTGGCGGAAATTAGCACCCATAGTGCGGTTGTATACCTCCGGGTCATTTGTGTATTTTTTATAACGGTCAGGCACCTCGGAGCAATCCTCATAGTCGAGGGGAAGCACCTCGATCGCATGATTGAGGTCGGCGACGATCTTTGCCACACACTCCTTGTAGGACGGGCGTGTAAGGTTCATGTCGTCGTTGGCGCCAAGGTAGCTTTCAAGATAAGGCACACCAAGAAGATTGTCGTCTTTGTCGTAACCGGAATGGGTGCGCAACAGCTGGTAATGCAATATCGCGCGCAGGGCACGTGCCTCTGCCTCCATACGCACCCGCAGCATGTCGGAGCGTTCTGTGTCGGTGGACCATACCACCTCATCCACCTTCGAGAGGAACTGGTTCAGGTACTGTATGCCGGCATAAGAGTTGGTCCATTCGTTGATGGGTGACGATGATGATGTCCAGCCACCGGTGGCCATGCTGCGGTAGGCGTTTCCGTTCTGGTTCACGACAGCATCGTCGGTGGCATATTCGGTGTTCCTGTAGCTGTCGGCAACTGCGGAATATGCCTTGGTAAGGAATCCCATGGCGAAGTCAGGTTCAGACTCCATCTGGCTCACGTCCTTGAAATTCTGCTTTGCGGGATCCCAGACATCGTCGCAGCTCGTGAGCACCGACATTCCGGCCACCGCCATTATCATAAATATCTTTTTCATGTCTTATATATACGTCTTTAAATATTCACTTTGAATCCAAGATACACAGTGCGAAGCTGAGGCTGCGAGCCCACATTGCGTTCGAGGTCCTCACGCTCCGGCGCGAACATCAGCAGATCGTATGCTCCCACATAGACATTGGCACCGTGGATGAAGCATTTTCCGAACACCGATTTCGGCAGCTCATAAGTGAGCTGTATGTTATCGAGGGTGAAGCGGTCGCCCTTGGCAAGCCAGAAAGTGGAGTTCTGATAGTTGTTGTTGCCGTTCTCTGTAGTGAGTCGCGGATAGGTGGCTGTCGAGGCGGTAGCTTCGGTCCAGCGTCCCCATGCCACGTCGGAGTACTTGCTTGTACCCCTGAGCCAGTGGTAGCCACTGTTCTTGTAATACCATGCACCTGTGTTGCCGGATGCGGTGGCGAAGAGGGTGAAATTCTTATAGCCAACCGTGAGATTCATGCCGTAGGTGTAAGGAGCTGCCGACCATCCCATCTTGGCGATATCCATTCGGTCCTTTGAGTCGATGACATTGTCACCATTAAGGTCGCGGTACTTGAGGTCGCCGGGGCGGACAGTGCCGCCGAATGTCTGGCGCGGTGAATTTGCGATCTCCTCCTCGCTCTGGAAGAAGCCTTCGCAGATGTATCCCCACGATGCATCAAGAGCATGCCCCTCGGCATAGAGATAGGACTCATCCTGCACCTCGTCGCGGCGGAGCACCTTGGAAGAATAGAACATTCCCACAAGACCGAGCTCCACATTCCAATCTCCGAACTTATGGTTGAGGTTTACCGTGTAGTCGAATCCACTGCGGCGCTCCTTGTTGAAATTGATGTAAGGAAGGAAATTGCCGAGACCCGAGTTATAGAACGACGGATAGATTGTCGATGCACCCTGTGTCAGAAGACCGGATGTGGTCTGGTTGAAATAGTTGGCCACGACGTTCACCATACCGTTGAGGAATGTGGTCTCCAGACCCACACGGTACTCATTGCGGGTTATGTAGTCGAGCTGATCGTTCTCGCCCTTCTTGGATGTCGCGGTCGAGCCACCATGCTCGCCATCATACCATGTGTACCATCCGGTGCTGGGGGAGAACTGGTAGTCGCCCATGTACATGTAATAGTCGCTGATATCAAGATCCTGATGGAGGTTGGCGTAAGAGGCCGTCAGCTTCAAATCGTCGAAGAAGGTAGCGTTCTTCATGAACGACTCTTCGCTGAGCCTCCATCCGAGAGCAGCGGTAGGAGTGAATGCATTGCGCTTCTTTTCCGGAAGCTTGGAGGAATGCACCATCGAACCTGTAAGGTCGATATAGTACTTATGAGCATAATTATAAGCTGCGCGGAGTCCGAAATTAAGATTGGTGGTCTTGTGATATGAGCCTTCACCCGAATGGTCGGAGTCGGCAGAGAACTGTTGCTGGAAACCATACCCCACGAGGTTGGCCGATACATTGTGCACATCGTTGAATGTACGGGCATAGTCGAAATGGCCGTTGAGCATCATCGTCTGATGGTAGGTCGACTGGCCTACATATTCGCTGGTCGACGACTTGTCGTTCTTGATCTTATCAAGACCCACGATCATGTCCTGACCGTTGATATTACCCCATGTAGGCTGATACACGGCATATTCCTGAGCGTACGCTTCGGAATAGTGGGCATTGTAATCAACACTGTATCCGGCCTTGAACGACAGACCTTCGGTGATTCCGCTCAGGTCGGCGTCCAGTCCGACATCAAAGAGGAACTTGCGGTATTTCTGGCGTGTGTAACCTGCTGCCAAAGCTTCTGAGAAAGCATTCGACTGGTCGGAAGTGGTACCTCCGAGAAGATATTTGCCGTCGATCAGATGTGTGCTGGTGTTGATATAGTCCTGCATCTGGGCATTGTTGGGATCCATCATCGAGGTAGGAAGCCAGGGAGAGATCCAGTTGGGACGCAGACTTGCGGCTGTTCCCCAGAAATCACCGCGACCCGAATAGTTGTCGTTGATGATGATTGCAGCGTTGGTGGTGGCCTTAAGCCTGCTGGATATCGTCATATCCACATTGCCGCGCACATTGAAATTGAAATCCCTGCCCTTCTCATGCTCGCCGTATTTGAGCAGACTCTTGCTCATGTCGGCACCGATGTTGAGATAGTAATGGGTGTTCTGCGTACCGCCATAAATCTCGGCAGTGACATCGCCCATAGGCACGAAATCGCGCAGATATTCCGAATCGTAGAAATTTACGTCGGGATATCGGTAAGGATTGGTGCCCTGCGCAGTGTTGTAGATGGTTGCGGGGTCGTAGGCAAGAGCCCTGCCATCGTTGGCGCAAGCCTCGTTGTAGAGTGTCATGTAGCTTGCCGCATCAAGATATTTCGGATACGACTTCGGAAAAGCCGCTCCGGCATTGGCGCGCACATCAATGGTGAGCGGAGCCTGCATGCCGCGCTTGGTGGTGATGAGGATCACACCCTTGGCACCACGGCTGCCATACAATGCCACTGCCGCGGCATCCTTCAGCACTGAGATGTTCTCTATTTCCGATGCCTTGACCATGCTCGCATCGCGGGGCACTCCATCGATCAGCACCAGCGGACCCTGGCCCCATACATTGCCGTTGTATCCGGCGACAAAGCTTTTCAGGGTGGACAAAGCTCCATTGCTCGCAGTCTTCTTGCTCAGCTCAGCGATATCGACTGATGTGACGGCGAGAATCAGATCTCGCTCTGCGACCTGAGTGAAAGCCACATTCACAAGGCTGTCCTGAGGCTCGGTCTGGGCAGATGCGGACACACCCGTCATCGTCAAAGCCAAGGCGGCACAACCTATATATATATTCGTCTTCATTAATGACTCATTTATTTATTTGTGATTGATATGATTTACCATCCCGGGTTTTGTTCGAATCCTTCGTAAAGGTAGGTGTCGTTCTTGTTGGGCAACGGCAGCCAGAAATGGCGGCTGGAGTAGTTACGCTCCATGAGCACATCCTCACGCAGATTGAGCACCTGATTGTTGGTGGAGTTCTCCTTGAAACCGGGACCGCGGTCGAACTGGAAGCCTGTCTTCAGGGTGTAGGGTCGCTGGTTGATAAGCATCCAGCGGCGCAGGTCGTGGAAACGCATTCCCTCGAAGGCAAGCTCCACGGCGCGCTCGCGACGCAGCTCACCGAGGAAATCGTCTGTCGTGGTGGTGAAGCGGTCGAGCACATGGGCCACGTGGGCGCGGTCGCGCACCACATTTATGGCATCAAGGGCAGTCTTTGTGAATGTCGGGGCAGTCTGACGCACACCATATCCCACAGCGGTAGCCTCGGAATACAGCAGATACAGGTCGGCCAGACGCATCAGACTCAACACACATGCATATTCATCACGACAATTGTCGTTGTCCACCTTCTTGAGGCAGAGCTTGGCATTCATCAGACCGGTATAACATCCTTTCTGCGGATTGGCGCCCTCGCGTTCGGCTCCGCCGGTATAGAGGCTCACATTGGTCTTTTTGTTGGTACCCACGGTCTCTCCATCGATGATATATGTCTTGTAGAAACGCGGGTCGCGGTCAGCCCAAGGATAGGCCGGGTCGTATCCGGATTCGGCATCCTTTACCGAGGAGTCGTTGATAGGATAACCGTTGGCCATTCCAAAATAATTTGAATAGTTGGCTGTGGGCCAGCATTTGATACCGGCACTGACAATGGTCTGCGGACGGAAATCGGTGTTCATGTTCCAGGGCCAGCGACCACGGAACTCGTCGATGTTCTCCTGAAGTATAGCCTCCTTCATGCCGGGGATGGTCTTGTAGCTGGCGAGCACCACCAGGTCGTTGAAATTATCCAGCGGAGCGAGTTCGTAACGTCCGGTCTCCTCGGTTATCTTCAGGGCCTCGCCAAGAGCGTCGGCAGCATCCTTGCAGAAAGTCTCGTCGTATTTTGCGTATGCATTGTTACGGTCGTGGGAATCCCAGTTCATAAGTGGTGAGCCGGCCCACAGGAGCACCTTGCCCTTATAAGCGAGAGCCATGATCTTGTTGGCGCGCATGTTGTTGTTGCCGAGAGTGGTCTTTCCCACTGCTGTCTGGTCCCAGTCCACAGGAAGCAGCCGGGCAGCCTTCTCAAGGTCGGCTGCACACTTGCGGGCACATTCCTGCCAGGTCTCGCGGGGATTGGTAGGAGTCTCCGACGGGGAGATGGCATAGTCGATGTAGGGCATGCCACCCCACCATTCCATGAGCATATAGTGGAAGAATCCACGGAAGAAATAAAGCTGGCCTTCGATCATGTCGCGCTCCTCCTGGGTGGCGTCCACGAGATTGTCGAGCTTCGAAAGTCCGATATTGGCCTTGCGGATGGCATACCACGAGAGTTTCCATACATTTGCCTTTTCTGATTTCTGTCCTGAAGAGGCACTGCCCCCCTTAACGTGAGGGTAGGAATAATAGCATGTGGTGTAGCCCCAGAAATCTCCGTAATCCAGGCTTCTGGCGAACAGACGGGTCTCCTGCGGTTCCCAGTATTCTTCCTCGCCGTAGTTGAAGCATGTGTGGTATTCGTTGTTCGACACCACAGGTATACAATTGTACAGCTCCTCCACGAAACCCTGAAAATTGCGGAAATTCAGATATGGAGTGGCTTCATCGATATCGCTGTTGGGAGCCTTGTCGAGATAATCCTTACAGGATACCGACAAGAGCGCCAATGCCGAAAAAGACAGTATTTTGAGATATTTTTTCATAAGTATAGTAAGTATCAGCTTTTATTATAATGAGAATTCCACACCGAGATTGAAACGACGCATGGTGGGATAAACACCGTCGCCGGAGCTACCGCGCTCGCAATCATCGGGCATCTTTGTCCACATGTAGAGGTTATTGCCGTTGAGATACAGACGGCATGTCTTCATACCCATCTTTTTAAGCCAGTTGCCCTTGAAGGTATAGGATATCTCCACATTCTTCAGACGCACGTATGAGCCATCGTAGAGGTAACGCGTACCGTCGGCACATTCATCGATTGTGGTTCCCCAGCGAGGACGCGGGAGCACACCGTCGCCACCGAGTGTCCAGTATTCACCTTCATCGTATGCCACATGGGCAGTGGAGCGGAATGTCGGGAATTTCACGTAACGCATCACATTGGTCACACCATAGAACTGAGCGAAGAGGCTCCAGCCCTTCCACTCGAAACCGAGCGAAGCATTGTAGGTGTTCTGCGGGGTTGTGGTGTACTGATAGGGAGCCTTGTCCTCTACATTGACCACACCGTCGCCATTGAAGTCAACGATTGCATAGTCACCGGGGAGCTTGAAATCATTTCCTGTATTCCATACCGGGCTACCGATAACATCATCCCAGGATGATAGGTTACCATGGTCGAGATATGTCGTCACCTGCCCGAGAGAATGGCCGGCATTCTTCTGGTAGTCGGGTTTCAGCTGCGGATCATCGCGGAATTTCACCTCATTGGTGGCATGTGTCATGCTCGTGTTGAGCCATGCACGCATTCCGTTGCTGAACACCTTGTTAAATCTCAGCTCAGCCTCGAAACCATGGCTGTCCATGCGACCAAGGTTGGCGGTGGGAGCCTCGGCTCCGAAGAACGACGGGATTGTGGCACGCTGAGAACCAACGATGATGATGTCATCACGGCGGTCGCTGAACACGTCTGCCGATCCGGAGAGGATGCCGTTGAATAGGGTGATGTCGACACCTAAGTTGCGTTTTTCCACTGTTTCCCAGGAGATATCCTCGTTGCCAAGCATGGAGATAGTATAGAATGTGTAAGGAGAGTTATCGGGATTCACCGTACCCATCACCACATTTCCACCGTAGCTGTACTGTGTCTGGTAGAGGTGACGTGCTCCGGCACTATCATCGCCGACACGTCCCCAGGAAGCACGTATCTTCATGATGTTAAGCACATTGTTCTCTCTTGCCCATGCCATGAATGGCTCGTTGCTGAGCATCCAGCCAGCCGACACTGAGGGGAAGAACTCAAAGCGTTTTTTCGGACCGAATTTCTCGGAACCGTTGTATGCACCATTGACTTCCGCGAAATAGCGTTCTGCCCAGTTGTAGGTGAGACGGAACACCCAGTCCTCGCGATACACCGGGAACGCGCTGCCCCATGTGGTCTGCTCACGGCTGAAAAGCCCGAGTGCGGTGACTTCATTAAGTCCGAACTGGCGTGCATAATCGAACTGAAGCGAGTAGTAAGTTCTACGGAATGTTGCATTCTTATCCACCTCGCCACCCTGATGCTGCCAAAGGATAGGATTGATAGTGGCATCAAGACCACTTATCGGATCCGGAGTCTTGGGGTGAGCGTCACCCGTATTGGGATCTACCCAGTAAAGCTGACCATCGTGATACTGGTCATTGATACCGCGGTTGATTTCATTAAAGCTGTAGTCAAGCGAGAGACGAGCCCTGAAAGCCAGACCCTTGGTAAGGAAATCGAGCTTCTGATTGAGGGCGAAATCGGAGTTCATTCTTGTAGTGGTCGTGGTCTTCGTACCGCCGAGGGCAAGGATTCTTGCCGAATTGGGTACGTCGGCGTCGCGTGGAGCGTACCATCCCCACATTCCGTTGGAATAGATAGGACGCATTGCGTCGGGAGCAGACTTATAAGCCGAACCCCAGTAAGAGTTACCGTCGCCGTTATAGTCCCACGGGCTGTTCTTGACTGCGTTCGAGCCGAAGAGGTTCACTGTAAAATCAGTGGTCTTCGTGAGGGAGAAATCGAGGTTGCTACGCACGTTGATACGGTTGTATCCGAAACCGGTCTTATAGCCACGGCCATTGTCGTACTGCTTGAAAAGGTCGCCTTCGTGAGTATAGTCAGCCGAAGCGAAATATTTCACAAGCTTTGTACCGCCGGACACACCCACACTCACGTTATATGACATGGCATGCTTCTTGAATAGGGCGTCTTCCCAGTCGGTGTTCGGGTAGCGGTCCCACTCCTCGTCGTTGAGCGGGTTGCGGTATTTGTCGATAATATCTACCGGAGTATAGTTACCCCATCCGGCAGCGTTCAGGGCCGCCTCCCTTTCGATAGATTGATTGAGGAGATAGAAGGTGTCGTAAGCATCGAACTTCTTAGGGAGCTTTGATGCCACTTTCGCCGTCATATTCGCACGTACCGATACATTGGCATTGCCCTCTTTACCGCGTTTGGTGGTGATGAGTATCACACCGTTGGCACCCTTCACACCATACACCGCAGTGGCGGAGGCATCCTTCAGTACCGAAATGCTCTCGATCGAGGATATGTCCACAGAATTCATGTCGCGCTCGATACCGTCGACGAGCACGAGAGGGCTGCTGTTGTTCCAGGAGTTGGCGGCACGGATTACGATTTCCGGATCCTCCTCACCGGGCATACCGGAACCTGCCATCGTGATCACACCGGGAAGGTTACCTGTCAGGGCTGCACCTACGTTGGTGACACCACCGGCACGTTCGAGCACATCGCCTGTGGTCTGCGTGATGGCTCCTACCACCGAAGCTTTCTTCTGCTGGCCATAACCTACGACGACCACCTCATTGAGAAGATTACTATTTTCGGACAGTGTAACGTTAATCTCTGTACGCCCGTTCACTTTCTCCGAGCGGGGATCCATTCCGACATAATTGAAATCCAAGACATCTGTCTTAGGGTTCGGCACGTCGATCCGGTAGTTACCGTCGATGTCGGTTATGACACCGTGGTTGGGTTGTCCCTTAAGCTTTACCGATGCTCCCACGAGCGGTTCGCCCGAAGGGTCAACGACCGTACCTGTAACTATCAATGCCCAGGCCGACGGCACGCCTAACACCAGTATCATCAGCATAATGACAATGTGGTTTAGTAGTAGTTTTTTCATTACGGATAATTATATTTTAAGTTTTGTTTCAAGGTATTTTCAAAGCTTGTATAATGCTCATGATTTTAAGTTCTCAATCTTTCATCTATTCATCCTCCTGTAATAAATTTTAGTATGCAAAATTACACGATAGCGCTCGTCTTGATTCCCAATCTTGAACAATTAACTCAAAATATTCAACACCATCGGCAAGATTTGCTATAGTGATATCTCATAAATATACATCCATGTTACACATAATATTACATATAATTGAATATCAATAAATTAGCTAATGGGGGGGGGGTATTTCTGTATTCACTTGGCGATTTACCAAACTGCATCCTGAATATCTCTCCGAAATATGATACCGACGCGAAACCACACCGTTCGCTGATTTCAGATATGGAAAGTGACGGATCGGCCAACAGCTCCAACGCATGCTCCATCCGGATCGACTTTATGAATCCCACTGTCGACATCCCTGTCAGCGACTTGATTTTCTTATACAGCAACGACTGGCTGACATACATCTCCGAAGCAAAAATACCCTTGCTGAAATCCACATTGTCGATGTTGTGCCATACCACTGCCTTGGCACGGGAGAGGAACTCCTCATCACGGGTCATGCCTGCCTCTTCAGACGGCGGGATCTTCTGTGCATTCTCCGCTGTGGTCACCAACTGAGTGTGTCCGCCAATGATAATGTAATCGACATCCATTTGCTCAACATCTTCTGATGGACGGACAATGTCGAACACTTCAGATAATTTTTCGAGTGCCTTGCCATCAATACCAGGAACTTCCAACAAAAGAGTTTTCCTGTCTCTCCCCGTTTCGATAACCGCAGACTGCTCACATGCCGCCTCCGAAGGGATGGCCCCTCTTTCCTCGGAACGCAATGTCTCCGGACGAACCGGATCAGCTTTCGCTTCCTTGCCCGACCTATCAGGACGTAAAATGCGCCAAAATTTTCGAATCATGGTAGCTTTGTGGAGTACTATTTTCAATAGAAGAGAATTAAGACATAGCGGATAATATTTCGATGCCAGCATCGCATTATTTTGCCGAGACCACAGGCCGACACCCCCTTTCATTCATCAACGAAGGTAGATTCATCAACGAATCAAAACCTATCCGATTATGAAGCAAATTTACAAACAACTATTCATTTTTATTATTAAATTTAGATATTCCAATACCACAATTAGACATAACAGCAGGAAGGCCGGTTGACAAGCCTCTTAAATCAGCGTCAGCCGGCAGACTTTACATTATATAAAGTCAGAACGGTATTGTGAAAGCATCAGGGTATGCTTAGGCAGCAGTGCTACAAGTCAGGCCCAACATATCCGGGTTTGAATCCTCCCTCATCTATCACGATCCTCTGAATCACCAGGCCCGGATCGATTCCCCGTATCCTGAGCTTATGCGACCCTGTCACGCCGTCGGCCAATGGCAGAGTGAAGGAGGAAACAACAGAATTACGCAATACATTTTCTTTCCATTCTGCCGACCACTCCAGGGGAATGTACTCCCGCACCTGCTCCTCACCGGAGTCAACGCTCACACCGAACCTGCATCTGCCACCTTCATACAGGGGAAAGAAAGGAAGATGGAACACATGCAGAGTCACACTGTCACCCTTCAGGCCATCCAACTCATACACTATTTCCGGCACATGGGGAGAAACCGATTCATCCTCCCCGAGCTTCACGACAAATCCGTCATAGCCCAATCCCTCAATAATCCTCACGGATCCGCAGGAGTCAGATTTACGCAGGTCAATGGTACGGCATCCTGCATATTCGGCATCATTCGCGACTTTCAAAGCCACCGGTTTTTCACCAGCCCCGGGATTTATCACCAGATGAGCATCGTTCTGATATCGGGCACAGAATCCGGGTGCAACAGCCATCATCCCCCTCCACTTTCCATCTTTGACAGAATTATACATATCGCACAGGGAGCGTATGCTGTCGGCCGCTTCCATGGACATCCGAGCCGCATAGTTCGCTTCCTGACAATGGCCTGTTTCAGCCAGTTCGCCGTTGAGCTGCGCAAAAAGAAATTTCCGGTTCATCATTTCCGAAGCCAGTACAGGATATCCTACCATCTCGAAAAAAGGTATGGCAAGCGAATCGGAAAGCGAGTCCATCATCGAACGCGTCTTTTCAGCAAGCCCTCCATAATCCTCTATCCTCTTCACCGCATCGGCATAATTGGTGAAGGAAAAATCCGTAGGTCCTGTATCGGCCCGTCTCGGATCATCCCATTCCAGCTCCCAACCCATGAATTCCGGTTTCCTTATCCATGCAAGCCGGTAATACTCATCAAGAATATCAGAGATATCATCTCTAAGATTCTCTCCGAATATCGATGCAAGCCACGCCGGCTGATGGTCAGTGATCATGTCGTAACTAAAATCATCAAAGTTCCAGGCCATCTCAAAGAAGGTCTGCATGGCAAGCTCAGCAGGCTTGATATCGCCCACGTTCAATAGCCAATAGCGGTCGGCACCCGTATTCCATGCCTTGCGCAATTCATGGTACATCAGGGCCGGCGGCGTGGTGCAAAGCCAAAGATAGTCGTGCGGAGTGCCCAGGTAGGAAGTGTGGTAGTACACTCCAGCTCCTCCACTACGCTTTCTTTCTTCCGGGTTGGAGAGTCCCTTCATGTACCCGTAGTTGTCGTCGGGCCACACTATGATCACATCGTCGGGAATCCTCAGCCCCTGGCGGTAGAGATCGAGAGTCTCTTTGTAAGGCACGAAAATCTGGGGCACATCCGCTGCTGGACAGCCGAATTTCGATGAAAGCATGTCCCTCTGGCAGTCGATCACCTGATGTAGCAGGTCAAGCTTTTCCTCCAGAGGTCGGTTGCGGCTCATTGCTTCGTCATGGAGGCCGCGCATACCTATCGTATAGAGGTTTTCGTAAGGGGCTGCCTCGTCAAGTCTGTCGCGGAATTTCCTTCTTATTGTCTCTCCGTTGATGCCATAATCCCATACGCCATCCACATCATTGTTCCATTCCGACAAAGCGGCATTGTTGAAAAGCATAGGCTCGCAATGCGACGTAGTGATGATGATGCCATATTCATCGGCCACCTCCTTGCTTTCAGGATGCGAATAAAAGGCTCCCGTGCAGCTGTGCATCGCCGGGGCAAGCATATTGCCCTTGAGGCGCAGCAATAGCTGGCATACTTTCTCGTAGGTCCCCGGACCTATGTCATCTATGTCGCTGTCAAGACCCATCGATGCCCACGGTTTCATGCCCCAGTCCTCATCGTTGATGAAGATGCCCCGGTATTTCACCGACGGGGCATCAGATATCAGGTTGGCCGACACACGGATGTCAGGAGCACACGTTACAGGCACATCCGCCCACCAAACCCAGGGGTCCACACCCAACGCCTGCGAAAGCGTCATCACTCCGTAGGCTGTCCCCCTCCGGTCGCTTCCCGTTATCACAAGCAGTTTCCTGCCATCGGTATTCTTTACATTCCAAATAACATACCGCTCCCATCCCCCTGAAATGCTGTCGGCAGGAATAACGCCATTGCCCGCAAGTTCGTCAATAAGGCGCGATTTTCCGAGCGTTCCAACAACAATAGCATCGAAATCCGGCAGTGTCGTTCTTGTCATGATCTCCGGCTTCTCACCGGTGACCATGCCTATATCCTCGCCAAGCATGGATACCACATTCCTCACCACTGCATAGTCATTCTCATCATATACAACCGGACTGCCTTTTATCCTATAGTTGTCCGTTTCTCCACCATCGGTTTTGAACGTCAATACATGGCCGGCAGCATTGCATATCACCGTCATCAGCGACATGAGGAAGGCAACCGCCAGCCTCCAGATATTCATAACAAGTCTTTTCGGAATCATGGTAAATATTGAAAAATATACGTCTCTCACACCTTCAATGAATTTTCACTCTTGCAAATTTACAATCTTTTGCGCTCGTGAGGAAATCACTTGAGACATAATTATTATCAATAATCGGTAATTCATTGTCAAAATACGGTATTGCCGCCTTTTCGTCCTATTTAGGGCGTTTCAGCCCAACAATCTCATGCATTTGCCCCGAAAAAGGTAAGCGGGCATATCCTCAGATAAAGGATTTTTCGTAACTTTGCGGTACAAAAATGCAATCCACCTATTCACTATTACTTATAACCTATAACTTAACAATATATGGCTTTAAAATGCGGCATTGTCGGCCTGCCTAATGTCGGCAAATCAACTCTTTTCAACTGTCTGTCGAACGCCAAGGCCCAGAGCGCCAATTTCCCGTTCTGCACCATCGAGCCCAATGTGGGCGTGATCACCGTGCCCGACGACC
>CAYZPI010000062.1:0-20609 GCA_964480085.1 uncultured Bacteroides sp. | reverse complement strand
TGTATGCCGGTGCCAACAACTGGAACAACCACCATATAGGCAATACCACAGAGGGCGTTTACCGACTTACAGACAATGACGGCAAGGAGTATTCCGTAACACGTAAGGAAACGCTTGAATCTTCTCATTATAAGCAGAACCAATATCCCGTCACTTTCCGTGCCACATATAACAGTGACAAAATACAGATACGCAATCTGCTTGCCTTTACAAACTTAGGAATACCCACAAATGAATATTCCGGTAAACTGGAGTATTCGCCCAATTCAGCAGAGGGATATTCATTTGAGAAGAAGAATCCGAACCATTCTAACTCAGTCGCTTATTCGGGCACCTATTTCTTTGCTCTGCCAAAGGGATTTTCAGTTGACTTCTCTCCATCGTTCAACTATACCCACGGCAATGATTATACTGATTATGCTGCATCAGACCAGCCGACAATCTACCGTCATGCCAAAGAGAACGCATATTACTACCGCTTAAATCTATACATCCGGAAGAGTTTCGGTCAGAAACATTCTGTCATGTTAGGCGGCAACGGCGGTGACAACATCAACCGCCTTGATTACACCGGAGATAATGGATACAACGATAAATTCCATAACGCTTTTACAGGAGCAATGGTCGGCTATAATTTCCAGACACAAAAATTATCAGTGAATCTCGATGCCGGAATAGGATGGGAAAACAGCGATATAAACGGACAGAAGAACAGTGACACCTATCCGTTCACACATATAAATGTAAGATATGCCCCTGATAAGAAAAACAGTTTCTCCGCTTATTTCCAATATGCGACAAATTCTCCCGGAATATCGCAGAAGTCATCTGACGTGCATCGGGAAAACGAATTGATGTATATTACAGGAAATCCCCTACTTGAAAATTGCAGACACACAACTGTCAACCTCGCATATACATGTATGCCTTCAAATGCTTTCGCCATGAGTGCTTACGGACAGTATTTCGGTCAATATGACCGTCAGCTTCTTGTCTATACACCATGTGGGAACGGGAAAGCTCTGTTGCGGTCATATATCAATGACGGCGATTATCTAAACGGTGAGATTGGATTGGCCGCCGACTGGAAACTGCTTAACGGAAAACTCCAACTCTACACTAATCCCAGCCAGTCGTTCTACAAATCGACCGGCATTTTCAATGAGCACTGCAATTCGTTCCGCGTGACAGCTCAGGCAAGCTACTATCTCGACAGCTTCTATTTTCAAGCATATTACGAGAGCCCGAATAAAAGCATGTTTACATCTTCACCACGAATCAACAACGGACAAAATTTTCACAGTTTGACAGTTGGTTGGGCCAACGCCAATTGGAATTTGCGCATCATGGCTGCCAATTTCTTCAACAAAGATTGGAACTGCTCGACAAACACAACCGTTTCACCATATTATAATGAACGACAGACAATCATCGGCACGTCATCACACCCTCGTATAAATTTAACGGCCACTTATACATTAGGCTATGGAAAGAAAGTACAACGCGGAAATGAAGTCGGAGAACAATCTGGAGCAGCTTCCGCAATATTAAAGTAATCATTTGCCCGGCTTGCCGATGGAATGGGCTGCGAGGTATTCTTGAAACGCCGCCTTGTAGCTTTCGCCGACGGGGAGGCGGTTTTCTTCATCCATGACGATACGGCCACGCTCGATAAGCTGCACATGATCCATGTTGACAATGTAGGAGCGGTGAATCTGTAGGAAATTGTCCGAGAGCGATTCCTTGATGGCGGCAAAAGAGCTCAGCGTCACCAAAGGATTGGCGCGCCCCTCGATAAATATCTGCAGATACTCCCCGTAGCCTTTTATGAAACGTATTTCTGACAACTGTACACGCACATAACGGTAATCCACCTTGACGAATATTGATTCGGATACCTGAGATGGTTCTCTCTTACGCAGCGAGAACAGTTCGGCAGCCTTTCCGACAGCCCTGCTGAATTCCGCGAAGCCGTATGGCTTCAGGAGATAATCGACAGCCGACACCTTATACCCCTCAACGGCATACTGAGGGTAGGCCGTTGTGAAGACCACCAGAGGCTGTGTGGCGAGTGACCTCACGAAATCGAGTCCGTTGAGATCGGGCATGTTGATGTCGGTGATGATAAGGTCCACCTCATTGTCTTTCAGGTATTCCATGGCTTCAAAGCCATCGGCGCATGATGCCGAAAGCGAAAGAGAGGGGGATAGCTCCACATATTTTCTCAGCTTCTCAAGAGCTATCGGCTCGTCGTCAATTATCAGTGTGCGCAGTGTCATTGATGGGAATTGTAAGGGATACTATATATTTGGAGTGCTCTTCGGAAATGCAAAGCGTGGCCCGGTCGCCATAGAGCAGGCGTAGCCGTTCCTTTACATTCGCCAGTCCTATGCCCGAGCTTTCATCTCGCATCCGGGCGGCAGTTGATTCAGGCAAACTGTTCATGCATCCGAATCTGAGACTCTCACCGTTGATTTCAATATTTACCGAGATAAACGATGGCTCACGGTAGCTCACACCATGCTTGAAGGCATTTTCGATGAACGACAGGAACAGCAACGGCGGCAACGTGATTCCCGACGACTTGTCGGACTTAGGAAAATCCCACGTTACCGCCACCCTACCGGCCGGGTAACGCTGACGCATGAGTTCAAGATAGTTCTCCAGAAAGGATATCTCGTCGGAAAGCGGAATCAGGGGTTTAGAGCTTTCGTAGAGCATGAACCTCATCAGCTTCGACATGTCGATCAGCATAGCCTGGGCTTTCTCCTGATCAATGTCGATCATGCCGTGGATATTGTTGAGCATGTTCAGGTAGAAATGCGGATTGATCTGTGCCTTCAGGTAAGCGAGCTGGTTTTCGGCATTTGCCTTCATCAGGCTCTCCCGCTCCAGCCTGTCGTCATATCTCTGGAACATCAGGGTTATGGCAAGGTTGCCTCCAATTACAAGCAGTCCGTAAGTAAAGTCAAGCAACACAGGCATAGGCACGAGCGGCCTGTATCCCGGAGGGGGACCCGGACGCCGCATATGCGGAATTGAGCGCTCCATTGCATAAAAATCATAGTACTGATAGCACAACAGCACCAACAAGGCAGCAGCCGTGACCCACACATACGTTTTCCACTTGTTCTTCAGAAGAAGCCGGGGAATCAGCAGATTGTTGTTGACCAGAAAAAGTATCCCCAGCGGAAGGATAGTCCTTATCATTCCGATTATTAAGGACATATCCATAAGATTCTCCGACATCTGAGCCCTATGGCGCATGGTTCCGAGCAGATAAAGTCCGATGACTATTATCCATAGCACGGAGTACACTATCGTTTCTGTGGTCCTGTTTCTCATATTCGCCATATCCGGAGATGATTTTTCATGCAAAGGTATAAAATTTTCCGCTTACCTCGGTCGGGGACCACCCGGAAAACCACCCGGACCCGAGGGGGTGCCAACCGTTGTGACTGCTCCTTTTATCGTGAATGACCCCACTGAAGATCCGTCGCTCCAGCGCCCACCGTCGAACCATCCGTTCCAACTGTCTGCGAAATCAGATATTTTACCACCGGTACACACCTGAAAAGTGGAGCCTTCCGTCAAGGTCTTCGCACTGAAGAACAGACTGCCGTTCATCGAACGCGGCAGAGTATAGGTCATCAAGGGAGTCCCGTCGGCACTGACGACTGTCAGATTCTGCCCCTTGGTCATCTGTATACCATTGTAGATGACGGTGGGCTGTGTACCTGCATTAGATGGCGAGATTGCTGAGCCACCTATTCCAATAAGCGTTCCACCGTTCACTTTAAAATCATTGGAGCGGTCGCAGTCGAAAGCTTCTTCCGGAACGTTGCTGCCATTGGCGATGACGAGACCTCCGTTGAAAGTGAGGGTTCCGTTTGAGTCGATTCCGTCATTATTGACGGCGTATGCATAAACGCGCCCCCCATTGAAAGTGATGGAGGATGCGGCATTGATAGCATCGTCATACGCATGTACAAATACGTCTCCTCCGTTAATCGTAAGGTTTGCCTTGCTCTCAAGCCCCTCCGAACCATCGCTCACACCCGACACCAGGATGTTGACCGCACCGCCGTCAATCGTTATATCACCCTCAGCCTTGATACCCTTCGGCGATGAATCCAGGTCGAGCGTGGCATTGTAGACATATTTCCTGCCGGTCGTCACCACCGTGATCTCACCGCCCGTGACATTGAGTTCGCCGTCAACGTTTATGCCCTTGCCTCCGGTACCGGTACTCTTTATGCTGACCGTCCCTCCGGATATGCTGACATTACCGTCGGCCTTGATTCCCGCGGCGGAAGATGTGTCTTTCTCATCCGCATCATATATTGCCTCACCCGTTGTGTTGAGGTCAAGGCTGCCGCCCCTTATCTCCACATTCTGGTCGGTCTTCAGGCCTTTCCCGGCTTCGCCCTGCGAGAGAGTGTATATAAGACCACCGGCTATCGTGATACCGATGTTGTCGGTTTTGTCACCCTTTATGTGGATGGCATTCTTGGCAGCTTCGGTCACGGCGATTGTCACCCCCGGACGCATATACATGTATCCGTCGGAGGCTATGCCGTGTTTCTGCTTTCCGGCCACAATAAGGCTTCCTTTGCCACTGAATATCAGGTTACCCTCGCTGAATAAGCATCCTTTGCGGTCCTCATCGCCCGATGTGTTTCCGTTGAGGTAGAAAGTATCGTCGGAGTACACGGCTGTGTCAGTAAGCTTGTTCACCGAGCCGGCAGACAGGTTCACAAACAGGCGTTTCTTGCACTGGTTGTTTATGGCAGGGCCGGTCTGCGATGTCAGCTCCACGCCGTCGAGGGTCAGCAAAGTCTTCTTTTCACCGTAGATTTTCAGCGAACCGTTATCGCTCTTTCCGGTGACGGAGATCTCCACGCCGCTGACTGAATTAGTGAGCAAGTCGACTGTGACATGAGCACCGCTTACATTTGTGATGATGTCGGCGCAGTCGGTCTCCACGGTTGCCGTCTTTTCATAATAGGTCACCATCACCTTGTTCTTGAACTTATTGGCTTCCCAAAATATATCCTCATCTGTCCCGACAATGTCATTGTCGGCATCGGTTGCTGTCTGCCCCTGGTATGGAAGAATCTGTGTGTCAAAATCAGGAGTGTACCCGTCATCCTGCCCCGGCTCGCCTGGGATGCCGGGTACATTGCCCCAATCCGGAGTGTCGGGAACATCTGTCGAGCACGATGCAAGTGCCATCGCCGTTGCAAGTGCCATAATTGTAATTGTGTGTTTCATTGTCTGTCGTTAATAAATTAGATAATATCACTCTACAAATTTACGTCTTCAGCTCCTAATCAACAATTTTTTTCCACCAACAACACGTTTTGTCCAACGAACCCCATTTCCATCAAGCATTTTGATCTTAGCAATATGGATATCACCTTGGAAAATTTTTGGAATATTCCGATAAAATCATTAAATTTGTCGTGTTCTTGAGGCATCGTATTTTGTATTAAGGTCTCATTACAAAGTTACTCGTAATCGAGGACTTTTTTTAATATTACATGTGTTGATTTTACTTATTCTCACTAACAAGTGTCATCTACTAAAAATTTACGGATATGGAACTGAGGATTGCCTGGATTGTGATAGCTGTGCTGCTTGTGGCGGTGGAAGTGATGACGCAGTGGATGTGGACGCTATGTCTTGCCGTGGGCAGCATGTGCGGCCTGGTGCTGTCGTTTTTCGATGTGGGTGTGCCGGTGCAGATTGCTGTGGCCGGGGTGGGCGCTGTGGTGGCTTATTTCGTGTGTGTGCCGTTCGCCCGCCGCTGGTACGGACGCTCATGGAAAGGGCGCGAGAAGGCCGACCGAACGGGCATGGACGCACTGCTCGGAAGGAAAGCCATCGTGACCGAGGAAATACGGCCCGGCGAACTGGGACGCGCGCGTATCGACGGTGATTACTGGCAGGTACGTGCTCCGGGCTTGGAGTATGTGGTGCCACGTGGCGCAAAGATGTCGGTCACGAGCTACGACAGCATCATCCTCACCGTGGAGCCGTATTTCGGCAACGACTGACAATTCAGTCCTCGCTTCGCTCAACTTGAATGTTAAAGACCAAGAATTAGAGGGTTATACATTTACGCAAACTAAAATTATAAAGCTATGGTATCATGGATTCTCGCCGGTGCGGTCATAGTGCTGGCTATTGTAGTGATTTCGAGCGGCGTCAAGGTGGTGCCGCAGTCGGAGACGCGGGTTATAGAGCGTCTGGGACGGTTTCACTCGGTGTTGTCGCCTGGCCTCAATTTCATCATACCTTTTGTCGACAAGCCCAAGATCATCTACTCGCGCAAGGTGGAGAGTGGCCGAGGCTACGGCCAGGTAAGGATGGTGGCCACCCCGGTGATCGACCTCAGGGAGCAGGTGTACGACTTTCCCTCGCAGCAGGTGATCACCCGCGACAACGTGACCACCGAGATCAACGCGCTGCTCTATTTCCAGATCGTTGACCCGAAGAAAGCGGTCTATGAGATCGACAATCTACCCAACGCGATTGAGAAACTCACACAGACATCGCTCAGAAATGTGATAGGCGAGCTCGAACTTGACGAGACCCTCACCTCACGCGACACGATCAACACCAAACTGCAGGCCATACTCGACGACGCCACCAACAAGTGGGGCGTGAAGGTGAACCGCGTGGAGCTGCAGGACATCACCCCGCCCGAGAGCGTGCGCATGGCCATGGAAAAACAGATGCAGGCCGAACGCAACCGCCGCGCCGAAATCCTCAACGCCGAAGGCGAAAAGCAGTCGCTGATTCTACGTTCCGAAGGTGAGAAGGCTTCACGCATCAACCAGGCCGAGGCCACCAAGCAGAGCGAGGTGCTCCGCGCCGAGGGCGAGGCCCGGGCAATCATACTCAACGCCCAGGCCGAGGCCGAAGCTATCCGTGCCATCGCTGATGTGATAAAATCCACACAGACCGACCCGGCCACTTACATGCTGGCGATGAAATACATCGACACCCTGAAGGAAATGACTTCCGGCAAAGACAACAAGACTGTGTATCTGCCATACGAGGCATCTTCCGTCCTGTCGTCGATCGGCTCGATCAAGACACTCTTTGACAAGAAATAAATTCTCCAGCTTTCGAGGTTGAAAGCTGAATAATTTATGAGACATCCGAATCTCACCAATGAAAGTCTAATCACATGACCTTACCATTTTCTCATCTGAAGCTTCAATTGAGGCTTCAGATTTTGTTTATACTTATCCTGATAATGAATAGATTAGAAAATGTCGCATAGACCAGATGTTTTTGTCGCATAAATAATGGATCCTATGTCCTCTTTTATAACTATTTTTGTAAGAAAAAAGACATTCTGCTTATTTATAATTTTAAAACTTAAAGAATCATATATGGCTTCCAAGATAATTCCCAGATTAGTAGGCCGGCTCGTCTGCATTACACTGCTTATCCTAAGCGCATGCCACGACTCTAAATACGAGCCTTCTGACCTTACCCCCGGACGGGATAATTATGAAGGCTTGATCAAGCTTCTTGAACTCACCGTCGAAACTGCCGGACTGGATGTGGATGAATGTACACTGTTCATCCTTACTCCCGAGAATTCCATCATTTCACGTAAGTGCTCCCACTTGCGCAAGGCTGACGTCTCAACTTTCAGTATGGACCGTGGGCTTAAGGAGGGAGACTACCGTCTGCTCTACATTTCTTATCCTCTGGATGAACCGCTGGACCATGATGGCCGAAAAATCACAGAGAAACAATTTGGCCTCGGCAGCCTGATAAGTGTGGGGAAAAAGGAGATCGCAGTCTCCGGAAGCTACAGCGCCTCTCTCGGTTTTGCCGGCAAAGGCACGCAGGATGACCCTTACATTATCAGCAGCTATGACCATCTCTGCACCCTTGCGCATAAAGTGAACAGTGACGTAACCAACGGTCTGATTACAGAAAACACATGGTTCAGTCAAGTTGTAGACATCGACATGGACGACGCCTGTTTCTTCACTGACCATCGATATGGCTGGGAACCTATTGGCAACGACACCAACGTTCCATTCAGAGGCATCTATCAAGGCAAAACGTTGAAAAACGTATGGTCACTCCGTGACAATTCTCCCGCAGTCGGTCTTTTTGGTTATATCCACCGTGCCCGTATTGACGGAGTGCGTATTGAAAACGGGGAATTCAGCGGTAATTTCGGAGTTGGCGCAATAGCGGGCGCCTCAATTACTGCCGGAGCAAAACGCGACCGTGCTGAAATCAGTAATTGTCGAATAGTGAACAGCAAGGTTAAAGGATCCAAGGGCTCGGTTGCCGTCGGTGGAATCCTTGGAGTGGTCGACCTGAACGCCAGCATCATGTTATATGAATGCCATAATGAGCACTCAAGTGTAGAAGGGGAATACGGCATAGGAGGTATTCTGGGTACCTCTGCCGCATATTCCTTGTCATCCATCAACAACTGCTCCAACTCCGGCTCTGTCCGGAGTAGTTTCTCCGGAGCTGGTGGTGTTGTGGGCACATGTGATACAATCTACATAACCTCATGCAAGAACTTCGCCGACATTACGGGAGGTGCAGCCTATAAGAAAGGTGATGCCAGCAACGGAGCCATCGGCACGGGCGGTATAGTCGGTGGGGCGGGTCCGGCATTCCTGACAGGATGTCAGAACAGTGGCAATGTCTCCGGATTATACGGTGTAGGTGGCGTACTTGGCAGCACACGCATCAAAGGCAACGAGAATTCTCCTCTCCTCTATAATAATGCCGCCTTCCGCTATTGCTCCAACAGTGGATCTGTCAGTGGCGAACAGATGGTCGGCGGAATCAACGGTGAAAGCCAGTTCGGCAGTTTTGCTGTCATTAATTCGGAAAGCGTGACAGGCGACTCTTACGTAGGTGGTATTGTCGGCAACACTTCGATTGCGGTAGCCCATAACGCCGTCAACTCCGGCAAAGTGACGGGTAAGGACTACGTTGGCGGTATATTAGGGAAAACTACCTTCGCGTCACTGGCGTTGGACGATAATTTCGGTGAAGTGGCGGCTACGGGTCATCACACGGGTGGCATCGTGGCTCTCGCCGGTAACAATACTGTCCTGCACTATTGCGGCAACCATGGCCTTATCGACAATCAGACCGGCAACTATGTGGGCGGCCTTGCCGGTGAAATCGGCGACCCACGCGAATGGACGGGGATGAATATCGCAGAATGCGTCGTGGGAGCCGCCGAGATAGTGATGGCCATCGCCGGGCCGTGCATCTCTTTTGCCGAACATGCACTTGAGGAGTCGCTCCATGCGGTTTCCCTCATCCTCAAATATGGGGAATTTGCCTTCGATACACTTCTTCATGCCACTGACCTTGTGCTATGGTCAGACTCGTTGGCCGGTCTCGTGTCGGGAGAGTCGGCGGAAGAAGTATCGGCCTCCATCCAGACAGAGACTTACGACCTCGCCAATCAAATCAACAAGCTTCTGGAAACAACCCGTGGCTCGGCCTCGCTTTACACAGAGAATGATCTGTCGTTAGTGCCTATGTTCCGCGACCGCTGCGCTTATCTTGGCGACCATGTCAACTGGTACGCGCAGACAGGCAACGATGACATTTTCAATGAATCCATCAACGAAACACGAATGGAGCGTATGGAAGCAAATGAGAAAGTGGAACATACGCGAGAGATCGTGGCGGAATGCATCGGTGGCGTTTGCCTCGTTGCAGGCACCGTGGCAAGTATCGGAGCTATGGTAGCGAGCGGTGGCACCGCCGCAGCCTTGATAACTGTGGGCGTAGCCACGAGTGTCGTCGGCGGCGTGAATGCCATAGTGAAGACCTGCACAGAGTTTGAGAACAACACTGTGGTGATTTCGCAATGTGTCAACAGTGGCAACCTTAAGGCAAATGACAGGGCCGGAGCACTTGTCGGCTCACTGCAGGACGCATCCGAGATTCGCGATTGTCTGGTCATCGGCTCCGGAACCGGTTCGGAGAAAACCTTCTGCGGGCATTTCGGCAAACGTGCCACGGCCCGCAGGTGTCTTAATGGCGGTACGGGCTGGAACGGTCATGACACCGGTCACGATGGTACAGCTGTAATCCGTAAGGATGGTGCTGGAGCCTCAGATGGTTCATTCTACGAATGGAACGGTGGAAACATTATGTATATTGACGGTAAATTCCTCAACACATATTACCTCTACAAAGAGCTCGACCTTTCCTGGGATGTTTCAGACAGTAAGGAAAGCAAGTGGTGTACTACACCCGACAATGTACAAGGAAAGATCTATATCATACCGGCCCATTCGGAAATGCGACATTAACCAACACTTAACCATGTCAACCTCCATGAATAATATAATAATGAATATCAAGAAACTGTCGATAAGTGCCTTAACCGCTCTTTCACTTATGCTGCCAACAACCGGTTGCCACGATGAACCGGACATCTTCAACACCGACCCGACAATAGAGACGGAGGAGGGTAAGCGTATCACCTATTTCAATATCGCCCCCGAACTGCTTGCTTCAGAAAATATTGAAGTATTTACACAGGCCAACCTGAAAAGCGGGTTCTCAGATTTCCGTTCATTTCCTCTCCGGGCCGAACGGTCTTTGGAAGCGGTGCGCTGCGGTCTGAATCTCGGAGAATCCGAAGGTATCGCCGACGGTGAATACCTGCTCACTTTCTCTGATTCAGAAGGCAATCCGCTCCACCCGATGATCAAGGTCATGGTGAAGGACGAACAGGTGGTATCGGCGAGCGAGGCAAAATCAAGTTTCTCTCTAAGCAGCGGCAGTGGTACGGAAGAGGACCCCTATATCATCGGAAGTGCACGGGATTTCCTAAGGTTCCTTGACGATCTGCGTGAGAATGAGCTCACCAACGGACGCAACGTGTGGTTCAGGCAAACAACCGATATCGAGCTCATGGACCAAAGTTCAAGCAAACCGGGGCGCGGTTATTACGGCTATTCTTTCGCCGGTCACTATGATGGTGGCGGCTATGCTCTCAAAGGACTTTATTACCGTGGAGCAGAGAATGATAAATCCGACACTCAAATCGGACTCTTCCCTGCCCTGCTCGACGGTGCCTGCGTAGAAAACATAGTGCTTTCAGGTGTCAACATCTCAGACACCAAGTCGGATACGGGTTCACTTGCCGGCATGGTATCTGGAAGCGTCGTAATCGACAATATTGAAATTTCAGGCGCCATCGTCTCGGAAAATGCCACTGGTGTTGGAGGTCTTATTGGCAGTATCAATAATGGCAACAACGTCACCATAAGTGATATAAAGCTGAAAATGGCTGTGACTGGAAAGAAATTTGTAGGTGGAATCATCGGTCATGTATATTCGACAAAAACCCTCATCAACCGTATCACCACACCCAACCAGCATTATTCTGTTGAGGGGAGCGACTGTGTAGGCGGAGTTATTGGTGAGGTCTCCAATGGAGAGATCGAACTGAACGACGTCACTCTCACACATATTGTGAGCAGGGAAGATACGGATATCCGTATCATAGAGACAACCGGCGTCGGCTATACAGGCGGACTTATCGGCAATGTGACAGGTTCGGCAACTCAGTTGACAGCCCGTAACATCGCCATAGAGTGTCCGGTCGGTGGCCTCCGGCGAACGGGCACAAAGGTCGGCGGAATTTTCGGTTCAGTAGCTACAGACAAAGATATCTGTCTTGAAGGATGCAAGTTTACCTCCATGGTGTCGGGCGACCATGAAGTGGGTGGATATGCCGGCCATTTCACGGTGTTGAAAGGAGCCAGATTCATTTTCAACGGCGATTCTTCCGATAATTATATCCTCCCTGACGACAGTGGCGCCGGTGTAGAAGGGAATACTTCGGTCGGAGGTGTGTTCGGATATTTCGAGGGGGCGTCACCGATTACCTCACCCAAAAGCATACGGGTTGCAATAAATGTAGATGGCACTGATTATCAAGTAGGAGGTCTTATAGGGAAGACTATCAATTCAACCATTGACCTAAGCGTCTACAATCTTTCATCCTCCACGATGCAAGTTACCGGCAACACAAAAGTAGGAGGCCTCGTAGGCTTTGCCTCCGGCGTAACATTGACCGGTGGTAAACAAGTGTCCTTCTCTCCCACCACATTCATCACAATACCGAGAGAGCAAGAGTTTGAAGGAATGTTCATTGGCACCGTCAAAGGTAAATCGGAAGTTGGCGGTGTGCTCGGACATGGCGAGAATGTAACTCTTGATTGCCTGGCCTCAGCATGTACAGTAATGGGCATGGGAGACGAAAAAATCGGAGGTATAGCCGGTTATATCCAGACAAAAGGACAAGGGAACAGATTCGAGAGTCTTGTGTCACGAAGTGAAGTGAAGGCTCCGGGGCATGGTTTTGTCGGTGGCATTTTCGGCAGCATCATCTGTGACAACTATCTGACTTTAGAGAATTGTATCAATTATGGGCGTGTGGAAGGTGGCAATCCTACCGGTGGCATTGTGGGCTACCTTGAAAGAATATGGAACAATACCGGGTCAACGGACGGATTTAAGGATGCAGAGATGAACTACTTTGTAAACTTAGGCGAAATCATTGGAGCGGATTGCGTTGGCGGTATTGTAGGCAAAGCCATAATGTGGTCCTACAACGTCCATCTATCGTCATACTCACTCATGAACTTCAATCACTGCGGAAATCATGGTCAGATATCTTCATCTTCACAATCTCAGGATGCCTCAGGGGTCGGAGGAATCATTGGCTATGGTGAGTCGAATATGAAGGTTCTCCATTGCTGTAATCATGGTAGGATTGTTTCAACAGAGGGTCATAAAGGAGTGGGAGGAATAGCAGGTTCCCTGGGTCTGGATCCCATTTATGTCACGACGTCATGCATGAATGCCTATGTGGACTGCTGCATGAATTTTGGCACAATCGATTCACAGGCATCATCTTCGAGAGTCGGAGGGATCCTTGGATTCATGGAAGAAAGCTCGCACATGTACAATTGTAAGAATTCCGGTGAGGTGCTTCACAAACATAAGAGCGACAATGGAGGCATACTCGGATACATTGACCATTTAGGCGTTGTCGACGACTGTGTCAACAGTGGCAAGGTCGAATATGGCAATGCCATTATCGGCACACACAAAACCGGCAGCATCTTCTACCACCACGACAACTATTTCCTTGAAGGCACCGGGGGCTCCTGGCCAAGCTCTACACAAGTATCGAAAGCCGACTTCTCGAATCAATCAAAATTCCCCGGTCTGGATTTCAAAGATCGTTGGTACATGACCGACAATAACGGCCCGTCCCTCAAAGGTCCCTTCTTTTGAACCGGAGAGTATAAGTGGAAATGGACAAGCAGGATGACACAAGTTTTTTGGTCATCATTCAGCTTTGAATTATTGTATAATATTTTGATAGTCAATGAAGGGCGGACGCGCCATAGCGCGTCCGCCCTTCATACGTTAAAGCCATCCGTATATGTCATTAACATTTTTTAACAATATTCTTTTTACAATGTTGTTGGCGGTTTAAGGAGAAAGACGTAACTTTGCAGTGTACTATCACGCTAATACACTATCTCTCTCATATTATATATGGAATTTAAAGAAAATACCAAACCAATCTACCTGCAGATCGCCGACCGAATATGCGACGACGTGATGTCGGGGGTGTACCCGGCCGACTCGCGCATTCCCTCGGTGAGGGAATATGCCGGTGTTCTGCAAGTGAACGCCAACACGATGATGCGCACATACGAATATCTATCACAACGAGGCATCATCTACAACAAGCGCGGCATCGGCTTCTTCATCGCCCCCAAGGCTCACGAGCTGATACGCGAGATGCGGGAACACACTTTTTTCAACGATGAAATGAAATATTTTTTTGAACGGCTGGTGAAGATGGACGTATCACCTGACCAACTGACATCACTCTATAAATCCTTCCTCGACAATGATTAAACTTACCGACATAAACAAGACCTATCAGGGAGCCGTGCCCCTGCACGTGCTCAAGGGCATCAACCTTGAGATCGACAAGGGTGAGCTCGTGTCGATCATGGGCGCGTCGGGATCGGGCAAATCCACCCTGCTCAACATCTTAGGCATACTCGACACATACGACACCGGCGAATACATCCTCGACGGCAAGCTTGTGAAGAACCTTTCGGAGAACGCCGCAGCCGAGCTAAGGAACAGGAAGATAGGCTTCGTGTTCCAGTCGTTCAACCTCATCAACTACAAGAACGCCCTCGAGAACGCCGCCCTGCCGCTCTTCTATCAGGGTGTGTCGAGGAAGAAACGCAATATCTTAGCGATGGAACAGCTCGACCGCATGGGGCTGAAGGACTGGGCACACCATCTGCCAAGCGAAATGTCGGGCGGACAGAAGCAGAGGGTGGCGATAGCCCGTGCCCTGATCACAAACCCCGCCATCCTGCTCGCCGATGAGCCAACGGGTGCCCTCGACAGCAAGACATCGGTGGAGGTGATGGAGATATTCCGCCGACTCAACGACGAGGGAGTGACAGCAGTGATCGTGACCCACGACCCCAACGTGGGTGCGCAGACCAACCGTATAATCCGTATTTCCGACGGACTGATAGTGTAGAACAATGATCGACCTGGCAAAAGAAATATGGCAGACGATGCGCACCAGCAAGCTGCGCACCCTGCTCACAGGCATATCCGTGTCGTGGGGCATATTCATGCTCATCCTGCTGCTCGCCATCTCCAAGGGAATACTCAACGCCTCGACGGAGCACACAGCGAGCAACGACCCGAATCGTATCACCCTATGGGGCGGCATGACCTCCAAGGCTTACAAAGGCTACAAGGAAGGACGCTACATACCGCTGAAAGGCAAGCATTTCGAGACGATAAAGGAGAGCGACCCCGACAACATCACCGACGTGACAGCCGAGGTGAGCTACAAAGGGCAGATTTCGACCACCAAGGACTACCTTGCCACACAGAGCTGCCAAGGTGTGTTCCCGTCATACTTCACGGGGCGTTACCAGCTGGTGAACGGGAGATTCATCAACGAGGCGGATATCCGTGGAAAGCGAAAATCCATAGTGCTGCACAAGGACGATGCGGAGACGCTTTTCGACAAACCCGACAAAGCCATAGGAAAGACCGTGAGAGTCGGCGACCTGAGCTTCACTCTCGTGGGCATCTACGACCATAAATGGAACAACGAGGCATACATCCCCTACTCCACCGCCGTGGCCCTGAGCGGATACACCGACAATCTCGACAATATCCAGGTGCATATCACCGGTGTACACGACGCGGAAGAATCGGGAGCAGTCGAGAAAAACGTAATCGATGCCATGTCAAAGGCCGAGAGTTTCGACCCTACAGACCAGAGCGCCATCTACACTTACGACCGGTTCGCATCATCCATAGAGCAGGAGAAGGCCAACAACATCCTGAACGCCACGATGTGGGTGATAGGCATCCTTACATTGATCACCGGCATAGTGGGCGTGAGCAACATAATGTTCGTGTCGGTGCGCGAGCGCACCCATGAGATCGGCATACGCCGCGCCATCGGAGCCAAGCCCCGCAGCATACTGGTGCAGGTGGTGATGGAGAGCGTCGCACTCACCACATGTTTCGGATATGTGGGCATAGTGATGGGTACGATGGCAACGCAGATTGTGGATAAATTATTTGGCACCAGCGATTTCATGCGTCATCCCACAGTTGACCTTCACATTGCCCTGGAAGTAACTGTGGCACTGATAATAGCCGGGGCACTGGCCGGCATATTCCCGGCTCTGAAAGCAATTAAAGTGAAACCCGTGGAAGCCCTGAGGGACGAATGACGGAAGGAGGAACGTAACATGATATTCGACATCGACAACTGGAAAGAAATCACCGCGACACTGTCGCGCAACAAGACACGCACCTTCCTCACAGCCTTCGGCATATTCTGGGGAACACTGATGCTCGCCCTCCTGTGGGGAGGAGCCCAGGGGCTGCAGGGACTGCTGAAAAGCAATTTTGACGGATTCGCGTCGAATTCGGCAATAGTTTTTCCCGACCATACCACCATGCCTTACAAAGGGTACAAGAAAGGAATGAGCTGGACCCTGAACTTGACCGACGTGGAGAATATCCGCCGTATCGTGCCCGAGCTCTCGATAGTGAGCCCTTTATGGTCCACCAGCGGAAGCATCAAATATAAGGACCGCTCCCACTCCGGCTCCATCCAGGGCCTCATGCCCGACTTCATGGACGTGCTGAGCCCCATCGTAACCAACGGTCGCTTCATCAACGACTCCGACATCGCCAACGACAGCAAGGTAGGCGTAATAGGAGAGAACGCGGCAGCCACGCTCTTCGGCGATAAGGACCCGATAGGAGAATATGTGCAGGTGGACAATGTGTACTACAAGATCGTGGGAGTAGTGAAGCAACGGTCGGAAATCACCTTCAACGGACGCCTCGATGACGCACTGATTCTGCCACTCACCACCGTGCAGCGCACCTATAATGCCGGAAACACCGTGCATTTCCTTTCGCTGGTGGCGAAAGACGGACATCGTCCGGGGGAGCTGCGCGACAAAATCTACCGCGCCATCCGCGTCGGCCATCCGCTACACCCCGACGACAAGAACGCCATGTTCTTCATGGACATATCCGAGAACTTCGAACAGGTGGACAGCCTCTTCACCGGCATCGACGTGCTGATCCTCTTCGTTGGACTCAGCTCACTGATAGCGGGCATCATAGGCGTAGGCAACATAATGTGGATAATCGTGAAGGAGCGCACAAAGGAGTTCGGCATACGCCGCGCACTGGGCGCCAAGCCACGCAGCGTGATGTGGCAGATCCTCGCCGAGAGTGCCATCCTCACCGTAATAGCAGGAACAGCCGGAATATGCTTCTCTGTGCTGATACTCGGAGCGGTGACACCGATGGTGAGCCAGGGGACGGGAATGCCGGCCGACTTCCAGCTGTCGTTCACAGGCGCTATGGTGATAATGGTGCTGTTTCTGGTGCTCGGCACGGCGGCGGGAGCAATCCCTGCAGTAAAGGCCATGCACATCAAGCCTATCGAGGCGCTAAATGACAAATAAATTATCCGCAAGCGGCTAATTTATTTTTAAGGTTATGAGCTTATAAGGTTATTAGGTTATTAGACAAACAGAAAATTAAACATTCAACTATTATATGATGAAACGATTCTTTAAAATCCTGCTTTGGATAGCCATCGCGGCAGTGTTCGTAGGCACATTCATTTTCCTTTACAAAAATTCGCAGCCGAAGACTGTGACTTATGACATCGTGAGTCCGTCGGTAGAGACAATAGAGCGGTCGACCGTGCTGACCGGTAAAATCGAACCGCGCGACGAGATTGAGATTAAACCCCAGATCTCGGGCATCATCTCAGAAATTAACGTTGAGCCGGGCGACATCGTGCACGAGGGCGATGTAATAGCAAAAATCAAGGTGATACCGGATGACTCACAACTCAATTCGGCCCGCAACCGTCTGGATGTGGCAAAGCTCAACCTGGCGCAAGCTGAATCAATGTTCAACCGAACTAAAGAGCTTTATGAAAAGAAATATGCCAGCCGCGAGGAATACGAACAGGCGAATACCGACTACCTCAAGGCAAAGGAAGAGGTTGAATCAGCTATCGATGCCATGTCGATCATCAAGGAGGGCGTGTCGAAATATAACGCACAGTCGAGCAACACCCTTGTGCGCGCTACCATCACGGGACAGGTGCTTGAGGTGCCGGTGAAGGTTGGTTCGTCGGTGATACAGGCCAATACCATGAACGACGGAACCACCGTGGCAAAAGTTGCCGACATGAACAACTTGATATTCAAGGGCAAAGTAGATGAAACCGAAGTAGGTCTCCTACATCAGGGAATGCCGATGGCAATAACAATCGGTGCGCTGCCCGACGTGAAATACGATGGCGAGATAGAGTACATAGCCCCGAAGAGCACTGAGGAGAACGGCTCGAACACCTTCGAGATAAAGGCGGCAATTAAGGTAAGCGCCGATGTGGAACTGAGGGCAGGCTACAGCGCCAACGCCTCAGTAGTGCTACAGCAGGCTGCCGACGTACTCACCGTGCCTGAAGGCGTGGTGGAATGGGCAGGCGACAGCACATACGTGTATATCCTCACTGCGGAGGCTCCCGAGCAGACTTTCCGGCGGACAGCAATCAAGGCAGGACTATCGGACGGGGTGAACATGCAGGTGCTTGAAGGCGTGGCCGAAAGCGACCGTCTGAGAGGCAACCAACTAAGTGATAGGTGATAGTGAATAGTGTATAAGTGGACGCCATCCGGTCATCACAGGACACCGTCTATTCACCATCTCTCACAACATAACTTATTCACTATTCACTATCACTTATAACTTATTCACTTTCACCTATAACTTAAAAAATGAGATATTTCTTCTTAGCAATAATCCTGGCATGTGCACTGAGTGTCAATGCCGAAGTGTGGACCCTCGACAGCTGCTTGAGCTATGCCACCACGCATAACATCAATGTGAGGCTCAGCGAAGTGAACACTGCACAAGCCGAGCAGTCGGTGGAAGACGCACGCTCGGGATATCTACCGAACGCCAGTGCCAGCGCCGGACAGTCATGGAACTTAGGCCGCGGACTCACGGCTCAGAACACATACGCCAACCGCAACACATCTTCGTTCAACTGGGGACTGTCGGCAAGTGTGCCCATCTTCGACGGCCTGCGCACACCCCGGCGCATCGACTATGCGAAAACCAACCTCAGCCGGATCATCGAAAGCTATGAGGCAGCAAAGGAAGACGTGAGCATCAACGTCATATCCGCATATCTCCAGGTGCTGTACACTCAAGAACTTCTGGCCGTGGCAAGCCAGCAGGTGGAGCTGTCGGAATATGAGCTGACACGGCGCCACGCTCTTGTGGAAGCTGGAAAGTTGCCCGAAATCGACATCCTCGAAGCAAAATCCCTGCTCGCCAACGACCGGCTCAGCGAGGTGCAGGCTCAGAACAACTTCATAATGGCGAAAATCGACCTTACCCGCTTGCTTGACCTTGACACCGACGTCGAAGCCTTCGACGTGGCACCTGTGGCCGACAGAGGCATGGCACTTACCACACCTGAAGAGACATTCGAGAAGGCAATGCTATGCAACCACAGTGTCATCGCCTCAAAAAAGGCTATAGAGGCATCCGATGCCAACATACGTCTCTCGCAGACGGGCTACATCCCTACCCTGTCGTTCAACGCCGGAATCGGTAGCACATATTACAAAGTATCGGGCTTCGACAACGAAAGTTTCAGTGCGCAGATGCGGCACAATTTCAGCACATATTTCGGCTTATCGCTCAACATACCAATCTTCGACGGATTCTCCACCCGCAATTCAATCCGGCAAGCAAAGATTGAGAAGTTCAACGCCGAACTCCAGCTCGAACAGACAGCCGACCAGCTTCAGCGCACCATCAACGAAGTGTACTACCAGGCTGCCGGAGCATACGAAAAACTTCAGGCGAGCAGCGTGGCGGAAGAATATGCCCAGAAAGCCTTCGAAGCCACCCAAGAGAAATACAACCTCGGCAAAGCCACATCAACCGATTACGAGCAGTCGAAAACCAAAGCCATCCAGACAAAATCCAACCTCATCCAAGCCTCCTACGAATACCTCCTGCGACTGCGACTGTTGCACTTCTACTCCACTCCCCATTGAAAAACCCACATCCGGGTTTGACAATTTTATATAAGTTAGGCAAATTTTTCACAAAATTTGCCTAACTTTGCACTTTATAACAGTGTATATAGACATATCTCATACTAACTAACTGTCATTCTATGAAAAGAAGTATCATTCTTGCTTCAGCAATCGGTTTGGCCTGCGCTCCTGCATGGGCCGACATCGAATGCTCCGGTATCATCGTCGACGAGACGGGCGAACCCCTGATCGGCGTGGTGGTAATTCCGGAAGGAAAAACTACCGGCGTGGAGACCGACATCGACGGTAAATTCAAAATCCGTGTCCCTGACGGCACCAAAGCCCTAAACATCAGCTATATCGGCTACAAGCCGATGAGTCTGAAGCCACAGTCGGCTCTCGGCACGATTGCATTGGAGACCAATGAGAATATCCTTCAGGATGTGGTGGTGACGCAGTCGATAGCACGCACCCGCATGACTCCGGTGGCAATCACCAACGTTGACGCAGCCACAATCGAGACACGCATCGGCAACCAGGAATTCCCCGAGGTGTTGAAGACCACTCCGGGTGTTTGGGTAACGAAGGACGGCGGCGGCGCCGGCGACGCAAAGGTGACGATGCGAGGATTCAAATCGCCCAACACAGCATATCTGGTGAACGGTATTCCTGTGAACGATATGGAATGGGGTGGCATCTACTGGTCCAACTGGGGTGGACTCTCCGAAGTGACCTCAGCGATGCAGACACAACGCGGACTTGGAGCTTCGATACTTTCAGCTCCCTCGGTAGGCGGCACGGTGAACATCATCACCAAATCACTTGACGCCAAGAAAGGCGGATCGGTGTGGTACGCAATGGGTAACGACGGCTACAACAAGATCGGAGCCACCGTGTCCA
>CAYZPI010000061.1:0-20829 GCA_964480085.1 uncultured Bacteroides sp. | reverse complement strand
GGGTTTGTTGGTCTTCATCACCAGATCGGTGGTGGCAGCGGAAGCAGAAGCTGCCGCTGCGATAGCTATGCCGGCAATTAACTGTTTGGTAAAACTCATATTGTTAAGAATTAGATTTCGTGTCACATGGTGTAATTCGAAGGAGGAATGAAAAAGCGTATAAAATTACTTATTCCTGCCGTGCCGGAGGTGGACTGATGAATCCAGCAGGTGGACATGCGATATGTCCTCTTTGCATAGAAGAAATCTTTTATTAAAGATAGTATATTGATAATCAATTTGTTAAGGGGGGGTAATTTTCGGAGAGCAGATTGCTCGGAGTGATGTTGAAATGCTTGGTGAAGCAACGTGTGAAATATTTCGAGTCGTTGAACCCCACATCGTAGGCTATTTCCGATATGTTCATGGCGCGGGTCTGGCGGTTCTTTATTATCATCTCACGGGCGAGGTTGAGCCTGTAGTTGCGCACGAACTGGCTCGCCGACATCCCCACCAGGCTCTGCAATTTCTTATTGAGGAAGCTGCGGCTTATGCCCAAGGCCTCGGCGAAATCGCCCACCTCAAAGTAAGAATTCTTGTAGTTATCCTTCACAACCTCCATCACCTGGTCGATGAACTTCTTGTCAGGCGTTTCTTCTGTCTGACTGATATTCCCGGTGTCGAAATCGAGAGTGAACTTGCGCTGGAGTCTCTGCTTGCTGCGAAGGATATTGTCGATGCGGGTGAGAAGCATCTCCTCGCTGAAAGGTTTATGGATATAATCGTCAACGCCGATCCTGTAGCTGTCGAGACGGGTCTCTTCGGAGGTGCGGGCCGTGAGCATGAGGATGGGGATATGTGAGGTGGCGAAATTTTCCCTCACCTTCCGGGTGAGCTCCATGCCGTCCATACCCGGCATCATCAGGTCGCACACAATCAGGTCGACATCCGTCATGGCGAGACGCCCCAAGGCCTCTTCACCGCCGGGCGCATCCACCACGTTGTATCTTGGGGAAAGTATGCTCCTTATGAATCCGCGCATATCAGCATTGTCCTCCACCACCAGTACGGTCAGCTTGCCTGATTCCGTCTCAGGTTCAGACGAGGCGATGGCCTGCATCGACAGGGTGGGGGATGCCTCCATATCCTCAGTGTTCGGCACGGGCAGTAGCACCCGGAACGTGCAACCACGGTGAGGATTATTGCGTACGCTCACCTCGCCGCCGTAGGCCTCGACAATGCTCTTGCACAGGAACAGGCCTATGCCGCTTGATGCCGTGACGTTGGGATATTTCATGGTGCTCTTGCCTTGATAAAAGCGGTCGAACACCTTGTCGATGTCCGCCGGATCGATACCGTCGCCCGTATCGCTCACGCTGATGTAAAGCTTCGAGAAATCATCGCCCGTGCATGCCGGGGGGAGCAACGCCACATTTACGTTGATGCTGCCCCCGTCGGGAGTATATTTGCAAGCGTTGCTCAGGAAATTGTTGAGCAGCTTGCGCATGGCATCCTTGTCAAAGCACACGTCGGGTGTGCTCATGTGCACATTATATGTAAGTGAAATATTTCTTGGAGCTGTCGACGGAAGAAACGACGCCACCACCTCCTGCACCATGGCCGGGAAATTGGCGAGCTTGCGCACGATTTCCATCTTGCCGCTCTCTATCTTGCGGAAATCCATCAACTGGTTGACGAGCGTGAGCAGATATCGGGCGTTACGCTCGGCATAGTTGAGCTGCTCACGAACCTGAGGATTGGTGGTGAGCTGCAGGGCACGGTTCACAGGTCCCATGATGAGGGTGACGGGAGTGCGGAACTCGTGGGTGAGGTTGGTGAAGAACGAAAGTCGGTCCACCGTAAGCTCCTGTATGCGCATGGCCCTCTCCTCAAGCACCCGTTTCTGCTCGGAGATTTCGTGGGTGCGCTCGTCCACGGCTTTCTGGAGCAGGCGTTTCTGTCCGTCGATGCTGCGGATGCGTCGTCTCATTATCCACACCATAAGCATTGCTATCGCCACCACCACTATCAGGAAGAACCACAATGTGTGGAAGAAATATCTCTTCACGGTGATCTTAAGTTCCGACACGTCAGCCGTAGCGATGGAGCCATCGGAGTTATAGGCCACTTTCAGCACATAGTCGCCCGGTGGGAGGTTGGTATAGGTGACGAAATTGCGTCCTTGTGGCAGCTTGATCCACTCCTTGTCGAAGCCTTCGAGCTTATAGAAATAGTTGCTCGCTGGATTGCGGTTGTAGTCGAGTGCCGAAAACTCGATTGAGAACGATTTGTTGCGCTCATGCAGGGTGATTCGGTCGGTCATCGATATGTCGGGCTTCGCGGGGTCGGCTTCCACGGGTTCATTGTCGATATACAGGCGTGTGAACACCACGCGGTGCTTGTCGGTGCTGTCGGTGGTGCGCGAAGGGTCGATTACCAAGAGTCCATCAAGTGTTCCAAGCAGAATCTTGCCTTCCGAGCCGGTGGCGTAGGCGTTCCAGTAAAATTCCTGTGACGCCAGTCCATGGTACCGCGAATAGTTGACGAACCGCGTTTCGGCGGGGTAAAGGCATGAAAGGCCGTTGTTGGTGGATATCCACAGACGGTGTGCGGCATCTTCTGCGATGCCCATCACGGTATTCTGCACGAGGCCATCGTCTGTGGTAAGGTTCTCGAAGGTTTCTGTTCCGTCACCATCCACCTTTCGGCGGTACAATCCGTGAATATCCGAGCCTATCCATATTGTGCCGTCCGACGATCGGAAGACGCTGCTCACCTTTTCCCGCTTTCCAGAAGCCGCATCGTCGAGCTTATAGGCAAGGAACCGGTGTTGCCACTTATTGCCGGAACGCGATTTCAGGTCGATGTCTATCAGTCCGTTGGACCCTCCCACCCATAGATGCCCGCTGTCGTCGACAGCCGCCCCTATGCATCCGAGAAGCTCCGAAGGTGCATTGTCGTAAGGCACCACGACCTCACGGTTGATACAGTCGTAGAAAAATATGCCCCTTGATGTGCCGATCCACATCCCATGATTGAACGTATCCCATTTCAGTGCGCCTATGTATGGGCGTGGACCGAATCCTCCGAAATCAGTTATATGGCTTGAAAAGGCGGCGGAATGTGTTCCGAGAGCAGCGGGAAAGATCATGGAGACCCCTCCGCCCCATGTTCCCACCCATAGATGGCCGTCGCTGTCCATCTCCAGTGCGCTCACTGAATTGTGTCCGATTCCGCCGTCGGCCGCAGTGTAGTGCGAGAATCCGGAATCCCCAGGTCTCTTGCAGTTGAGGCCGCCCTCCACGGTGCCCACCCATAGTGTGCCGTCATCGCTTTCAAATATAGCGTTCACCGGATTTTTGGATATGGATGATGGATTTCGGGGATTGTGGCTGTAGAAAGTGGTGGACAATTGCTTTGGCATGAACAGATTCACACCACCGGTCTCGGTACCGATCCATATATTCGGACCGTTAGCGAACACGCAGTTGATGAAATTGGAGTTCAGCCCTGAATCGTCTTGCCTGATGTTGCGTATGAAATCATCGCTGATAGGCCTGTAGATGTTGATGCCCCACAGCGTACCCACTATAAGGCGATTGTCGTCGGTGACACCGAGCGATGTTATACGGTTCTGCGACAGGCTGCAGGGATTGTCGTCAGAATGATTGTACCACTTGTTGAGCGAGGCATCGCGATTGTGGCGCAGAAGACCTTTGTCCGTGGCTATCCACACATCTTCGTCCTTCACGGCCATGTCGGTGACGAGGGTTTCGGAGGGCAGGGGGATGCTGAGTCTTTGTCGTTGGATCTCGCCACCATCTCCGGTGATGAGCTTGTACATCACTCCATCGATTTCACCCCATACCATGCCGTCGGCATCTATGTCGGTCACTGTTAAAGAATTAAACTCGGTGTGCTGTGGCAGCCCGATGCTGTATGTATTTCTTACTTTTCCGGAGTTGTCGAAATCCACGCAGCAGAATTCACTTGGCGTGACGAGCCATATCCTGCCCGAAGCATCGATGTTCACGGAGCAGATCCTCGTATGCCTGAAGCGGGCCAGAGCGTCCGACAAAACGTCGGATCCGGTATCCGACAGCGTGGAGAGGTCGATGATGTCCAGTCCGTTGGCAGTGGCCACCCATAGCCTGAGATACGGGTCTTCTGCCACATTATGGACAAAATCGTCGGAGATGCCTGTAGGCACCGAGCCACTGTTGAATTTCACGAAATCGTGTCCGTCGTAGCGCACCAAACCACCGCCTCCAAGGGATATCCACATGAATCCTTTTGAATCCATGAACAGGTCGTCGATGAAATTATGAGGCAGTCCGTCGGAAATGGTGATATGGCTCACATTATAGTTGCCCGCAAAATTCTCCGAAGGCAGCGTCTCACGTGCCGTTGCGGCCATGAGCACCGTCAGTAAGAGTGACAGAATGGCGGGTCTGAAGTTTTTCATCGGGATCGGATGCATAAGGATTTATGTGGCGCAAACTTACGAAAAAATCCTCTATTCTCCAAAATCGTATAATTTGTCCACTATTGCAATCTGCTGTAAATCATGCGATTCGTGTAAAGGGTGTAAGTGTTAAAAATCACCTGTCCACCTTAAATTGTTTTTTGTCCACCTGTGTGTTGATATTAAGGGGTAATTTTGCGTGTTACAAAAAAGTATGAATTTCTAATCCTTAAATCTGCAACTCATAAAATAATCCTTTAAACTGATACCTACGGCTATCATCCATATCTTAAGTCAGCCGAACCAGGATTCACGAAGAAACAAACAATCAAACACAACAAACTAATCCACTTACGCATCATGAGAAAGTCAAAAATTTTTGCCATGACCTTAGGCGTGCTTTGTAGCGGTACGGCCCTGCTTACGGGCTGCGACCAATACGAGGCATACGTCATCAATGCCCCTGAGGATCTCAAGGACAAGATTGACTCTATCGCCGCCGCCAACAATCCGCAGCGCGGCGATACGCTGAAGCTCGACATCCTAACCCCCATCGTGGGGCCGGAGGACAATTCCGCCGGATGGTGGACATCGTTCTCCGACTATTTCACTATCCCGTCCAACCGTCTGCTCCATCTGGAGTTCGACAATTACGGCACCGGGGATAATAACTGGAACAACTGGAACCTCTGCCTCGCCGAAGGCACACGTGACGCCAGCGGCTACGCAGAATATTTCCTTCTGCGCTCCGACCTTTACGGATGGGGCAACAGCGACTATGACGCAGGCCTGATAAAATCGGACTATTTCGACAATCTTGTCGGCGATGACGGCTGGGCTGTGTTCCGCGAGAAAATGAACGGAGCCAGGGTGGTGATCGAAGTGGACCATTCCAAGGCCGGTTACGCCTACGTCACAGCCACTCACACGGCCAAGGACGGGACTACCTTTACCTGCACCTACGAGCAGCCCGTGTCGGCCACAAGCGACATCAACGCCTTCCTGGTGTGCGACGGCAGCCATTTCGTGATAAAGGACGCTTATACTGTATCTTCCAAGATCCTTGAGATCGAGGACCAGCAGGCCGAATCACTTACCCTCAGGGGATGCCCTACCACCATGGAGCTTGGTGCTGAGGATTACTGGGGCAACACGACTGCCACGGTGACATTTGCCGACGGTTCGTCGACTCCAGTGGAAAAGGACGACCTCGTGCTCACTCTTCCCGATTTCTCCACTCCGGGTGTGAAGACCGTGATATGCACCTACAACCTCACCAAGCTCGGCAACCTGGGCTCTCCCGTGTCGGCTTACTATAATATTAATGTATACGACCCGAACGCGATTCCTGAGGACGGCATGTCGCTTGAAGTGACAAAGATTCCCGAGGTGACCACCTACAAGAGCCAGGGTGGCTTCATCGACCCGCTGGATCTCACAGGCCTTGAGGTGACCGCCAAGTACGCCAACGGCACACGCGAGGTGATGGATCTCGCCGACCTGCAGATATATCTCGATCCGGTGATCGGCGAGCGTGAGGTGATGATCCTCTATCATAGCCTTGCCGGAACGGTGTCGACCTCATATCCCGTGACCGTGGAGAAGGGCGAGTTCCGTGTCGGAGCCGAGGATTTCACCAACGGATGGTGGAGCACATTCTCAAGCGATGTGGTGGTGCCCGCCGGACAGAGCCGCACCATGAGGATGCTCGTCCTTTCCGACAACGCCGCCAACTGGCACAGCCCGTGCACGATCCTGCGCAAGGCCGATCTGTCAGAATACTGTGTGGTGCGCATGGACAATTTCGGCTGGGGCGATGACAACTATGGCCTGATAGCCCTCGAATGTGACTGGGACTGGGATACATTCATGACATCTATCAACAATTCCGTAGTGGCAATCACCGTAACCAACAACGGCGACGGCACAGCCGAAATCTACTACGATGTGACATACGAGAACGGCGAGAAGCATTTCCAGAGCTACCGCAACATCCAGGTGGACAAGAACAACCTGCAGATGGCTCTCGTGTGCGAGGAATCCTGCCTTATTTCCATCGACTAAACTTCAGGAATCAGGCTTCAGGTATTGGATCTTACATATCTTCAATATTAACCTGAGCCAAGCCTGAGACCTGTAGCCTAAAACCAAAATATAAATTCATCATGAAACACTCATATAAATATGTCATCGCCCTTGCCGGCATGTTTTCGGCAACTCCGGCCATGATGGCCGTCGGCACTCCCGCTGCAGCGGAGGCCGCACAGGCACAGACCACAGTGGTGGGACAGGTTGTCGATGATGCAGGCGAGCCCATAATCGGCGCAGCCGTAAACATCGAAGGCACACAGTTCAACGCACTGACCGACATCGACGGTAATTTCACCATCAAGGTGCCCTCCGACGCCACACTGAAGATTTCATACGTTGGCTGCAAGGACAAGCTCATAAAGCTCAACGGACAGACCAACCTCGGCGTGATACGCCTTGAATCCAACTCCAACCTGCTCGACCAGGTGGTAGTGGTGGGCTACGGCACACAGAAGAAGGCCGACCTGACCGGTTCGGTTTCGGTGGTCAATGCCGACGAGGTAAAGAAGGTTTCCAATTCAAATATATCCACGATGCTTGAGGGTAAGGTGGCAGGCGTGTCCATCACCACCGACGGACAGCCAGGCGCCGACCCGCAGGTACGCATCCGCGGTATCGGCAGCTTTGGCGATACCAGCCCTCTCTACGTTATCGACGGTGTGCCAATGGGTACGACAATCCGTGATTTCTCGCCCAACGACATCGAGACAATCCAGATCCTGAAGGATGCGTCGGCCGCAGCCATCTATGGTTCACGCGCCGCCAACGGTGTGATAATCATCACCACAAAGAACGGCCAGAAGAACCAGGGCGTACGCGTCGACTACTCGGGCTACGTCGGCTTTGACCGCATCCCCAAGGGTGTGTACGACGTGATGGACTCCAACCAGTTCGGCGAGTACACACGCATGGTGTATGGCAACTACGGCATGGACGCCCCCTCAGGATACATCATCGGCCATCCCAACTACATCGATCCCGCTTTGGTGAACACCGACTGGCATGACGAGGTGTTCAAGACCGGTGTGCGCCAGAATCACTCGGTGAACATCTCCGGCGGCGGCAACAACTCCACCTACAACGTGGCCCTCGACTATTTCGACCAGAAGGGTACGCTCGAAGGCGCGGGACCGAATTTCAAGCGCTATACCGCACGCGTGAACAACACGATGGACACCAAGTACATCGACTTCCGCACAAGTATGGTCTACAGCCACTCCGATCAGGACAATATGGCAATCTCCAACGCCAACGAGTACGTACAAGGTCTCTACGGCACGTCGAACCCCATCATGAAGCAGGTGGTGCTGATGCAGCCCACGATCAAGGCCTACGACCCCTCGACATGGTGTCTCGACGACAAGATTGCCGCTGCAGGCAAGTACTCCTACGACTCCTACGGCTACGGCACTTACTATGACGATGTACACGGCGACATCCGCGTGACCAATCCGCTGCTCACCAACAACCTGCTCGAACGCCACTCGACTGTCAACCGCATCGTGCTCACCGGATCGGCAAAGGCCAACCTGCTGAAGATCTTCGGCGCGGAGAACAAGAACCACAAGCTCGACTACAACATCAACCTGTCGTACAGCTCCACATCGGTGAACTACATGACGTTCATCCCCTCCTACATCCAGAGCACAACCAACTATCTGGCAAAGGAGAACGAGACCCTGAGCAAGGAGAACCGCACCTACAGCGACGGACTGGTAGAGAATTTCATCACCTACGACGGCAAGATAGGCAAGAGCCACATCAACGCAATGGCGGGCTACACCTACGAGAGGGAGACCTACCAGTCGATATTCGGCCGCGGCGTGAGTCTGCCCGAGCCTTACTATCTGCAGCTCAACAACGCCACCGAGCGCGATGCTACAAGCTACCAGAGCGAGCATGTGCTCACATCCTACATCGGACGTGTGAACTACGACTTCGATGAGAAATACCTCGTGTCGCTGACAGCCCGTCGCGACGGTTCGAGCCGTCTGTCATCAGCCGACCGCTGGGAATGGTTCCCCTCGTTCTCACTGGGCTGGCGTCTCGACCGCGAAAGCTTCTTCCATTTCAACCCCTCCACCGTCAACCTCCTGAAGCTCCGTGGAAGCTACGGTGTGCTCGGTAACGAGAACATCGGCGACTACCAGTACATGGCCACAATGATGCGCGGCAACTACACCTACAGCTTCGGAAACAACAAGGTGACCGGTTCGGCAATCTCCAACTATGTGAATACCGCCATAGCATGGGAGAAGAAAAAGACCCTCGACATCGGTGCTGACGCCCAGCTCTTCAACAACCGCATCGAGATCAACGCCGACTACTACCGCGCAACATCCGAGGACCTGCTCTACAGTGTACCCGTGCCCGCGGAGGCAGGTGCCACCAACGAGTCGGTGACCATGAACGCCGCCACGATGCGCAACAGCGGCATCGAGTTCGCAGTGACCTACCGCAACTATGACAATCCTCTGAAATACAGCATTTCCGCTAACGTTACCCACAACAAGAACGAGGTGGTGTCGCTCGGCGTGGGCACCGATATGCAGGACAATGGCGACTACCGCACCGTAGTGGGTGAGGAAGTGGGCCGGTTCTATGGCCTTATAGCCGACGGACTCTTCCAGAGCCAGGAGGAAATCGACAACAACACGAACCATCTGGGTGAGCACGTGGTGCAGAACGGCGCACAGCCCGGCGACGTACGCTACAAGGACCTCAACGGCGACGGCAAGATCACCAACGACGACCGTACATTCCTCGGCTCGGGTCTGCCCGACCTCAATTTCGGTCTGTCGTTCAACCTTATGTACAAGGGCTTTGACCTGAGCGTAGCCACTTACGGTGCTACAGGGTTCAAGGTTGTGGATGACATTGACCGCGTGATCCACTCCAGCTATGGCACCGACAACCGCAGCGTGGACATGCTCAACGCATGGCGTCCTGACAACACCAACACCGACATTCCCCGCGTGAGCTACAAGGCCGAGGGCGATATCACCAACGACAATTTCAGCCAGCGTTTCCTGCAGAACGGCGACTATTGGAAGATTGCCAACGTGGAGCTTGGCTACACGTTCAACGACAAATGGTTCCACGGTGTGATCCACGGTCTGAGAGTATATGTATCGGGTCAGAACCTTGCCACGATCTCCAAGTACAGGGGATATAACATCGACTACGCCGGCGGCGTGTTCACTCCCGGTTACAACTACTGCTCTTATCCGACACCGCGTACATTCATGTGCGGACTCCATGTGTCATTCTAACAACCTCACTCTTAATAAGAAGAAGATATGAAAAAGATAAATGTCTTGCTTGCATCAATGGCATTGGTTGCCGGAATGACATCCTGCGACGACCATCTCGATGTGGTGAACCTAAATAACCAGACCACCTACGATTTCGGCAATACAAAGGCCGACCTCGAGGAAGCCATCATAGCCTGCTACAACCGTATCCGCCTCGAAGGCACGTTTGCCCGCGTTGGCTACACGATGGATGCCGTGCGCGGCGACGAGGTGTGGAACGCCTCGCAGCAGTGGTACCTCGCTTACGACAACCTCAACTCTCCCGGCAACGTAGACATCGGCGACCAGTGGATATGGCGCGACAACTACCACGTGGTGAATCGCTGCAATTTCGTGCTCAGCAAGGTGGACGATGTGAACATGAGCGATGCCGACCACGACCAGATCAAGGGTCAGGCACTGTTCCTCAGGGGACTCGCCTACTACACCCTCGCCACCTATTACCAGACGGTGCCCCTCTTCGTCAACTACTCCGACTATTCGAGCATGAACACCATGTATGCGCCGAATGTGCCGCAGGACGAGGTGTTCGACCAGATCGAGCTTGATTTCAAGGATGCCATGGCCATGCTCCCATCGCGTGACAAGGGTGGGGAATGGGCTCTTGGACGTGCCACTTGCGGCGCTGCCGCCGGCTACTATGCCCGTGCCCTCATGTTCCGCCACAAATATTCCGAGGCTCTCACCGTGCTGAAGGACATAATAGCCGGAACCTACGGCCACTACGAGCTGATGAAGGACTACGGCTACAATTTCCGCGAGGATACGGAGAACAATGCAGAGAGTCTCTTCGAGGTGCAGTTCATGGACTATGGCACAGGCGGTCCTGACGACGAGTGGACTCCCGTCAACATCAGCTCCAACGCCTCGCAGGGTCATGCCGTGGAGTCGAACTACGCTTCCGGTCTGTTAGGCTCCTGGGGCGACCTTGCCGGTTCTCCATGGCTCTACAACCTCTTCAAGGCAGAGAAGTGCACCGACGGCACCCTCGACCCGCGCCTCTACTGGACCCTCGTGACTTACGAGCCTGAATACAGCGCATACACAGGTGCCAGGACTGCCGCCTATCCCGATGGCGACCCCCGCAGCAACGTGGTGTACATGAAGGAGATCACCTCATCGAACGACGCCATGGCCAACTCGGCCCAGGGTGGCATTTCGATCGCCAAGTTCACCAACGCCCGCAATAATATCTACGAGTCGATCACCACGGGTCTGAAGTGCGGCATCAACCTGCGCATGATGCGCTACAGCGACGTGCTGCTGCGTGCCGCCGAGTGCATCAACGAGATAAGCGGTCCGACAGACGAGGCCATCGGCTACATCAACCAGGTGCGCCAGCGTGTGGCTCTCGCTCCGCTTAATATCGCCGATTTCCCCTCGAAGGACAAGCTCTTCGAGCAGATAGCCAACGTGGAGCGTCCGAAGGAATTCGGATGTGAGAACGGCCGCGGCATCGACCTGCTCCGCTGGGGATTCTTCTACTCCGCCGACCGTCGCCAGCAGCTTGTGGAGCATGGCCGATATGTGCTCGACCAGACGGCCAACACCGATGACCTGTCCGGGGACGCCAACGCCCGCTCGTCGTTCTTGTTCTACCATCCCGGCCACGAGTATTTCCCCATATATCAGGGTACGCTCAGCGCCAACCTCAGCCTGCACGGCAACAGCGCCAACAACAGCGAGGACAACACGGAATGGTTCGTCGGCAACGGCTGGACCGTACACCCGGTAGTCAAGTTATAAGTTATAGTGAATAGTGAATAAGTGCCATCCGGATGGCTCTTATTCACTATTCACTATTACCTACTACTTAAATTTGAGTCTATGAAGAAATTAATTTATCTGTTTTCTGCATTCATCCTTGTTTCGCTTACTTCCTGTGGTGGATCGGAGAATGACGGGCCTGATGTAGTTGCGTCCAAGCCTCCGGTGGTGGGCGAGATCACCGTCACCGACCAGGCGGCTACGAGTTTCACCGTCACCGCCGATGTCAGCACCAACGGCAATGCCATCACCGGCTCCGGATTCTGCTACGTGTCCTATGCCATCGACGGCCAGGGTACGACGACACCTCCGGTGATCACCGACTATAAGTTCAAGGCCACGGTATCCGATGGTAAGATGTCGGCCGAATTCAAAGGGCTGCTTGAGAATTTCGTGTATCTGGTGCGCGGCTATGTGAGCTACGGCGACAACAAGGTGGAATACTCACCGATGAAGACTGTGATACTTGGCAAATTGGCCGAGAGCGACACGCCTGCCGAGGTATTGGCCTACGTAGGACCTGAATATGCCGACGATTACCGCAATTTCTCCGGCTGGGACCAGCGGGCAAAATGGAACCTCGCCAATGTGCACGATCCGACGGTGATGCTCGCCGACGACGGATATTATTATATGTATCAGACCGACGCATCGTTCGGCAACGCACACGACGGGCACGGTCATTTCCACGGTAGGCGTTCGCGTGACCTTGTCAACTGGGAGTATCTCGGCGCTACGATGACCGGAAGCCCGAAATGGATCACTGAGAAGGTGAATGAATACCGTGCCAAACTGGGGCTGCCCGATGTTGATGTCACTAAGAACGCGCAGGGCTTCTGGGCTCCCGTGGCAAGAAATATCGGCGGCGGGAAATACAGGATGTACTATTCGGTGGTGAACGACGGTACGCTTATCGAGCCGGGCGCGTGGAACGAGCGTTCGTTCATCGGACTGATGGAGACTACCGACCCCGCATCGAACAAATGGGAGGACAAGGGATTCGTGATCTGTGCGGCCTCCGACCGCGGCACCGACTGGAAGCGCAACGGCGATAACGACTGGAAGGCCTACAACCGCTGGAATGCCATCGACCCCACATTCATTATCACGCCCGAGGGCGAGCATTGGCTCATCTACGGCTCATGGCACAGCGGGTTCGCTGCCGTGCAGCTCGATCCTGCCACAGGCAAGACGCTCAATCCGCTGCCCGACCCCTGGGGTACGGCTGCCGACATAGCTCCTTACGGTAAGCTGGTGAATACCCGCAAGATGGGTGAACGCTGGCAGGGTTCGGAAGGTCCGGAGGTGGTGTACCGCGACGGCTGGTACTATATGTTCATGGCCTACGATGGATTGGACGTGCCTTATAATACCCGCGTTGTGCGCTCGCGCAAGGTCGACGGACCGTATGTGGACATGTACGGCACCAACGTGTCGGAGAAGGGTGGGGATGCATATCCCATCGTGACGCATCCCTATAAGTTCGGCTCTGATCACGGCTGGGTGGGTATCTCGCACTGCGCTGTGTGGAGCGACGGAGGCGACAACTGGTTCTACGCCTCGCAGGCGCGTTACCCCGGCAATTACGACTCATGGGCTCCCAATGCCATCATGCTCGGACATGTGCGTGCCATACGCTGGACCAAGGACGGCTGGCCCCTGGTGATGCCCGAACGCTATGGTGCCGTGCCGCAGCTGCCTATCGGCGAGGCTGAGATAGCCGGAGCATGGGATCATATCGACATGTCGTACAAATACGGCGAGCAGCGTGGTTCGCAGTCGATGGAATTCGGCTCCGACCACAAGATTGCCTCCGGTCCGTGGAAGGGTGTGACATGGAAATTCGATGCCGCAAGCCAGACCCTCACGTTGAGCAATGGCGTTGAGCTATACCTGATGCGCGAGTGCAACTGGGAAGGCAACCGCCGCGCCACAATCGTCTATGCCGGTCTGGGCGACCATAAGACCTACTGGGGAAAGAAGCAATAGTTGACTGGGAGGCAGGGCGCCCTCGCCCTGCCATCCTCTCCACCGAAACCAAAAAGATACGAAGCAACTGGCAGGGCGAGGGCGCCCTGCCTCCCAGTCAGTTTACCTCTGTATATTGTCGGGAATATTTATTTAACATCAATCCATATCTCTTGTTAAGAGAGTATGCTTAAACCGTATCTTAATACTAAATTTATGGGAATAGACCAATATACTGACCAACAAATCGTGAAAGCGATTTTGAGCAGGGACACCTTCATCACGAAAGAGTTTCTGTATAAGAAGTGCTATCCTTTGTTTAAGGCAATCCATAACAAATACTATACAGATTGCAATACTCCCATCGAACTTATCAATGAGATATATCTATATATTCTTTGGCCTCACAAGGAAACCAATGTTAGTAAACTTCAAAGCTTTGGCTTTCGCTGTTCATTGACACTTTGGCTTAAGATTGTGTCTGAACATTATTGCCAACAGCTATTTAAGAAGCGTATCGCCTTGGATGTCAGTGAAAACGTCGGTGATGATAGAAAAGATATGAGCGAAGACTCTTTTATAGAAAATACTAGGAGTCTTGATATGGAAGATCTTAAACAAGTCTTATCAAACATGCCAAATAAGAGATACAGCCAGTTGATAAAGCTTCGTTATGTCGAAGAGAAAACAAATGAAGAAACAGCATTGGCTATGGGTCTTAGTATGCCGAATTATTACAATAGTCACAAGAGGGCTAAAGAGCAGTATGTCGAAACATTGAGAAAGGAGGGTTTGCTATGATTAATGATGATCTTTTCGCAAAGTTTGACAGCATTGAAGATCTTCCTATTTCGGAAGAACTTTTGGGCGCATATATTGAGGGACATACAGATCCTTTAGAGACTTTGGAGATTAAAAGCTTGTTGGAATCCGATTCCGGCTTGTCGATGTTATCTGAAAGTATTGATTCATTCGACAATGAAATAGTCGGCTTCATGCCTGATGTAGATATGACTTCTGACGATTTCTATCCAATAAATATTGACGCTATCGAGTTGCCATCGTGTGATTATTTTGAAAATGCGGGATGGAACGACAACAATGAATTTTTTAGCAATTCCGTATCGAGCGTTCATGACTCGTTCGTACATAAGGACTTTTTGTCTATTGATTCTTCACATGTGTCATTGAGTGAGGATGATAACAATTACAGCGATCTTTCTGATTCTCATCAGGAATCAGATTGTAATATTTTAGACTTAGATTAATTAGTTTATGTCATTAGCAGCAACATTTGGAGGTGTCGTTCTTGCTAGAACCATTGGTGGTTTTATTCAAAAACTATCAAAACGATTCTTCCCTTTTGATAAAAGCAGTGATAAAGATCGTATGATCTTTCAAGCGCAATTATCAGAGGAACAGCAAACTAGACAACAAGCATTTTCTAAAGCTATGCAAGAAGCAGGGCTACAAGGCCAGCGTGAGCTTGCATTTGTATCTTCTGTCTACGCTCGCCAAACCGCATTACAGGTTAACATACTTAATTTTCAGAATGCATTAAAGACTAGATTGTTCGAGGATGCCTTAAAGAATTATCCCTTAAACATTCCACCACTTGTAATGCTGCATAATTCTGGATTGTCCACTTCCTCTGTGATTGGGGATATTGTTAACGATGATCCACTTATCGCCGATTTAATTATGCAAACCAAAAGTGGAACCGGTCATGGTACAATTGAAGAATATCAACGGATCCTTCAAAGGCATCCTGTTGCTTTAAGTGTATTTGTTACACCCATTCAACTTGACTCCAGAGTTGGATTTAAGGATAAACTATATACAATGGTATGGGATCAAATATATCAAAATCTTGAATCAATTTTTATATCAGAGTACAATAGAAGTGGAGAACGCCCGGTCATTTTTTATCCCAGTGCGTGGAATATAAATGCTAAACCAGGCTTGCATGCATCAGAGATACTGTATTTCTTCACAAAAGGGATGCCTGTAATCGTTCTTGAACCAAGATACGATGGCAAGAATCTTAGATTTCTTTTTTCGTGTTGGGGTATTGGAGAGATGCCGGAACGTCATATACGTCAAGAGATCAAATTTGATATAAGATGGGAAGATGTTGTTTTGCCGTTTATGTATCAAAGGTCAAAGAGCACCTATGAAAAATTGGCAAAATTACCAAATCCAGCACCTGTATTACTAGATACATTGAAGAAATCTGAGCATAATATCAGAATGTACGAAACTTTATCAGAGCTAAATTTAATATATGGTGAGGAGGGATTAGATGATGCATCTAAATATTTCTATTTATCGAATCAAGATTATTCGGCAATGGCGAATATGATGAGCGAGGCCTTAGGGATTTCAATAAGCCTCATTGCAGATATACATCATCTTACATCAAGAGGGATATCGCCATTATTTCCTGATTTGATGAATCGTCATTTTCAGGAAACGTTCAGGTGCCTTTCCAAACCCGATAGGGAGGATTTGATGAATTCCATTAACGGCATGATGAAAACAGCGTACACGGAATTACTTTTAGGTGATACAATTGTTGATTCCGAGTACAGTTCATTTGAAAAAGCAGTGACAAATGAATTGAATTGTTCTGAGGATAGAATTGGGCTTAAAGAAATGTTGAAAAATTCAAATACATCAGTGAGGAACTCTCAGAATAACATAGATAATAATGATTCATGTTGTAAACATGATTTAAAAGGCAATATAGATATTTTAGCATTAATAAACGAGAAGGCTGAAGTACACAATATTACAGTTAAATCATTACGTGATAAAGTAAAATTAATAGCAGATTTTGAACCGGACTTTTATAAATATCTGTCCGATATTTGTGAATCTCAAGCAATGGCGATCGAAGATATTTTAGGAAATGAATAATACTGCAACTCATAGATGTCGATGCGGATACACATCGTCAATGTTTTTTTGTCCTCAATGCGGGGAAATACTGGAGTATCCCTCCATTATATCTAACAAAGAAGAATTAAAATCAACCTTAAGACAATTTGTCAGAAAGCTTGTTAATACAGCGCATGAACAAAAGGTTGACATAGAAGGTTTGGTTGCAAACTCTGCCATCAATGAATTTGCGTATAAATCTTTATACGCGAGAATCACCTATCTTCAGAAATTATGTGGCTACGACATCGCTTATCCATATTTTGGTGAAGATGGTTCATCCATCTTTGATGATATAAATAAATTTGCTGAGAAATGTAACCAAAGTGAATGTCAAATAGCAGTGGCAGGTACCGTCAAAGCTGGTAAATCTATGATGATAAATGCACTTTTTGGCCGAGAGATTGTATCATCATATCCGACGCCTGAAACTGCATCATTAACTCGCATTCGTAGAAGCCTAGAGGGTGATTACGTTAAGATTTCTTTCTACTCTAAACAAGATTGGGCTGAGTTATGGAATAGTGTCATGGAAAGTAGCAAGAAATCCAACAGAGATGATAGCGAAGACTTTCTAAGTGAATATAATTTGTTGGGTGCAGATTCAATAAAAGATCAGTTCTTAAACAAGCAAGACATAATAATAAAACCAACTTCAGTTAGTGAAATGAAGGAGATTGTCGACAGATATACATCTGCGCGATTCCCAGAACATTATTTCGCGAAAGAGGTTGAAATTGGCTTAGCAAATTGTTTCCTTTCTCCAAATGTTGTCATGGTCGATACTCCTGGACTTGATGATCCTGTAAGTTATCGTACCGATATAACACGACAATACCTTAGAAAAGCTAATGTTATTTTGATTTGTAAGAAATCAAGTTCTGCTGAGATTAGAAGCGATGAACTCGTACAGTTAACAGGTTTGTTCTCAGAACTTAGATATTATAAAGACCGTATATACATAGTTGGAACTCAAATGGATGTCCAGCCTAATATGCAAGAATATTGGGAAAAGCATACTTTGCCGGAATATATTAAGTATTTAAAGAGCAAAGCCTATTTTGGCTCTGATGAAAAAGCAAAAGAGCACATTATTCCTGCATCCGCTTGGTACTTTCTGTGTGCTATCAAAGCTTCTCAAAATCCAGAATTATGGAAAGAAAAAGGGATGCAAAAAATTCTTCGAGAGATGATCTGTCGCCTCTATGATTACGTCCCACTTGAAGAGCTCATCGAGGAGTATGGAGAAGAGGAAGCATATAAAAGATTTAAGTCACCAAAGAAAATATTTGAACTAAACTATGATGATATTCTGAAGAGGACGGGAATCCCATTTTTGAAAGAAATTTTAATAAATGGTCCCGTAAAAAATGCTCAAGATATTATCTTGACAGACATTAAAGCTCAATATCAAAAATTGGTTGATGCCATTCGTAAGAAATCGGAATCTGTTTCAGGGTATCTTATGGAAACTATAACAGTATCAAATTCCAATAATATAAAAGAGCAAATCGCGAATCTTGAAAAACGCATTGCGAAAGAGAAGCTTGATGCTCGTACTGATGAAACAAATTTAAATTTGCTGCTTCAGCAAATGCGAGAGGTGACATCTGAGTCGGTAGCTAAAGTTAAAGGCAAGAAATAGAATTAGTATAATCAACTCAAACAGTTTTAATTTATGGGTTTCTTTGATGGCTTAAAGAAGTTTTGTAGTGACGCATATAACGGAGCAAAAGATGTGGCATCAGAAATAAAAGAAGATGCCAAAAGGGCTGCTATATGGACTGGAAAAAAGATTCAAAAAGGTGCGACATGGGTAGCAGATAAACTGGATAGTGTACTTACAAAGGACCCCCCCCAGTATGGACTGGAGGTTCTTCAAGTAGTTCAGGACCTTCGACATCTAATCGTTATAATGGTGAAGAAGAAAAGGCTGAAAAAATTCGTCAAGCTGAAGATGCCACTAAATGGCATGGTATAGTCCAAAAGAATGCTCGTAAGAGAGAAAAGACGATACAGAATACATATAAGGATTTGTATGAACCGACAATTCTCCAGCTAGAAAAGGTTTTTGACGAAGAGTTAATCGATGAAATACAATCCTATATTGATGAAAAATCAAAATCATTTAAAAATCAGATGAGAGATGAGGTCAACACAAAAGTATCCTCATCATATAGTGAGTGGGATGACCTTATGTCAGACCCGGATGTTGATGTTGCGCAAATTCAAGAATACTGTGATACAGTTTATAATACAGCCGATGATAATTTATTAGACTCTTTTAATCAGGCCGTGTCTGAAACAAATGATCATATTAAGGATGTAGTTAACAAGTATAATAATGATAAAGCTAAACATTTAAAGTCCTTAAAAGAAAGTCTTGTTAAATTATCTTCCGATGAAGCGACCAAATCGGCTGAAATTAAAGCCATTTACGAAAAATTAGCTATTATTCAGTTTATTAACTTTGAATCTTCTGAATCATGACTGCGTTTGATTATTGTTTGATATCATTAAACTTATTTGCGTTGGCTTGGGTAGCGTATCAGCTGTATTCAACCGGCAATGATAATAAAATTATGCATTCTCAATTAGAAGCAAAGCTTAATAGAATTGAACAGATACTATCCTCTGAATTCGGTAATTCAAAAAGTAGTTTTACTAAGATATCCAATAAACTTGACGGAGCAACTAATAAGCTTGACAATATAAAAAGGGGATTGACCGGTATAGAACTTAAGATTAATTCTACTCATGATGAAGAACAAAGACTAATAAAATCCAACAACGAGTATGTCTCACGTGTTAATTCACAATTGGTCCAGAATTTTCAAACGGCAACAAGTAAATTCAAAAATATTACCCTTTCTATTAACTCCTTAAATCAATTACTGCGAGATGTAATTGACAAGGTGAATCAGGTAGGGTACAGAGTAGATTCAATTTCTACAATTCAAATAAACAATCAAAAAAACTTGATTGAGAAGATTGATAAAAATATAAAAAGTGAGGAGATTGGATTCCAACAAGTCCGGTCAATTATAGTTTCGTTGCAAAACGAAATAAAAGATCAAGAAAATCTTTTAAAGCCTTTTGAATCACTTATTTTAGAATTAACTGAACTTTATATATCATTAGAGCAGATCATCAACAATATTCATAAAGAAGAAGAAGCGTTGTCCAAAATGGCTAATAAACATGAAGACCTTATCGATTGCGTTAGGAAATTAAATAAGACATCAATAGATGTGTTTGAAATATTAAAACTATATATACCTGTTGGTTGAATTAAATTAATGCATATTTCACTTGACCTAATTGACGATGATTAACGAAATTCACATACTGCAGTACAGTAAGAGCCGCGATTTTGGCGGCAGTCCGGGTAAAAAGCCCGGTCGGTTGCTTTGCGTAATTTCGTATCATCATGAACTGGTCGTTGAGTTGAGAGAAGAGGGTTTCGATTCTTTTCCGGAATTTCCTGTATGCCCATGTCGGCGGCTTCCAATTCCTCTGATTCAACCGGTACGGTACCTCCAGAGTTATGTTTGCCACCTCGAAAAGATTTTGTTGTATCCCTGTGCTGAGATACCCTTTGTCTCCAAGCATCATGCAATCGTGGTACTCCCACTGCACATCCTTGAGATAATGGAGATCATGAACGTTGGCAGCTGTCATGTCATAAGAATGGATAACTCCACTTATTCCACAGACTGCGTGGAGTTTATATCCGTAATAGTGGATACCTTGCGATGCGCAGTATCCCCATTGTGGGGCGCGTTCATAATCATCCCTGCCCATTGCGCAGCGTTTGGCTCTGGCGTTTTGACAAACCTTGACAGGTTTGGAGTCGATGCTGAATACATCTTTATTGCCGTCCATTGCCATGGCTATGTCCTTGCGTATTTCCTCACCAAGAACAGCCGTGAGCTTCCGACGTTGATTATATTGGCGCCGACTGATCAGGTTGGGAAGACTGTCCCCTTTCTCTGCATGGAGCAGCTTGAAAAGGTAATTCTCGCTATCATAGCCAAACGCCTCAGCCGTGGCAGAAAGCGCGATTACCTCCAGATCGGAAAACTTGGGAACAACGCCACAATGCGGGCGATTTCCATTCTTGTCTACTCGATTTCCTGCAAATTTCTTGTATATCTCGAGAATTTGTGCGAACTTTACGATGAAGTTGTGCATAAGCGTGATGATAGTAATCAATGGTTTGGTCACCACTAATTTACTAATTATCTGCGATATGTACAACTTTTTCATTATAAATATTTTAGAAATTTAATTCAACCAACGGGT
>CAYZPI010000060.1:0-20956 GCA_964480085.1 uncultured Bacteroides sp. | reverse complement strand
GAAGAGCAGGTGGGCACGCTTGTAGGTTGCGAAGCGGCGCGCGAAACCTATTATCAGTGCGTTCGGGTTGATCTTGTCGAGAATGCTCATTACAGCCGATGGATCGCCTTGATTGGCAAGCCATTTTTCCTTGAAATCGCGTTTTACGAAATTGATGAACTTATTCTTGAGCGCCATTCTCAGGTTCCAGATATCCTGATCGGAGCATTTGAAGATGCCTTTCCAAGATTCAGGATCGCTCTGGTGGGCGAATACTTGCTTTCCGAGCTTCTCGGCATAGAATTCCTTCCATTCAGAAGCTGCCCAGGTAGGCATGTGCACACCATTAGTCACATATCCTACGTGGCTTTCTTCCCATGTGTATCCTTTCCATACTCCGGCGAACATCTTCTTGGATACCTCACCATGCAGCCAGCTCACACCATTGGCTTCCTGACATGTGTTCAGGGCGAACACACTCATTGAGAAGCGTTCGTTGGTATTGGGGTTCTCTCGGCCCATGTTCATGAGGTCGTTCCAAGAGATGCCGAGCTTTGCGGGATATTCGCCCATGTATTTGCCGAAGAGGCCTTCGTCGAAATAGTCGTGTCCTGCGGGAACGGGGGTGTGAACAGTATAGAGCGATGATGCTCTCACCAGTTCAAGGGCTACATTGAAATCAAGTCCTTCCTGCACGTAGTCCACCAGACGCTGCAGGTTGAGAAGGGCGGCATGTCCTTCGTTGGCGTGGTAGAGGTCGGTCTTGATGCCGAGTTTCTTTAGCATCAGGATTCCTCCGATGCCAAGAAGGTATTCCTGCTTGATACGGTTCTCCCAATCGCCGCCGTAGAGCTGGTGGGTGATCTGGCGGTCAAATTCGCTGTTCATGTCGAAATCGGTATCCATGAGATACAGATTCATTCTACCTACGTTCACACGCCAGATGTGACTGTAAACAATTCTGCCGGGATAGGGCACTTCAAGAATCACGGCACGACCGTTGGCGTCGGTCACTTGCTCGATGGGCAGTTGGTTGAAATTCTGAGGCTCATAGTTGGCCACCTGCTGTCCGTCAACGCTGAGCGACTGTGTGAAATAGCCGAAACGGTAAAGGAATCCGACTGCAGTCATGGGCACGCGGCTGTCGGAGGCCTCCTTGATGTAGTCGCCGGCAAGCACACCGAGACCACCTGAATATATCTTCAAGGCATTGCACAAGCCGTATTCCATCGAGAAATATGATACGGATGGAATGTCAGAACGCATGGGCTGAGCCATATAGTCTTTAAAATGCTTGTATGTCTTGTTGATGCGTCCCATGATGTCGTGGTCACCGATAATCTCAGTCAACCGCTCTGATGAAAGGCGCTGCAGGAGCATGACCGGATTCTCACCGGTGGAGCGCCAAAGGTCGGGGTTCAAATCGCGGAACAGGGTCTTGGCCTCGCTGTTCCACACCCACCAAAGGTTTTTCGCCAACTCTTCAAGAGGCTTGAGCTCGGCGGGAAGTTCTGCCTTAACAGTAATGTCACGCCATACGGGTTCATTAGTGTTACTTACAGGAAGTTTCATAATAGATTGTATGTTTTAATAATTGTTGTTTTTATTTGTTTATTTTGGCAGCGTTGACGAGAGCTTTCGTATAGGCTTCGTCGTAATATTTTATAAAATATTTCCAGGAAGCTTTCTCTGCTGTGTGCATGGCTGCCTTATTTATGTTCTTTATTTTTTCAGGAGCGGCTTTTGCAAGCTGTTCGAGATCGCCGGCTATCGCCTCTTTCACCTCATCGTAGTTGAAATCGCCTCGCGGAACAACCTTTACTCCGCAGGCTTCGAACGAGTTGTCGAAATCCGACAGGATCCATTGTCCGAATCCAGAGAGTGAGGTGGTGATAGTCGGCACTCCAAACGCGATGCTTTCCAGCGGTGTGTAGCCCCAAGGTTCGTAGTAGGATGCGAACACAGTGGCATCTGCTGCTGGAAGCAGGTCATAATATGTCATGTCGAAGATACCGTCGGATGCATTCAGATAGCAGGGCACGTAAATCATTGTCACTCTGCTTCCGGGCATGTTGCTGAATCCGATGCCGTGAATGCGGTTGAGGATGGAGTCTTCCCATGGATTGTTGAGTTCATGGGTGATTACAGGATCCACAAGGCGCTGCTTTTCGGAATTGTCGATAGCCCGCATCAGGTCGCCTCTGGGCTGTTTCATCCATGCCGGCACCATGACAAATGCCAGTATCTTCCGTCCGGTGTCGATGTCAGCCAGTCTACGCAGAGCATCGAGATACAAGTCGATACCCTTATTGCGGTATTCGCATCTTCCGGATGTGATGGTTATGAAAGTGTCGTCCTTATATGTATTGCCTGTGAGGGCTGATGCCACTTCAAGGATTTTTGTCCTGGCGTTTTTTCTCGCTTTTGCATATTTTGATTTGGCAGGTACAAAATTCTCCTCGAATCCATTAGGTGTCACCACATCCGGGTGCCGTCCGAGAAGCTGCTCGCATTCTCTGGCGGTGATGCTGCTCACAGTGGTGAAGCAGTCGGCATTCATGGCGGCCGCCTTCTCAAGCGAATGTTTGGCTTCCATATTTAGTTCAGCGGCCATTTGGTCGCCGTTGTATCCTTGGAGATAGTCGTACAGAGGCTTGTTGTTGCAACAAATGCTCCGGCCAATGCATGTAGCATGGGTTGTGAACACCGTTGCAATTTGTGGCATGTTGGCTTTAACATGCAGCAATCCCATTCCTGTGGTCCATTCATCGAAATGCGCTATGATGCGTTTCCCTTTGTCTGCACCCGAAAATCTGGCGAGGTCTTCAAGCACTGTTGCGGCTGCATGGGAAAAAGCGCATGCTTCTCCGTAATCGCCATACGCATGCAGCGAGTCGACTCGGTAGAGCTCCCACATTTTTCCGAAAAGTTCGTTGTTCTTGTCATACATGCCATTGAACCCCACCAATATCACTATTGGCTTACCGGGTATGTCCCAACGCCCGGTCCTCACGGTCACTCCTTCGGGCAGCAGTAATTGTTGCCGCCATGGCTTGAGAACGGTTGAGTCTTCAATAAAATAAGGCGATGGCGTGTCGCTTGTCCATACATCTGGTCCGATGAACACTACCTTATCCTTATAATATTTCTGAAGCGTCTTTGCTTTTGTGGACAGCACTGTGTATATGCCGCCTACCTTGTTGCAAACCTCCCAACTGGTCTCAAACAAAAGGTCAAACTCTACTTTTGATTCGTTCATAAATATTGGGCCTTAATTTTCGGCTGCAAAATTAGTCATTTTTCCGCAATTATCCAATTATATCTCAAATTCATCGGCTACAGATATGTGTTATTAAGGTTTTTTAGTAACGTTGTATGGCCCTGTTAAGTTATTTTTTGGTAACTTTGCTACTGCTATGAAGAAGATCGACCGTGAGACAGTGCAGCGTATTCTCGATTCCGCCAATATTGTGGAGGTGGTGAGTGATTTCGTCAATCTTAAAAAACGAGGTGCCAATTATATAGGCTTGTGTCCATTCCATAACGAGCGCACTCCATCTTTCTCCGTCTCTCCGTCGAAAGGTATATGTAAGTGTTTCAGTTGCGGCAAAGGTGGCTCAGCGGTAGGATTCGTCATGGAGCTCGAACAGATGTCGTACAACGAGGCTCTGAGATATCTCGCAAAAAAATACCACATTGAAATTAAAGAGGCTGAAGTCTCTGAAGAGGAGCGTCAGCGTGAAAGCGACAGGGAATCAATGCTTGCGGTCAATGCTTTCGCCCTCGACCATTTCAGGCATAATCTGATACACACTTCAGATGGACGAGACATTGGGTTGGCGTACTTTAGAGAGCGGGGAGTAAACGATGCAATGATCGAACGTTTCAAACTCGGATATGCCATAGATAAATTCGATGACTTTTACAATGCCGCCAAAGTCGCCGGATATGATGAAAAGTATCTGATAGATACAGGTCTTTGTGCGCGGTCAGACCGCACCGGCTCTGTCTATGACAGATTCAAGGGGCGTGTGATCTATCCTGTGTTTTCGGTCTCCGGTCGTCCGGTCGCTTTCGGAGGACGTACGTTGAGATCCGATAAGTCGATGGCAAAATACGTCAATTCGCCTGAATCTGCTGTGTATCATAAGAGCAGCGAATTATATGGTTTGTATCAGGCGAAATCTGCCATAGTGAAACACAACAAGTGTATTCTTGTTGAAGGCTATATGGATGTCATATCCATGCATCAGGTGGGAGTGGAGAATGTGGTGGCTTCATCCGGAACATCTCTCACTGAGGGGCAGATACGGCTGATTCATCGTTTTGCTGAGTACGTCACGGTCATTTATGATTCGGATGCGGCCGGTATAAAGGCTTCCCTCCGCGGTATAGACATGCTCTTGGCTCAGGGATTGAATATCAAGGTTGTGCTCTTGCCGGATGGCGACGATCCCGATTCTTTCGCGCAGCGTCACTCCGGATCACAGGTTGAGGAATACATTGCATCGAATGAGGAGGACTTCATCCGCTTCAAGACCCGCATTCTGCTCAATGATGCAAAGAATGATCCTATTGCACGAGCTCGCGTGATCACGGATATCGTCAATACTATAGCTGTGATTCCTAACAATATTCTTCAGCTGGAGTATGTCAAGGAATGTTCACGAATGCTCGATGTGAATGAGGATGCTCTTATCCTTCAGCTTCGAAAGACTGTAGGCGATAAACTCGTGAACAAATCCAAGTTTGTCAGCGCAGGTGACGCTACAATCGAGATGCCTCAGAAGGAGACTGTCGAAGGTATCGCCCCTGAGGCTCAAATGCCTTTGATGCTGCGGCAGAAATCGAAATCTCTCTTTGTATACGAGAGGGAGTTGGTGAAGTATGTGGTGAAATATGGTATGATGTCTTTGCCTGAAAAGGAAGGCGAAGAACCTTACTCCGTTATCAGATATATCCAGGAAGAGCTTGATTCTGATGGAATATTGCTTACGGATCCGTTGATGCGGAAAATATTCTTGGAGGCTGGTGCGGTAATTGAACAGTCGTGGACCTCTGATTGTGAGGCCTTCATGCAGAAGAACGATTCGGAATATTCCCGGGCTATGATGGAAGGCGAGGACGATATCAGGCAGAATGCAAGGGACCTTGCCGATATACAGACGCGCGAACGTATCCTAAAGGAGCGTTGCGACAGGGAATATATGCAGAGATTCGATGATTTTTGCACCTTCTACATTGAGAATTATCTCCTGTCTCATCCCGATGATGAAATCCGTCGCCTGACCACCGACCTTGTCTGTGAAAAGCATGTTTTGAGCAAAGTGCATACCCGTTATGCCCATGTCGAGACAGAGAGGGAGAGGTTGGGGGATCTTGTCCCCCGTGCCGTTCTCGAACTTAAGTTTGCCATTCTCAACAATCGTATAGATGACATACAGCAACAGATTAAAAGTGGTGTGGACGATGATAAGGCCTTCGCGCTCCTTTTGCAGCAGAAGGAGCTGTTCGAGATACGCAGCCAGTTTGCAAAATATCTTGGCGAAAGGATTGTAACCCCTCCAAAATGACATTCAGGTTGCTGCATGATTTCATTGCATGAGGTCGCGCATTATGGAATCTGAGATCAACCAATGCTCTTCGGGTATAGAAAAATGGTTGTCAGCCACCACGAGTTCTTGGCGAGTAAGGTATGGAAAGGCATCACATAAGAATTGTCGGCGATAGCTTCGTTTTACTCTCTTGAAATCAAGTCCTTCTTTGGTGCGTAGGGTAGTTATTACTAAATTATTGAAGATATCGGCGGGTGTCTCTTCCTCGATTTCGAAGAAGGTGTTGCCTCTTGTTATTGTCTCAATATATTTATTGATGTCCGGTGGGTTCACTCGGCGTATCTTACAGTCGAAACTGTGTGCTCCAGGACCTAAACCTAAATAGGGCAAGTCGTTCCAGTAGCTGCTGTTGTGCTTTGACCGGAATCCCGGTTTTGCGAAATTTGAGATTTCGTAATGCTCATATCCTGCCTCCCGGGATTTTTCTATCATGGTCGAGTACATCTCAACGACAGTGTCTTCATCCGCGGCAGTGATTTTTCCTGATTTAAGCATTGCTGTCAGGCGTGTACGCGGCTCGTATGTGAGCATGTAGGCTGAAAAATGTTTTGGGGAGAAATCAAAGAGCGTAGAAAGGGATTGTTTCCAGGACTGCGTTGTTTGTTCAGGAAGTCCGTAGATCAGATCGATGCTGAAATTATCTATTCCGCCATCCCGGATGTTCTCTATTGCTCTTATTGCCTCAGCTCTTCCATGTCTGCGTCCAATGATTTTCAGTTCACTGTCTATGAATGATTGCACACCCATACTTATCCGGTTGATGCCCATGTCCTTCCATCGTTCCACTCTCTCTATGCTTACATCCTCGGGATTCACTTCTAAGGTTATTTCATCACATCCGGAAATCTGCATTTTTCCAAGCATCTTTTCTATGTCGGTGTCCTGAAGCACCGATGGTGTCCCTCCTCCGATGTACACTGTGGCAATCTTGCCTATCTCGTTTAGGCGCATTTCCAATTCCCTTATGATGCAGTCCACAAGCGAGCGCTCATCCTTTCTTACAGGTGTGGAATAGAAATCACAGTAGGCGCATTTGCTGTGGCAATAAGGTATATGTATATATATTCCGCTCATCAGAAGTCTCTTTCATCAGGGTAACGTCCGCAAATTTGCTTGAAGGGACAGTATCTGCAGTTCTCCAGATCCTTTGTCTGTTTGAAGGGAATTTCAGGATTGAATATTTCCTCCACTTTTTCCCGGAATGCCTCCATAAAGCCGATATTGTCGGCCTGACGATAATCAGTCAAATCTTTTCCGTTTATTTTCAGTTTTTTAATACCATCTGTGGCGATAGTCTGAAATTTATATATCATCGGAACGATTCCCCCTTTATGCCCCTTGAGATCAGCATAGGCGTAACAATAGAGGAGTAATTGGAAAATTGCTGATTTCTGATGATTGGACAACATACTGTTCATGTCCCGACAGCTGAGGGCGTCATCACCGGTCTTGTAGTCGATAAACCTCAGTTCTCTTTCCTCTGGCACTGCTGAATCGCGAAGAATATCCACCCTGTCAATCGACATTTTGAAATTGATTGTGTATTTATCACTGATGGTCCAATGATATTTCTTTCCCTGACCGAATTCGTTGGACAAGAAAATGTAAGGTTCTTTTTGTGCCATCTCTTTTTCAATTCCAAGCATTTTTCTCACATATTTGGCAATCAGTAGGGATGTCACTTTTCCTTCACCCGGCATTCTGTCCATTCGTCCGGTGTAATCTCCGTGGTAATATTCTTCGTTAAGGACCTTCATGGCCAGCGACTCGATATCCGAATTGATCATCATGTCGATTACCTGGCTTGTGACAAGTGTATTGGATTTGCCCGGCACCTTTGCGTAAGTCTCGTAAAGCTCCTGTACGACATGGTGCGTAGCAGTGCCGTAAGAGGCTGCGTCTATATAGTCGATGGTCTCTTCATATATGCGTAGTTTTTTCACATATTCAAAGTAGAACCTCACTGGACACTGGAAATAAGTTTTAAAGGCCGAGGCCGAAAAATATAGTTTTCCGTTAGGAAGAAATTCGTTCAACTCCTTCACTATTTTCGGGGTCTTCTCGATGACCACTTCTTTCACCTCATTTTTCCCCTTGTTCAATTCCACTGTGCGCAACCGTGGATGATTGTCCTTGTTTAGGAATACGAGCTGGGACAGATACCTTGATCTTTCGCCTGAAGAAACTCCTGAGGTCCGACTGTCATACAGCAGACGCACACGCTTTGCTCTTGATATGATTCTATAGAATTGATATGCATACGAACATTCCTCCTGTTCCTGGGTGGGCAGACCGTAGCAACTTCTGAGATTCATGGATATTAACGACGGACTATAGGTGCGTCTGGGGAATGTCTTTTCATTGAGTGACATCATGATGACGTTGTCGAAATCCAGCGTGCGGGTATCCATCACCCCCATCAGTTGCAAACCTTTCAGCGGCTGACCGGTAAAACTGATAGGCTTGGTCAGCATCGTGCGTTCGATCATTTGCAGGAATGTATGTTCGCGAACCTGGATATTGTATTTTTTCATCATGTCGCACAGATGCTGCATCTCGTCCGCATATCCCTGAAGTATGTCTATCTCGTACAGTCCTTTTCCGGAAAGGGTGTTAGCTGATTTTCTCAGCTTTTCAGTGAGATTCTTTATCAGGGTCTCTATGTAAGCTTTTACGTTGTCGATCTGTTTTTCCTCTGTTATGGGTGTGAATATGAATGCCAGATCGGAAAATTGGCTCATCAAATTCCTCGCATTGATATTGAAGATATGGTTTTTCATTATCCAATCCTTAATTCCTGCCGAGGATTCTGGTGCTATCAGCGTAATATGCGGGTGCGACACCACATTCAGCACATCCTGATAGAAATAATGATAGTCGTCCCTGATTTTATATGACCTGAGATGCATCGAGATGATTGCCGACATAAGTGCTGAAAATGGTGTCGATTTGTACGACACTCCCATCGTTATGTTTATTGTGGGTATGTTCTCAGGAACTGAATGCAACAATGGTACAAGCAGGTTCTCATCGGCCATCACGACCGCTGTTTCTATCAGAAATGTCTCATCCACCTTTTTGTCGGTTGAATCCTTTGCCCATTCTTCCGCCCATCCGTTCAGAATTCTTGAGGCTACTTTCGTCTGGCCTACGTTTGATGGAACGGATATGATTTCTATATCATTCTCGCCGGAGAGCTGTAAGGAATGGAAATCCTCTGGAGGCGCGAATCGTTTTGCCAAAGGCAATATCTGGCGTCCGGCAGCAGTGGGTTTCCCATAGGTGTCAGCAAGAAATGGCGAAGCTGTATCCCAGAAAAAGTCAGCGATTCCAAGCGACTGCAGTCTCTTGAATATCTTTATTCTCGCAAGCGAGAGGACATTGAATCCAACGAATGCAAACCTGTAGCCTCTGAAATCATCTTTCCCCATGCTTCTGATCTTTTCGCACGCATGGCGCGATTGCATTCCTGAATATGCCAGGGGAGGATTTTGCTCCTGGAGTGCATTCTGGAAATCGGAATAAAGCTCGTACATGATTTCCCAAAGATTCAGAAATTTGTCCGAAGGCTTTTCTTCTTCTCCGTTACCCCCGTGTCTGATGTGCCGCCAGAATATGTTGTCGTCTTCCATGGCAAATTGCTCCCCCCACAGATATTCTATCACTTCCTTCTGTTCTGCCGTGAGGTAGTTTGCCTTTATTTCCTTCAATCTTTTTATGTTGGTGAAAAGAGTTTTGGCATCAGCAAGATAAGCATCCACATCATTGAAATCGTTGAGAAGTATCGTGCCCCAAAAAAAGAAATTGTCAAAATCCGGAATTTGATCCGCTTTCTTATGTCTTGTCAACACACGGCAGTACACCCTGTAAAGTAGGAATACCAGTTCATTTGCGGGAGCAAGGGTGGCCGGACTGAATTGCTGGGTGAAATAAGTGATCGACATCATTTGAGGCAAAAAACCAGTTCCAGACATGGTATCTTGCAGATATTTACGCATGAACAATGAGCTTCTCCGGTTGGGAAAAACCATCACGAGATTTGACAGATCCTCATCTTTGCCGATGTAATATTCGGCCACCTGCTGCAGAAATTTCTTCTCCGACACCTTCTCTACTTTTTCAGGAATAATATTACTTTAATGGCAACATCGAAATTCACGAGTCTGCCATACGCATTTGCCCCGATATCTTTTTTGGCGTTGTTCATTACCGCTATAAGATCCTCGACATTCCGATCGTTGATGAACGGTGAGAATTTCTCACTGAAATTCCTTTCTGCCTTGTTCATGTAATTGATGCTCGGAATATTGATGTTGAGTATGAAATTCTCTCTCATCATTTTCGAACAATAGTCGTAGAATTTCATTGATCTTTCCCTGCCCAGATCATTCACCCTCTCTGCCCATCTCTTCAGATCTGCCACATTGCGTGTGTAGGCTTTGCGCATCAGTTCCATGAATAATTCAAGAAATACTGTAGAGTCTTTCTTCACGCTGAGCATATCGATAGCCATGGCCATATTCCCTTCGGATAGATGGGCTATCTCGTGCGCATCTTCATCCTCCAGGCTGTATGTTTCCGAAAGATATCGTTCTATAAGCTCTTCATCATAACGCTTCATTGTTATGCGCTGCGTCCGGGAATATATGGTGGGCAGGATTTGCCTGCCGTTGTCTGACACGAATATGAAAATTGTATCGGAGTAGGGTTCCTCAACCAGTTTCAGCAACTTGTTGGCCGCATCTTCCTTCATTCGTTCGGGGAGCCACATCATCACTATTTTGTACTTGGAGCCGTGAGCCGTATAGTTGAGTTTCCTGATAAGCTCGTTGGCTTCATCTACATATATCAGTGGCTGCGCGTTGATGTTGTCGAGTTTTAGAAGCCATTTCTCAAAATTCATGAACAGTCCTTCATTCAAGAGTTCTTTGAATTCCGGAAGGTAGTCGTCAGAGCATCTCAATTTGTCTTTCTTCACCACGGGAAAGCTGTAGATGGTGTCGATGTGGTTGAAGCTGGCATGCTGTTGACACGATGGACATTGTCCGCAGCTGTCTCCATTGGCTGTCGGATTACTGCAATGAATATATTGGGCGAAGGCTCGGGCAAGCGAGAACTTTCCGACGCCTGCCGGCCCCTCAAGCAGCAACGCATGGGGAAGCTTGCCGGTGTCGGCCATCATTCTCAGACGGGTCTTCACATCGTCGTGTCCCGGTATGTCACTGAATTTCATTTCTGCCTGCGTTGCGTCGGGCGGCTCCCTTTGCTGTGAAGCCGTGTTGCTGAATATATTCCTTCACTTGCTGGAACAGATCTGTGGCGAACACGAAATCGTTGAGGGCCTGACTTGTGGTGGAGAATATCTCCTTCATATTGCCCACCCATTCCCTGTATCCTTTGTATATGAAAACTATGTTTTCTCCTATACCGAGCACAGAATTCATATCATGGGTATTTATCACGGTGGTGATGTTGTACTCATGTGTTATGTCGCTTAGAAGCTCGTCGATGAGTATGGATGTCTTTGGGTCAAGACCAGAATTGGGCTCGTCGCAGAAGAGGTATTTCGGATTCAATGCTATGGCGCGTGCTATGGCTGCCCGCTTCTGCATACCGCCTGATATTTCTGATGGATATTTGTTCTCGGCTCCCTGCAGCTTTACCCTTTCCAGACAGAATTCCGCTCTGTCCTTCATCTCCCCGTAGGTCATTCCTGTGAACATTATCAGCGGGAACATCACGTTGCCGAGCACTGTCTCGCTGTCGAAAAGCGCCGACCCCTGGAACAACATACCTATCTCTTTCCTGACCTCCTTCATCTCCTTGCTTCCCATGCTGATGATATCGCGCCCATCGTACAGTATCTGTCCTTTTTCTGGCTTTAACAGTCCGACAAGCGATTTCATCAGCACGGTCTTTCCCGAACCGCTTTGTCCGATTATGAGATTTGTCTTTCCAGTCTCAAATGTGGCATTGATGCCATGGAGCACGGTTTTGCCGTCGAACGACTTCACTACGTCTTTTACTTCTATCATTGCAGCAGGAGTTTTGTTAGTATCACATCGGCAAGAAGTATCAGTATTGAGCTGGCCACCACGCCGTTGGTGCTGGCTTTGCCTACTTCGAGGGATCCGCCTTTCACGGTGTATCCGTAAAATGATGCTACGGATGATATGATGAATGCGAAGACTACCGACTTTATCAACGCATACCACACGTACCAGGGTTGGAAAAAGGCCTGCAGACCGTACACGAATTTCGACACCGGTATCATGTCGGTGAAGAGCGCCACCATGTAGCCGCCGCACAGTGCCGTGCCCATACATAGCACCACCAGGACCGGTATGAATGCCACGAATGCCACAATTTTTGGAAGCACAAGGTAGTTGGCGGAATTCACACCCATGATTTCCAGGGCGTCGATCTGTTCGGTCACTCGCATTGTGCCTATCTCTGATGCGATATTGGAACCTACTTTTCCGGCCAGGATCAGACATAAAATAGAGTTGGAGAACTCCAGAAGTATGATTTCTCGTGTCGTCATGCCGACGGCGTAAGCCGGAAGCAGTGGCGACGTGGCGTTAAGTTTCATCTGTATGGTGATCACTGCACCTATGAATACCGATATTATCAGTACAAGAGGAATGGAATCCACCCCAAGCTTTGACACTTCTTGAAATGTGCGTTTTGCGAAGATTTTCCAGCGGTCCGGAACACTGAACACCTTTGTTATAAACAGACAGTATTTGCCGAAATAGGCAACGGAATCAGTCAAAATCATCTTTTTTGCTCTATATTTTTTTTTATCTTTGCAAAGTTAATGATTTTTTCGTAATTTCGTGCCATTATATTTATAAAACACAGTTTTGGTTTTTTGTCAGATTTATATATGTTGGTGATTGGAATCGCCGGCGGTACTGGCTCCGGCAAGACTACCGTCGTCAATAAAATTATAAACAGTTTTGCCCAAGGTGAGGTGGCTGTCATCCCGCAGGATTCATATTATAAGGATTCAAGCCATGTGCCTCCCGAACTAAGATCGAAAATCAATTTTGATGAGCCTGCAGCCATCGAATGGTCGCTTTTGGTCAGACAGCTAAAGGAGCTTAAGGAGGGACATTCTATCGAAATGCCTACTTATTCCTATCTCACATGCACCCGTCAGGCCGAGACCGTGAAGGTAGAACCGACAGATGTGGTGATAGTGGAGGGTATCCTTGTCCTAAATGAACCCGAGCTACGGGAGTTGATGGATGTCAAGGTGTTTGTTGATGCTGATCCGGATGAGCGTTTGATCAGGGTGATTGCTCGCGACTGTATTGAACGCGGTCGCACCCCACAGATGGTAATCGATCGCTACCGCGATGTGCTCAAGCCGATGCATTGCCGATATATTGAGCCGTCGAAGCAGTACGCCGACCTTATCATCCCTCAGGGTGGTAGCAATACGGTGGCGATAACTCTCCTCACGGATTATATAGCAAGCCGACTTTCGGGCAACCATAAAACAAAAGGATAAAGGCATGGGACTGATATTCACAAGAAAAGATAGGGAAGAAGATGTGCAGTCATTGAATCTTCCAACGGATCTGGAACCTCTTGCCGGCGATCCTCTTTTCAATACCCCCGTATCTTCCGATGCGTCGGAAAGCCGGACAGTTGAAAACAGTGAATCTGACATTGACCCAAACGTGTCTGACGGCTCCGGACAAGTCCGCACCATGGTGCTTCGCACGGACAATCTGGTGAAAAAGTATGGAAAGCGTACCGTTGTCAACCATGTTTCCATCAACGTAAAACAAGGGGAGATAGTGGGTCTTTTGGGACCTAATGGTGCGGGAAAGACAACCACTTTCTATATGACTGTCGGACTTGTACAAGCCAACGAGGGTAAAATTTTTCTCGATGACCTCGATATTACAAAATATCCTGTCTACAAACGCGCCCAGGCTGGGATCGGTTATCTCGCTCAGGAACCTTCGGTATTCCGAAAGATGACAGTTGAGGATAACATCCGTTCTGTCTTGCAAATGACCAAGACTTCCAAGGAATATCAAAAAGAAAAGCTCGAGAGTCTCATTGCTGAATTTCGTCTGGAGAAGGTGAGGAAGAATCTTGGCGACCAGCTTTCCGGTGGAGAGCGACGTCGAACTGAGATTGCACGCTGCCTTGCCATCGACCCAAAATTCATCATGCTCGATGAGCCATTTGCCGGTGTCGATCCTATTGCCGTAGAAGATATTCAGGCAATAGTATATAGCCTGAAGGAAAAAAATATCGGTATTCTCATCACTGACCACAATGCTCCTGAGACACTCAGCATCACCGACCGTGCTTATCTGCTCTTTGAGGGAAGAATTCTGTATCAGGGTACATCGGAATATTTGGCGCAGAACGAGGATGTGCGACAAAAATATCTTGGACGTAATTTCATTTTCCGGCGCAAAAGCTTCAAATAGCGTCTTTATTGGTTTATGTCGCGGACACGATAATTCGACGACCTATAATATAGATCTTACCTTTGCAAAGTCTTTCATGGTATTAGATTTAAGGAAAAGATTGGTCGTCATGATGACGATTAATTCTTTGTTCGAAATTATCATGTCTTTTCTCTAATGTAATTAAGAGCCTTGATCACATCCGGTCGTGCTGCATTTATACGGTCGACATAATGCGCATCGCTGTTTACTACAATTTTCACACCGGAACTTATAAGACGTTTCCAATGTCTCTGTGCAGGAAACAATTGTCCGAACTCTTTCCATGCCTTTGTGTTGATCTCGACAATCACATCTGAAGCTATCACGGCATCAATGAGATTATCGATATGTATCTTATACCACGGCGTGGATTCCAGATCGAACATCACAGTGGATGCATTGTGCTTTATTTTGTCTAAGTGCCCGATAATTTCAAATCCTCCTCGTTCGACCATTTGTAGAGATTTTTCGAAAAAAGTATCCACAACGTAACGCAAGTCATTGTGGAAATTTTCAGTCAGACGTCGCCTGAATGATTCCGGTCTGCCGTCTATATCATAATACTCGCCCTCTTGATTAGGAATGAAATGGACAGAACCAATAGAATAGTCAAGTCCGAGGTTCTGGAAATATTCCGACGAAGGTCCCCATTCTGAATCAAGATAATCGATTTCCATACCTTTGTAGAATTTCACATTAGGATATTGCTCCTGCAATCTGTCGACTTCTTCGAAAAAAGACTGTACGTCTTCTTTCTTCATATTGCAACTTGATTCAATCGGAATCGGGGAGTGGGGAGTGAATCCATAATGTGTGAATCCCAATTCAGAGGCTTTGTGAGCAAACTCTTTCATCGGCATACGTGCATCGCAGAATTGAGTATGTGCATGCAAGGTGTATCTGTCGCTGTCACCCAGCTCTGTCAGTATTCTTTTTGCCTTGGTTGTCATTTTGATATTATATAGTGGATTGCCAAGAGGTTAGTTCTACTTATTATAGTTGTATTCCTAAAAGTTTGTCTGGGTTCCATACAATAGCTATGTATCCTTACTTGCATACGGTTGTCCTGATCATGATTCGACTTTTTTGCCAACTTGCCGGCCCCATTGAGCTAAGCTGAGGATATTCGGGATAATAGTCCCTCCCAAAGTTGAGTAAGGCTATACTCAACTTTGGGAGGGACTACAGGATATACCTTTCGATGAATCACTCCAGCTGATTCAAGATCGCGGGTGATCTGCGTAAACATCTTATTAGAAATGTCTCCCTTTATTCTCCTTTTCAATTCACCTGAGCGTAGCGGTCCGTACTGAAGATGGAAGAGCAACATCGCTTTCCATTTGCCTCCTATTATTTCCATAGCAAGATCCAACGGACAGACATATTCTCTTCCATTAAAAAGATATTTCTCATCAACAGGTTTATAATCCATAATTTACTCCTTATGGTTACTATAATACTAAATTGTAAGTACTTGCAAAAGTAATACAAATTATCTAATTTTGCAAGCGAATCACAATCGAAGTATATGAAGCAATCCGTAAGGCTGTAGGCGATGATTATCAAGTATAGATTAAGGTGATTTTTAAGAAGCGGCCGATATGTAGGACTTGCCCGTCCGCTGATAGCGCATCCAGATTTTGTAAATCAAATGTATGACGAATTTGTCAAATGCATCTAAGGTTACAACTATAGCTGTTGCAGCAGGATGTCATCCGGCTGCAACAGCTATAGTTGATGTTTTCTCTTCTAAATCTTAGTGCCTTACGTTAGAATTTTTCTGCAAGAGCCGCTGCCTGAGCGCAGCCGTCGGTCTTTTCAATGTCACCCTCTACAAACACTCCCGGGATCAGGACTTCACCGACAACATCCCATTTCAGCAGAGCAGCAGTGCGCTCCATCGGTATTCTTACACCGTCAATCACCGAGGCATCGTGTTCCTCGCAACAGCATATCAGCCCCATCTTCTTTCCTGAGATTGGCTTCTCTGCCACACAGAAGGAGAATACCCGGTCAATCACACCCTTAATCTGCGCCGGGATGGAATGCCAGTATACCGGCATTGCATACACGATGGCGTCCGAATCGAGAATGTGTGGAGCGATGATATTGAAGTCATCGTCAAACGAACAAGCCTGTCCCGTCTTGAAACAAGTCATGCAGGCCCGGCATCCGGATATTTTCATCATTGCTGCATCGAAGCGCACCACTTCATGACCTTTTGCTTCTGCCGCTTTTATGAAGGCATCCACCATTGCGAAGGTGTTGCCCTTTTTACGGGGCGATCCCGTGATGACAGTTATCTTCATCGGTTTATTTCTTTATGGTGTTTGAATTTTGGTTGTAAGCTTTTGCCACACATTTCCATTCACCATTAAGTTTAAGCAGGAGAAGGAAATCGGTAAAGTCGATGCGTCCGCCCCATCCCTCTTCAAGGACACGAACCACAGCTACGGTTTCTTCTACAGCAAGAACATCAATGCGTGCCTTGAAATTGTCACCGGCTCCTACTGTATCGACATTGTGGTAGAACTGCTCGATTGAACCATGTTCCAACACACCATCGAGTAAGCCGAAAAGTACCGCGTCATCAGTGAAAAGTTGTCTTGCATAGTAGCTGTTGCCCTCGGCAACACTCTTGACGAAATTTTCAGCGGCTTTTGCCACTGCTTCGTATTCCTTGATTTTGTCTCGCATTATTCTTATATTTTTAATTTGTTTTCTGATTGCAAAGGTATAATGATAATGTACGAAAATCAAGTACCGAAAAAATTTTCGTATATGGAAAAATTTTTCGGTATTCTGATTATCAGTAATATTGACTAACTTTGCATCTCAAAACTAAAAAAATGGCATACGAAAAGAAAATACCAATTGACCTTGATTGTCCGCTAAGGCTGACTATGAGCCTTATAGAGTCCAAATGGAAATCTTGTATCCTTGACGAGTTACGATCAGGCGAAGCAATGCGACCGAGCGAGATTCACAAATGTCTTCCGGAAGCCGCACCAAGGGTGCTTGACATCCAGCTTAAAGAGATGGTGGAGGATGGGCTTGTCGCCAAAACCATATATCCAGAATTGCCTCCGCGCTCTGAATATGTTATTACCGAATTGGGTGAATCCCTTTTGCCGATAATCGATTCAATGCTGAAATGGGGAGAAGATCATTTCTCTATTTTTGAAAAAAAATACGGTGGGAAACGATCTTAACGACCGGAATTTGCTATGAAAACGATCCCGATTTCAAGTTTGAACTGCACAGTCCCAGATTGCATTGAAATCATCCTTGTTCATCGGTCCTACCACTACAAGAGAATCTATTTCGGTTCCTTTATTGGCTTCCAAAATAGATTTCAACTGTCCATAGTCATCCGTCACAGCCTTGAAGCCTATCAGATTTGCAGTGTTGTTTTTTGATTTGCTATATGGTTCAGACGTTTTGGTATCCCGTTTTCCATTGGCGTATGAGGGCAATTGCATTGATTTATTGTCAACGTCGAACAAATCGACAGGCAGGGTGTACGAAATTCCATCTCTTATCTCTGATTTCTCATAACTTAGCGGTACAGTTAGATTGTTGATTCCTTCATACAGATCAATGTGTGCAGGAGGGTGGGGGAAATCAGCAATTGCTTTAGACGAGATGCCTAAAGCGACAACCATGACAGAAAATAATGTAACAGATTTCATATCTTACAGGTTTTTTGTGGCAAAATTAGGTTATATAAAATTTCAATACAAGACAAAAAGTTTAACGGCTAAAAAATATTCTTCAATAAATGGGTTATATGTCCAGTATTCCGTCTTATCGCGGCAGGACATTGTTATATGACCTGTTTCTGAATGGGTAGAAAGCGATACCACAGACATGCCAAGCCAAATAGAATCGTCAGATTGAAAGGCAATTTGTTGGTGCTGATGGATCAAGTCAAGGTAGCGTTCCAAAGAATTATGTGAGATATGCGCGTAATATCGTCACAGCAAGGAATTATACGCTAATTCCATAAAAATAGGTCTTCTGTCTTTTTGTTAGTGCGTTGCACAGAACCATTTGGTTTTATTCTTGTCTGCTGCTCTTGGGCTTACGCTGGGATCAGATGTCGTTATGCCTGAATAGCTGTTTATCTTAATTGGACCCCGAGTTGCAGTATAAAAATTATCTGTATTAGTCTTGTACAGTACAAGTTGGTTCATTAATACATCAAATTCTTGTCTTATGTTTTCCGGGGCTATATTCTGTTCAAGTAATAAATTTATATAATCGCCAAAATCATAAAAGATGGTAGGCGAGTAACCGTCTAAATTCTGTAATTGTCCTCTCTGAAAATCGTCAAAAGAATATTCGGCATTAATTTGGCGCATCAAATGTGCCATTTCTTCAATATATGATAGATTAGTGACTGACAAAGTGCCGCATGGAACGGAATAGTTTGAATAAAACTCGTGGAAATCCTCACAAATTGCCTTATAATCAGGTTGACCAAGAAGATGCCTGCCCATAGTGGCATAGGGCATTCCATAAGCCATCACCTCACAGGTTGATGCAATCAGATAGTCGGTAACCTCTTTTAATTCGTATGCAACCTCTATGGAAGACATATAGCAATCATCAAACAGAATATATTCCATTTTAATTCCGGCGTTTTCAATAGCTGAAGATAAAGTTGATATATCGGTCTGAAATTCTGATGTCGTTCCTCCGAAATACCGTGTCAAAGGTCCATCGATGCAATCCCAATGGTATTTATCCTGAATTCTTAAGGCTCTGCTTGCATTAACAGGAAGCCATCCCATTCCGTGACAACCAATTATCATCGAATATCTTTTTGCAGGGGCATAAGAAATGACATCATCAAGAATTTGAGTAATACCAGCCTCAGTAGTGAAGGCCGGAGATGAGTATGATTTTATGTCAAGTCTTTGACATTTGCCATTTTCGTATTTAATTTCAAACAGCGATGCTTCCTTGGAGGTCTTGGAAATAAATACAATCACTCTCTCGTTTGACAATCCCCCCATCTCCTCTATTGAAGATTCCATATCTATTATATTCTGATAAAAATAGCCAGTTAGGTTTGACGACCAAGGTAAATACATTATCAAAGTTTTCTCATTTCTTATTTCTTCTGGCATCGGTTCATCCGATTGGCAAGAAGAAAGAAACCATAAGGGGAGAAAAAAGAATAAGAGATATTGTTTCATTTAGTAATTCAAGTTAGTCAACAATAATTTATGAGCTCTTGCTTTTCACGTTTTAATAAAGATCTGCTTTTACCATTATGCCTTTACGTGGCGAGTTATACGATAATCCATTTGATCAGTATGTAGGGTTGAGGCAAGAGCTGCGATTGAAAGATTCCCCCTTAAAGCCACCTAAGAGAAAAACATTTTTATCTTCTGGTGCTAAATCCTCAAAGCTGGTATTCACCCATGACTGCTTTATCTGCAATGCTTTTTTTGAGAGTTTTGCAATCTCATAGATGGCGAACTTTTCATGGATAGTTTCTCCTTCTGCATTATTAATATTTCCTGAGATGGTTAAGGATTTGTTCTCTTCAGAAATTGAATAGTCATACATGGAAGTGTAATCTCCTGAAAACACGTCATAGGTTTGGATAATGAGTTCACCGTTTGAGTTAAATGTCCATTCGACAAATCCTTCTGTTTGCAATCCTTCCGGGTACTGAAGAGTCCAACATCCAACAATGTTATCAAGTACGATAGGTTCGTCACCATGGCTACAGCTTGTCATAAAAAGACATGCTATGAAAATTAAGGGAATGATCAGATTTTTCATAATTCTTTAGTTGTTTTAGTTATTCTGTTATTATATAGATACTACAATATCTTAAATACTGCAACAGTCAAAGGAAAAAAGTTTACACATAATATTTCCAATGATGTCCTTACAGGATATCAAATTCCGCAATAAATATGTTTTTTCATATAATCGGGTTCGCTGCTCACTGCATTTCCGGGGAAGAAAAAATCTTTGTCTTTATTGCTTTCCATTGTGAGTAAAAAAATGCCTTTCACAAAATTACACACAAGAAATGGTAATAGACATGTTTTAGGCTGAAAATCTTATCCGAGAAGGCGATTTATATACTTATGTAAATATTTTGAGGTTTAACTTGCCTAATATTAGCTTCTTTTTGATGGCGCTAAGACTATGTATCTGGGCGAGCAAATCATCAAAATCATATTTTGTATCGCGTTGTTGATAAAGAGGAGCCATCAGTTCATCCCTCTCATCCCTTTGATTGGTATAATTCATATCGCACCGTATTAGACCACTAAGATAACCAATTTTATCCAATAAATTCACTGTACTGGATAAAATAGTATGTTTTGTTCGGGATGCCTACATACTCCTATATCGCCATGGGGTCTGTAATAGGCAAATGCACCAAGTTGCATAAAAACATACACGAATAAAAATCAAGCGCAGGATTGGATGATTTTGTTTCATTTGGTCCTACGCTTGACTTTTATTTATTCTTTACTTGTCGGAGGTATTCGGAAGGTGTAATCCCTGTCTGTTTCTTAAACATCCGGCTAAGATGCTGAGGGTATTCCAACCCTATATCGTAAGCCACTTCTGAGATTGTCTTACCTGCGGCAAGTCCGTTTTTGGCTTGAATTACGAGGAAATTCCTTATATGATTTCCTGCCGTCTCTCCCGTAAATCGCTTGATCAGGTCACCGAGATAGTTGGGAGACATACATAGGCAATCCGCTATATATTGGATAGTCGGAATCCCCTGCTTAAATTGAAGTCCCTTGGCATAATAATCTGCCAATGTATCCTGAAAACGGGCAAGGACATCTGAATTCTCATGCTTTCTCGTGACAAACTGGCGGTTGTAGAACCTTTTGC
>CAYZPI010000059.1:0-21233 GCA_964480085.1 uncultured Bacteroides sp. | reverse complement strand
GAACAGCAGCAGGATGGTGGCGGCGCTCAGCAGGGCCGACATGGAGTTGACGGCTATGGCGGCGCGGGTGATGTCGCCTCCGAAGATGGTCACGAAGAAGCGGGCCGTAAGCATGAAGATAGGGTTGCCCGGCGGGTGTCCGACTTCAAGTTTGGCTCCTTGGGAGATGAATTCCGGGCAATCCCAGAAACTTGCTGTAGGCTCGATGGTGAGCAGATAGGTGGCAGCCGCGATGAAGAAGCAAAGCCAGCCCAGCGTGTTGTTTACAATATTGTATTTTTTCATATCTGATTGGATATTCAGCAGATTTGGCTGCAAAATTACGAAAAAACATTTTATAAAATAGCCGTTTAACAAAAAAAAGCAAATATTTTATGCTTTTTTTGTTGGTGGATAAAAAAAAATGCGTACCTTTGCAGTCGGGTAAGTCCTACACGACCAGCTCCCTCAAAACTCCCCCAGGTCTTGACCGAAGCAAGGGTATGAGGTTGTAGCGGTGCGATGTAGTAAGCTTGCCCTTTTTTTGTTTTGTAGATTTAAGGTTTTTTGGATTTATCAGGATTTATCGGGATTAATCTGGATTTATCATCAATCAGGATTTATCAGGATTAATCGGGATAGATCAGGATTTACCAATTAGGATTTTTGATTTCTTTGGATTATGCGCTACCTCAATCACATATTGATATCTTTGTCGCTCGCCGCAATGGCCGCCTGCGGAAAGGCGCAACCCGCCACTCAGGCCGATACTGCTGCGGAGGCTAAGGCTGATGCCATTTTCGATGCCGACAGTGCCTTCGCCTACGTGGCGGCCCAGACGGCCTTCGGTCCGCGTGTCACCAACAGCGACGCACACGCCCGCTGCGCAGCATGGCTCGCCGGAAAGCTCAGTCAGCTCGGAGCCTCCAACGTAAGCGTAGATTCCTGTGCCCTCACAGCCTACGACGGCACCCGCCTAAATGCCCGAAACATCACGGCACAGATCAATCCGGCGGCTGGAAAGCGCATACTCCTGTTGTCCCACTGGGACTCGCGTCCCTGGGCTGATCAGGCGAAGGATGCCTCGAAACGCCGCACGCCTATCGACGGTGCCAACGACGGAGCATCGGGTGTGGGTGTGATACTCGAACTGGTGAGAGTGCTGGCAGCCGATAATCCCAAAGTGGGGGTGGATGTGCTGCTGGTGGATGCCGAAGATTATGGTCGGCACGCTGATGAGTCGGCTCGTCCGACTGACGAAGAGACATGGGCTTTAGGCTCGAAATACTGGGCACAAAATCCTACGCTCGATTTGTCGAAGGTGCGTTATGGAGTGCTCCTGGACATGGTAGGGGGCAAGGACGCAGTGTTCCCCCGCGAATATTTCAGCGAGTACACGGCTAAGCATATCAACGACAAGGTGTGGAAGACGGCTGAGAAAGCAGGATTCGCCGAGCGGTTCCCCGACCGTATAGGTGCGCCTGTGATCGACGACCACATCAACCTCATCAAGGCCGGCATACCCACCATCGACATCATAGAGAACGAACATCCTGCCACAGGCAGCTTCAATCCCACCTGGCACACCCCCGATGACAATATCGACAACATCGACCGCGAGACACTCCGCGTGGTGGGCCAGACCCTGCTTAACCTCATCTACAGTGAATAATGAATAGTGAAAAGTGAACAGTGAAAAATGGCAGTTTGTCTCCGGGTGGTACCACATTTCACTCCTCACAATTCACCCATATAACCAGCGATGCAAAATGACAATAGACGAAAAACAAGAAGAGATAATCGACGAATTCAGCGGCATCGACGACTGGATGGACCGCTACGGATATATCATCGATTTAGGCAACTCACTCCCTGCCATCGACGAGAAATATAAGACCCCTGAACATCTGATCGAGGGGTGTCAGAGCCGCGTGTGGCTGAATGCCGACTACCGGGATGGAAAAGTGCACTACACCGCGGATTCCGACGCCATCATCGTAAAAGGCATTATCTCGTTGCTTATCAGTGTGCTCTCTGACCATACCCCCGACGAGATCCTCTCCTCCGACCTCCATTTCATTGATGCCATAGGTCTGAGCGAGCACCTGTCGCCCACACGCAGCAACGGTCTGCTCTCAATGGTGAAGCAGATGAAGATGTATGCCCTGGCTCTCAAATCGAAGGAATAAGCCGATGCAGGAACTCGAATCGCGTGTGCTGATCCTTGATGGGGGAATGGGCACAATGTTGCGCCGCTACGACACGGCTGCCCGCTTCACAGGCGAGTGGGAGCCTTACCGTGGGGTCAACGATCTGTTGGCCATCGTTGCTCCTGATATCCTTGAGGATATCCATCGCAAATATCTTGATGCCGGGGCGGATATCATATCGACGAACTCGTTCAACACCAATGCCATATCGCTTGCCGACACCGGCCTGGCCGACAAGGTCTACGATATGGCCCGTGCCTCGGCACAGGTGGCCCGCCGCGCGGCGGATGAATATTCCACACCGGAGCGTCGCAGATATGTGGCCGGTTCGATGGGTCCCACCAACCGCACTCTCTCGATGTCGGCACGTGTCGACGAACCGGCTGCGAGGGAGGTGACGTTCGCACAGATGCGTGATGCCTTCCGCGAGCAGGCGAGGGGACTCATCGACGGCGGGGCTGACGTGCTGCTCGTTGAGACAGTGTTCGACACCCTCAACGCCAAGGCAGCCATAAGCGCCATACGCGACATCTCGCCGGATTTTCCGATAATCATTTCCGCCACGGTGGCGGATGCCTCCGGCAGGACACTCTCCGGCCAGACCATAGAGGCCTTCGTGGCATCGGTGGAACACGCGCGTCCACTGGCACTGGGTCTCAACTGCGGTTTCGGTGCCAAGCATTTGTTGCCTTATCTGAGGCGTCTGGCACGGACGGCCAAAGTGGCTGTCTCGGTGCATCCCAACGCCGGTCTGCCGAATATCGACGGTGGCTACGACGAGACACCCCGGATGTTCGCCTCCGATGTGGAGGAATATTTCCGCGAGGGGCTGGTGAATATCGTGGGGGGCTGCTGTGGCACCACTCCCGAGCATATTGCCGCGATAGAGCCGCTTGCCCGGAAATATGCTCCCCGACTGTTGCCGCAGCCCGACAATATATGTGTGGTGTGCGGGCTTGAGCCTCTGGCGTTCACTGCCGGCACCAATTTCGTGAATATCGGTGAACGCACCAATGTGGCGGGTTCTGCCAAATTCGCGCGGCTTATCCGCGAGGGTAATTTTGACGAGGCCCTCTCGATAGCCGTGGCGCAGGTGGAGGCAGGTGCCCAGGTAGTGGACGTGTGCATGGACGATGCCATGATCGACGGCACTGAGGCCATGCGGCATTTCCTGAACCTCATGGCCTCCGAACCGGCCGTGGCAAAAGTGCCGGTGATGATAGATTCCTCCAAATGGGAGGTCATCGAGACTGGACTGCAGTGTGCGCAAGGAAAAAGTATAGTCAATTCCATCTCTCTCAAGGAAGGAGAGGAGCGGTTCCTAAGCCACGCCCGCACCATCATGGATTACGGCGCTGCCGCCGTGGTGATGCTCTTCGATGAGAAAGGTCAGGCCGACACGTATCAACGGAAGATCGAGGTGGCCGAGCGCGCGTATCGTCTGCTCACCGGGATTGGTTTCGCTCCCCAGGATATCATTTTCGACCCCAATATATTGGCTGTTGCCACGGGAATGCCCGAGCACGACGGCTATGCCAAGGCGTTCATCGACGCCACGGCATGGATAAAGCGCAATCTGCCATACGCCAAGGTGTCGGGCGGCGTGTCGAACCTGTCGTTCGCCTTCCGTGGCAACAACGCCGTGCGCAAGGCCATGCATGCTGTGTTCCTCTACCACGCCATCAGGTCGGGGATGGATATGGCGATAGTGAATCCTCAGATGGTGCAGCTCTACGACGACATCGACCCGAAGCTTCTCCAGCTGGTGGAGGACCTGGTGCTGTACCGCCGGGAGGATGCCGCCGACAGACTGATAGAACACGCACGCGCGATGACCGATACCGGCACCACGTCTGTGGCGGAGAAGAACCTTGCGTGGCGTGATGAATCGTGCAACGAGAGGATCGCACATGCGTTGCTGTCGGGCGATTCCACTTTCATCGCCGCCGACGCCGTAGAGGCATACAGCCTCACGGGGAATGCCGTGGCTGTGATCAACGATATGCTCATGCCAGCCATGGAGAAGGTGGGGCAGCTCTTCGGCGAGGGCAAGATGTTCCTGCCGCAGGTGGTGAAGTCGGCGAGGGTGATGAAGCAGGCGGTGGCCGCCCTGCAGCCTTACATGACAGGCGATGGCGACGTGGCATCCACATCGGCCGCCCACAGGATAATCCTGGCCACTGTGAAAGGCGATGTGCACGATATCGGAAAGAATATAGTGGGCATCGTGCAGGCATGCGATGGCTATCAGGTGGTGGATCTCGGGGTGATGGTGGCTCCGGAGACGATTGTCGACGAGGCAATCCGGCAGAGTGCGTCGGCGATATGTCTCAGCGGACTCATCACGCCGTCGCTCGACGAGATGATACATGTGGCTGAGGAGGCTGAGCGACGCGGTCTGTCGATTCCCATTGTGGTGGGAGGAGCTACAACCTCCGCCCTACACACCGCCGTGAAGATAGCGCCGGCGACGAAGGCTCCTGTGGCCCATTCGCGTGATGCCGCAGATAATGTGATGGTGCTCAAGGGTCTGCTCGGACCTGACGGCACGGAATACGTAGCCGGTCTGAAGGAAAAGCAGCAGCTGCTGCGCGATGAATTCTACGGCAGAGGGTCCGGGGAGGCAGAGCATGTGCCTATGCCTCCGAGAAAGGGCGAGCCGGAGGAATCGTACGCCTCACGCACTCTGTCCACTCCTACGGTGGAGGACCTGATGCCTTTCCTCAACTGGGATTTCTTTTTTGCCGGCTGGGGTATCCCGGGCAAGGCTCCTGCCATCTTCTCTGATCCCGAGCGTGGTGATGAGGCCGTGCGGCTGTATCACGACGCGAATGAGATGATAGCTTCATGGGTGGCTGACAAGACCATCCGCATGCAGGGAGTGGCAAGGACATTCCGTGCATCGGTGGAGGGCGATGATGTGATACTCGACGGAAAAGACGGCCTCTACAAGCTGCCGTTGAAACATGTGGCGGCTGACCTGCGCCGCTCAGGCAGGGCCGATGGTTGCGAGGTGACGCTCTTTGCCCTGACGGCAGGGGTGGGACTCGAAAGCCTGAGCCGACGCTACCGTGAGGCCGGCGACGACTATTCGGCGATAATGGCGAAACTGCTGTGCGACCGCTTTGCCGAGGCTTTTGCCGAATATGCCCTGCGTGGAGGCTGCCGTATAGCCATAGGTTATCCTGCTGCGCCCGACCATAGGCTCAAGCGCAAGATTTTCGATATCCTTGATGTGGAATCCGACACTGACATGCGTCTCACCGAGAGCTGCATGATAGTGCCCGGCGAGTCGGTCTGCGGAATAAGGTATTGAGGTCGCCTGACCCGTGTCTTCCTTGCGGGGGACACGGGGTCAGTAATTCTCCAGCGAGCGGCGGATCTCGTTGCGGATTATCGAGCGCAGCTCCGGAGGCGAGAGCACTTCCACCCGCGAGCCATAGGACAGGATCTCGTTCACCAGGTCGTTGGTGATCCTCATCTTGTACTCGAACACCGAATATTGGTCGTGCACCATCTCGCTCTGCGAGTGGTGCAGCGGCAGCGCGCGGAAATATTTAGCCTGTGTGCTGTCGGTGCGTATGGTGATGATTTTGGGTTCGCTCTGGTCCACGACTATACCGAAGGCGTCGGTGAAATATTTCGCCGGCTCGAAATCGTCGGGCATGGTGAAATATTGGTCGGTGAGCACGGCATCGCTCATGCGGTCGAGGGCGTAGGTCTTTATCTTGTCCTCCTTGATGTTACGTCCCACCACGTACCACCTCTGCTTGAAAATCTTTGTGAAATAAGGCTCGATTGTCACTCCCCGGGTGGGAATGGAGCGTGTGTAGGGATGGTAGTCGAACCTCACTGCCGTGGATGTGCGCATGGCCTCGATGAACACCGAAAGGTATTCACGTGCCGAGGGCACATTTTCCAGGAACACGCGGTGGGCCACATCGCGCGCCGAGGTGATAAGTCCGTTGGTGGCTGTGGAGTTGAGCAGCCAGTTGGTCACACTCTCTTTGTGCTCGTCCTCGTCGGCGATGAAATATTCGAATGTCGAAGGGTCACATTCGATGTTGATGTTGAACAGTTCTTCGATGGCTATCCTGTAGTTGTAGAACGTCCGTCGGGGGATTGGCACACCGTTGGAGAAAGATGAGTTGAGCCAGCATCTGTTTATTTCATCGCGGGTGATCTTTCCATGTTTCTTGATTGTGTCGATAAGCCAGATGTACTTGGAAAATAAGTCGTTGGCCATAATGTTTCAGGTGGTCTTTGTGCTCTGTGGGCTGGTGGATAATAAGTAGAGTCCGATAAGCGTGATCACTGCGTTGATGATCAGCAGTTCGAAGCCCGTCTGATAGTTCCACAGGTGCAGAAGCGCCCATTGGAGCAGCCACGACAATGCCGGTGCGGCAATGCACACGGCCGGCACCGCATGGTCGCGTACCTGACGGTGGGTGAACATACCGAACACGAAGAGTCCGAGTATCGGTCCATAGGTATAGGATGCGAGTGTGTAGACCGCAGAAATTGCGTCCTGCTCACTCAGGTAATAGAATGCAATGATTATCAATCCCATGATCACGGAATTGGCCACATGCACGCCCTTGCGTGTGCGTGTGAGCCTTGCGTCGTCGCCCTTGCGGTGGGCACCGAGGATGTCGACTGTGAAGGCGGTGGTGAGGGAGGTGAGCGCCGATCCGGCTGCAGAGTAGGCGGCGGCCACCAGTCCGAGGATGAAGAGCACGCCCACTATCACAGGCATGGTGTGGTGGGTGGCCACGATGCCGAAGATGTCATCGGTCTTCTCAGGAATGGCTATGTTGTTGCGTTCCATGAAGATAAGGAGCAGGCAGCCTAACACCAGGAAAAGCCCGATGACGAAGAACTGTATGATGCTGCTCACTATGATGTTTTTCTGCGATTTCGAGGAGTTGACGCAGGCGAGGTTGCGTTGCATCATGTCCTGGTCGAGTCCGGTCATGGCGATGGTCATGAATATGCCGGCGATGAACTGTTTCCAGAAATATTGGCTCGACGATGGATCGTCGAAGAAGAACATCTTCGAATTGGGATGTGATGCCACTGCAGATATCGCTTCCGAGGCGGAAAAATGGAGGTTCTGTGCCACGAACCAGATGCACAGCACCACGGATGCCACAAGACAGAAGCTCTTGAGCGCATCGGTCCACACCACGGTCTTCACTCCGCCCTGGTTGGTGTAGAGCCATATAAGGGCGATGGTTACTATAACATTGAAGGTGAACGGGATATGGAGCGGACCGAATACAAGCAGCTGCAGCACGGCGCATACCACGAAGAACCTTACGGCCGCCCCGAGCATCTTGGAGATATAGAAGAACCAGGCTCCGGTGCGGTAGGTGGTGCCTCCGAAGCGTTGTTCGAGATAACCGTAGATGGTGATGATGTTGCGTTTGTAGAACAGCGGCACGAGCACGAACGCCACCACGATATAGCCTACGATGAAACCGAGCATCATCTGCAGGTAGGCGAAACTCTTGTTTGCCACCATGCCGGGCACCGATATGAATGTCACGCCGGATATGGCGGCTCCGATGGTGCCGAGGGCCACCAGAGGCCACGGTGCCTTGCGGTTGCCAGTGAAGAAAGTGCCGTTGTCGCTGCCGCCACGGTTGGCGAGCCATGACACGAACATCAGCAATAGAAAATATCCGACAATGGTGATTATTACTATGAGTGGCGTAGACATTATCAATGAAAAATTAAAAATGAAAAATTAAAAATGAGTGAAAGCAGTAATGAAAGAAAAAGAGGAGCCTGATGGCAATTTTTCATTTTTTCATTCTTCATTATAAAGGAGGTACGGTTTCCTCTGCTCCTTGAAGGCCTTGACATCATCGACCCACGTCGCCTTGATTTCTTCTGCACTCTTGCCATCTTCTATCATCTGGCGCACCGAGGGGTCCCCGATGAGTTTTTCGAAGAAGGAGGTGAAGAATCTCTTGTCGGCGGCATTGGTGGAATGAGCCGTTACGTCGCGATAAGCGTCGATGAGGTAGGTGAGGTTGATGCCTTGGGCTATGATATCCTCCGTGTCGAGCGAGCTCAGGTCCTCGCCATAACATTTCACGCCTTTCTGCGGCGGTTCTTTGGCACCGGGACGGCTTTCGGGGGTGAAGGAGAACGAGCGGCCGGTCATGGCAGGGTGTCCGTAGATCTCGAAAGGATGGTCGGTGCCGCGTCCGAGGCTCACGGGGGTAGCTTCGAAATAGCATATCGAGGGATAGAGATAGATGGAGCGCATGGTGGGCAGGTTGGGGGAGGGGGCGATGGGTAGTTCGTAGCGTGTGCTGTGGGTGTAGTTGTCGCATGGCACCACGGAGAGTTTCACCTTGCGTCCGTCCTCAAGCCAGCCTTCGCCGTTGATCATCTGGGCCATCTCGCCCAAGGTGAGGCCATGCACCACGGGAATCGGCAGGCGACCCACTCCCGAGGCGTATTTCATGTCGAGGATCGGACCGTCGACATACATGCCGTTGGGATTCGGGCGGTCAAGCACCACCACCTCCTTGCCCTTGCGGGCGGCTGAGTTCATCAGTTCGAGCATCGTGCAATAGTAGGTGTAGAAGCGCAGTCCCACATCCTGGATGTCGACCACCACCACATCTATCCGGTCCATTGCCTTCTCCATGGCCTGGGCCTTGCCGCTGCCGTAGAGCGACACGATCTGCACGCCTGTGGAGGGGTCGATGCTGCTCGACACCTTCTCGCCGGCATCTGCCGTGCCACGGAAACCGTGTTCGGGTGAGAACGCGCACACTACGTCGATACCGCTGTCCTTCAGCACATCAAGGGTGTGCCTGTCGGCTGACACCATGCCCGTGTGGTTGGAGTACAGACCCACTTTCTTGCCTTTCAGGAGCGGAAGATACATATCCGTGCGCTGCGCTCCCACTGTAACTTCCGCAATGGAATCTTCGGGGGATGCTGCTCTGTCAGCACGGGACGTCTCGCTTTTCGATGCCGCGTTTGAACATCCGAAAAAAGCGATTACAAACGCCAGTAATATTATAGCTTTATTTTTCATAGGAATCAATTGTTTAGTTTTGCAAAATTATGAACAAAAAGCAAAGCAGTAAAGTTAAATTAAATATCGCTGTATTAAAATATATTAAATTTAAAGAAATCCTTGCTTTATTGTAAAAATTATGCGTAACTTTGCAACGCAATCGGGGTATTAGCTCATCTGGCTAGAGCGCGACACTGGCAGTGTCGAGGTGAGCGGTTCGAGTCCGCTATACTCCACTTATCGGGCGAATTCAGAATGCAGAACTGGATTCGCTTTTTTATGTCAGTCCCATCGGACGATTATGTAACCACCCGGCTATCAAGCGGATGCGGCATGTCGCGGCCGCTTAGCACCACCATAAAATATGTGACTACTGTCTGTCAGGCGGACGCGCCATGGCGCGTCTCTACATTGATTATCAATGTATTATAAAATAATTGATAGATGAGGAGTTCCACGTTTATATTTTATTTGCAAAATTATATCAAATAATTCGGAAAAAAAATGAAAGTGCTTGCACATGACATGATTATTTAGTAATTTTGTAAAAGAAAAATTATAGACACAATATTTTCATAACCATAACCAATTCTTAATTATACTATTAAATCATACACACGACCACCTACAGTACAATTTTGCACTATGATCACCATTATATTGAAAACACATATCTCCAGGATTATATCTACATCTAATGTATTGTAGACTTTCTCCTCCCTGTTTTATTGTAAAAATTACATCGTAAAAAATCAATTCGTAATTAATTTAGTTTAAGACTCATTTTCTTCGGAATAATGAGCCGGGTCTGCCTATGTCGATGTCATCGTGTTAACCTTGCGGCATGTGCAGAATAAAGATTCACGTCTCGATTGCGAGACGTGAGAAAGATTAATGTATTTTCCAACCAACGATATATGAAAATAAAATATCTCCTGTTAATAATTCTCGCTCCGCTGCTTCATCTGTCGGTACACGGACAGGATGTGGCTGTAAAGACTAACCTCCTCAGCGACGGTTTCATGAACCCCAACGCGGCGGTGGAGATCGGCGTGGCTCCCAAATGGACAGTCGATCTTTCCGGCGAGATGAACCTCTGGAAACTGTCGCACGACCGTCAGTGGCGCCATTGGGTGGTGCAGCCCGAGGCCAGATATTGGTTCTGCGACCGCTTTTCGGGTCATTTCGTTGGAGCCCACCTCTTGGGCGGACAGTACAATGTAGGTGGCCTCGACCTGGGGATGAATTTCTTAGGCACCGATTTCCGCAAGCTGAGGGACTCACGGTTCCAGGGATGGTTCGGTGGGGCAGGCATAGCCTACGGCTACGACTGGCCGATCGCCAGAAACTGGAACATCGAGGCAGAGATAGGCATCGGATGGACCTACACCCGATATGACCAGTTCCGCTGCAAGGGCTGCGGCAAAAAGGTGAAGGAGAACCAGCCCCACAACTATTTCGGCCCTACAAAGATAGCATTGAACATTGAATACGTTTTCTGACAAATCCAACATTATGAAAAAAACGATAATTACAGCCGTACTGTTGGCGACCCTTCAAATCGCCGGCGCCCGCACACTGACACCGGTTGAAATCGACAGTCTTGATTTCGACCGTCACGGCGACTTCATGGTGGTGGATATGGATATCGACCTCCGGAAAGTAGATGTCAAAAGCAACCGCGCCCAGGTGATGACTCCCATGATAGTATCGGAGAAGGGCGATACGCTTAGGCTCCCATCCGTGGGGGTGTATGGCCGTCAGCGCTACCTCAACTATCTGCGCAACGACAGCAAGCCCCTTTCACGCGGCGAGGAGACCATTTTCGAGAGCTCACGTCGCCCCGGGGAATATGATTATCTGGCTTCCGTGGGTTTCGAACCCTGGATGGATAACGCATCCCTCCTGATAAGGCGACAGGTCTTTGGATGCACCAACTGTCTGATTGAGGAGCGTACCGACGAGGTGGCAAAGATCCGCCATCCTTTCGAACCGGAATTTGTGATGACCGATTTCACAAAGATGAAGGTCGACACTATAGAAGGTTCGCTTGACGGCGCGGCATACATCGATTTCGTGGTGAACAAGACCGACATCAACTCCACCTACCGCCGCAACCCTCAGGAACTCCTCAAGATCCAGCACACCATCGACACCGTGCTCAACGACAAAGGCGTGACAATCACCGGGGTGTGGCTCAAAGGCTTCGCCTCGCCGGAAAGTCCGTACACCCACAACACCGACCTGGCAAAGGGCAGGACCGAGGCTCTGAAGGAACACCTCCGGCAGCTCTATAATTTCGGTCCTGAGGTCATACGCACCGATTACGAGCCTGAGGACTGGGATGGATTGAGAAAGGCTGTGGTGGCGTCGAACATCGACCACAAGGCGGAGATTCTTGAGATCATTGATTCTGATCTCGCTCCCGACCCGAAGGAGGCTCTTCTGAAGAAGAAATTCCCGAAAGAGTACAAGTTCATGCTCGCGAATTTTTATCCCGCGCTGCGCCACACCGAGTATCAGATCAAATATCGGGTGAAGCATATCGACGATGTCGACCAGATACGCGAGGTGATGCACACGAGGCCCAACCGGCTCACTCTCCGTGAGTTCTATATCCTTGCGAATGCATGCGAGCCTGGAAGCGACGAATATTTCGAGGTGTACGAGACAGCTGCCACGATGTATCCCGACGACCCTACCGCTGCCATCAACACGGCCTATGCGGCTTTGAAACGAAAGGATTTCACCTCTGCCGAAAAGTATCTGGCCAAGGCGGGCGACTCTGAAGATGCAATCTATGCCCGCGGTGCGCTCGCCTACATAAAGGGTGACTACACCACGGCCGAATCGCTGCTGAAATCGATTCCCGGAAATCAAACGGCACAAAAGCTGTCGAACGAGATAAAAGAATTACGAGCACACGAAATGCAAAAAAACAAAAGAATCACTCTTGAATAAATAGAGATTTCAAGTTTCGCAAGCTCAACTTTAAGATTACGAGCATATAAGGTTATTATTATTAATAGAAAAATAAAATTAAACCAATTGAATATGAAAATCAACAAATTATTAATGGGTCTCCTCGGGGCTTTCGCCCTCACTGCCTGCTCCAATGAGAAAATAATGCCGGATGAGCCAAACCTGCCGGAAGACGAGATGAACACACGCTTCATGACCGTGTCCATCCGCAACGCCGAGGGTAATTCAAGGGCCGGCGGCGATCAGGCGGGCGACCTCTATGAGGAAGGTCTCGACCAGGAGAACAAGATAGAATCATTGCGTTTTTATTTCTTCAAGGAGAATGGCGATCCGTATGTAATCACTGCCGCAGGAAAGAGCTATTATGACTGTACGGAGATTGTTGAAGAAGGAAAAAACATGCCTTATGTGGAGAAAAAACTTAAGGCTGTCATCGTCCTTTCAAGCACGGATGGATCTCATACCTGGAATGAAATCGACAGGATGTTGGCTGTGGCCAATTTCGATGGTCTGGGTCTTGGTGATGACAACAAGTCATTGTCGCAGCTTAAAGAAATTTCCGGTTCGTTAGGCTTTGAATCAGACCGTCTCAAACTCAATGAAGACGACTTGTTCGTAATGACAAGCTCTTCGTTCGGCGCTGCTGATGGCTATGGCTGTGAGGTAAAGGTTTCGCCTGTCAACATCAAGGCTACAAGAGAGGAAGCCGAAGCCAGTCCTGTGGAAATGTACGTTGAGCGCGTCTTATCCAAGGTGCGTGTGTCCACGTCATGGTCTTCCACAATGGAGACTGAGACAGTGAAATTCGATGGGAAGGATTATGTGGCGGTAAAGCTTACCGAAAAAGATAAAACAGGCGAAGACCGCTATATCAAGACCAATGATGGCAAACAGATATATGTGGTGTTCACCGGATGGGATCTAAGCGGTCACACTGACAAATCGTATCTTTTCAAGCAGGTGAACCCTGCATGGAGTTTTGACGGATGGGCATGGAATGACCCCGACCGTTACAGGTCATATTGGGCCATGAATGCCAAGGACGTGACTTTCCACCGTCACCGCCATTCCGATGCCACAGCCAAAATCGGTTCGAAGCGCCAGAGCGGTTCAAGCCAGGGCGATAATCCCAATATTGTCACCTACGACGGGGATGCCCTTTATTGCCAGGAAAATGCTGCCGACTGGTCAGAAAAAATTATGACTAACACAGGCAGGAAATCGAGTTACAATCCCGACACCCAGGTAGGAAACCGTACGCAGGCTTATTTCAGGGCTGTCCTTGTCAATGTTGATGAAGCAAAAAATGCCACTCCGGTGGATCTCGCCATCTGGGGCGACGTGAAGTATGCAAAACAGGATCTGGTAATTGCGATGCTCAACAGCATCGGTGACCTGATATATACAGGCGATGAGACTAACGCTCAAGTGAGTCTCGGAAAAGATGATGTTGAACTTGTCAACGGACAGACAGCCGGAATGGCTAATGACCAGTCGGAAAACAGCCGCCGTTATCTGAGCTACATCCAGTTGAAGCCGAATCTCAACAAGACCCTCTACAAGAAGAGCACACTCAATGGAGAAACCTCATTCAGCAAGCTCTCTACTGAAGAGGCCAACGCGATCCTTTCCAATATGCCAGGTGCCCGCTGCTGGGACGGCGGTGACACATACTACTATGTGGATATCGCTCACCTCAACAGAAATGCAGGAGCTGAGGAAACAGGACTTTACGGTATAGTAAGGAATCATATCTATGATATTGAGATTAATACAGTGTACGGTCTCGGCACTCCGGTGCTCAACCGTCATAAGAACAATCCCAACGACCCCGAAGATCCGATCATTCCCCAGAAGCCTTCCAATGAGGCATACTATCTCGGAGCCCGGCTCAATATCCTTTCGTGGCGTGTAGTGAACCAGAATGTAAGTCTCGACTGGTAAGTCCGCCAACATATCCCAAGGATATATCTCGACATATTTTCACGAACGGCGGGACATTCCCGTGTCCCGCCGTTCTTTTTCTAATGCCGCTTATACATATAGGATTTACACGACAATGAAAATGTTCAACAACTTCATAAGATTGATGGTAGCCTCGCTCGCGATGTTCTCGCTGTGTATTCTTTCATCATGCGACAGCATCATTTTCGACGATGAGGGAGACTGCGATGTAACCTACCGTCTGCGCTTCCGCTACGACATGAACATGAAGTTTGCCGACGCCTTTTCCAATGAGGTGAAATCCATCAGCCTTTACGCGTTCGACAGCGACGGCTGTATCGTGTGGCAGACTACCGATTCAGGCGAACACCTCGCAGATGAGGGCTACTGCATAGACCTTCCGCTTTCCGCCGGCAAATATTCGCTGATGGCGTGGTGTGGTCTCGATAATGGCGAGTCGTTCACTGTGCCCGGTATCACCAAAGGTGAGGCGCAGGACACACTGCACTGCCGCCTGAACCGCACATACCACGATGAGGACGGTGCTGTCTCGACGGACGACCTCCATGCTCTCTTCCATGGCAAACTTGAAGTGGAGCTGCCGGTCAACGATGATGGAGGGGAATACACCTACACGATGCCGCTGACGAAGGACACCAATGTGTTCCGCATCGTGCTCCAGCACCTCTCGGGCAAGGATATCAATGCCGACGACTTCACTTTCAAGATCGAAGATGAGAATGGATGGCTTCATCCCGACAACTCCATGCGTGACGACGAGCCTATCACCTATCATGCCTGGAGTAAATACTCAGGGTCTGCCGGGGTGGATGTGGCTGACAGTGGCTATTCGCCTGACGGACGCGCCATCACCGATGTGAATGTGGCAGTGGCGGAGCTTACTACCAGCCGTCTATTTTCGAGCGATACGCGTGGCCCCGACAAGAAAAATCCCATGCTGGTGATCCGCAAGAGCGATGACGGTGACCTTGTGGCACGTATCCCTGTGATAGATTACGCGCTTCTGGTGAAAGGCAACTATCATCGCCAGATGGACGATCAGGAATATCTCGACCGTCAGGACGAGTACAACATGACTTTCTTCCTCGACGACAACAATCACTGGCTCGCCTCTACCGTAATCATCAATTCATGGCGTGTGGTGCTCAACCACGCCGACCTTCAATAATCCGGTTTCCAAAAATATCTGAACAATGATAAAGAAAACGACCATACTGACTATGCTCGCTCCGGCCTTGCTGGCCGGCGCGTTCTCAGCCTGCTCGCATGATTCTTTCTCCGATATTCTGGAGGCGGCCTCCACTAATCCGCAGATGAATATCACCATTGCGATGAGTGGTTCGCGTGCGGACGATTCTGGGATGACTTTCGAGGAGGGAGAAGGTCTTGAGAATTACCTAAACATTTCCGGCAAGGATAAGTACCGTATCTATTTCTTTGATGCGGATAATAAATATTTCAGCTCTTTCAATACTTTAGTCTACACTTATATAGGGTCCGACGATGGAAAGACCTACTATCGCTTTCAGGGAGAGGCACCAGCCGATCTTCCCGAAAAGTTCAAGATCGTGACTCTTTTCAACTGGCCTGAATACCCTGTGGAAATGTCATCAGGGAGTGCGGAGGGAGGATATGTCCTTATCCCGGGCACGACAACCATCGAGGACTTGTGCACCGGCACGCACGCTCAGTTCAATCATCTGGCCAATCCGGCAGATGGCGAGTGGCTCGACATCTCTGAAGGCAGGTTGATTCCTTTCTATGGCGTAAGGGAATATGATATCAATGACTATATAAAAACCACTGACTGGGTCACCACGGAAGACGGCGATAAGGAAATAAAGGGTGGGATCGTTGTTGATCTCACAAAAAATCCCCTCCCGCTGCTCCGCGCCATGGCTAAGGTGGAGGTGATCCTTAATGACGCAAATCTGGATTTTGAAAGGGTGGAGCTTGTCAATGTCAATCCCAAGGGCTACTGTTCTCCAAAGAATGCCACGACACATGATTCATACTATAATGGCTATAACTGGGATACAGATTTTATTCATAATGTGCATCTTCCCTGGAAAGACGGTGACAAGGATGTCAATGCTTCCTCCGCGGAGTCCATCGGCTCTTTGTTGATGACGCGGAAAAATCCGACAGAAAAAAAATGGATAGCCTATATTCCTGAATATATTAATAAAGACGTGGCCGACGGTACAGAGTGTAAAATTAAGGTGATTCTCAGCCAAGGCAGTATCTCAAATGATGAATGGGCTGCCGTGAGTTCCGAAAAGAAGGCACAGTACATCTATTTCTCTCCTGAAGGTAAGAAAAGTGGCACTGACACGTACGATATCTGGCGCAACAACATCTACCGCTTCACCCTTTCAGCCATGAACTTCAAGATGGAGGCAAAGGCTGAAATCCAGCCCTTTGCAGAACAGGTGCTAAATTTCGGCTTCGGCTTGATGCGCGACAGCCGTGGTGACCTGATGATTATTCCGACACCTGAGCGTGACGAGGCCGGAAATGTGGTGGTGGACGAGAACGGAGAGACAGTGTATTCATATCCGCAATATTTCCTGGATTTTATTAACGACGATAATCCTAATCACAAGTTCCCACAGGAGGAGGACGAGAACGGTAACCATACGACCGGAAAACGCATCCGTCTGGAAGAAGGCGACTATTATGCCATAGTTGTGGGAGAGTACGAGGCCATGTCGGATGCGGTGCTGTGGGTCAAGGACCGTACGGGTTGCCATGTGCTATCTAATTTCGGTACGGTGGATGATGGTGAAGATTGTAACGCACGACTTGTGGAGTCTTTCTTTGGCAACAATCAGTCGGAGAAATTTTATAAGGACAAGTTCGGTTACCGCAGAGTCCATCATTTCGAAAATCATAATTCGATAGTCATAGATCCCGAGGACGATGGCTTGCTGTTCTGTGTTATCGAAAATTTTGGTCAGATTTCTCAGTTCAGAAAGTACTATGAGGTGGAATCCTGGGATGCGGCCACATCTACAGGCTGGATCATCAACAAGGATGCCGACGGAAATGAGACAGGATTTCAGGAAATCAAGACAGACGGGACTATCGGGAAGGCCGTGGATTTGGATGGCAATCTTATTCAATAACAATTATTCAAGTATACGCTATGAATCGAGTAAAGTCATTATTATATATATTGATGCTTGGAGGCCTTTTTACAGTCCTTCCGGGATGTCAGGATGATATCCTTTATTCCGTCGACGGAGGCGCTGACGGAATGACCGTGGTCAGCCTTGAGGCCTCGTTTTCTCCTTTTGCAGGAGGCGAGCTTTCCAGGGCATCTAACGTGGCTCCCGCCAGAGGGTTCAACTCCATTTCCGATATGGTGATCCTTGCCTTCTCCGCTGCCGACGGTAAGCTGCTACAGATAGATGAGCCGACGGGCTATAAAGTGGAAGATGCCGACAGGGTGAATGCCGACTCCAGCAACGGTGCGTCGGCGGAGACCGACACAAAGACGGTGAGGAATCTTTTGCTGAAGCTACCTTTCGGTCAATATTATATTGTGGCTGTCGCCAATATAGGAAAATATCATAGTGATGCTTCCGGAAATATCATAGTGGAAAAGACTTCGCTTGCACGCTTGCAGGAAGATGAGACCTTCAGAATCCGACCCCATGATTTTTCTATAGAAGATCTACGGAACCTGAGGGTTGACTGGGATGAGGATAATTATCTCAATAACCGTGCGATGCTTGGATATTTCGCTCCTGCAGGACATGATGTTCCGCATGCCGGAAGCAAGTTTCCTGTTGTCACGGTCGACCGTCCGGACCTGACCCTGAGGGCGTGGATGCGTCGTTGCGCCTCCAAGATAACCGTGGATTTCGACGGTTCGTCGCTATCCGACAATATTCGCATATATATAAAAGATGTAAGGGTCTTCGATATAGCCTCAGATTGCAGTCTTGGATTCGGCAATCCTATCTCAGATGATGAGGACATGGTGGATTTCAATAATCATCCCTCTTCAATAAATGACTTGATTCCTTCCGACGGCAGTTTTATCGAGTTTGGCTCAGGAGATGATTATGACAAATGGCCATGCATCACAAGACTGTCGCCTTACATCCTTTGCGATGACAAAAAGACAAGGAAGGACCTGCACACCCAGGACGCCGACTGTCTCTATTTTTATGAGAATATGCAGGGAGTCAGGGATGGTTACAACCGTACTCCCGTACCTAACCTTTCCGACGGCGGGGTAGCCGAAGGCTATAACGAAAAGGATGGCATGCCTTACGGCACATTCATAGAGGTGACGGCACATCACATTTCAGAGGCTAACGGTGAGAGTGTCGAGAACGACATAAAATATCGCTTCATGCTTGGCAAGAATGTCACAGATGATTTCAATGCCGAGCGAAACTACCATTATAAGCTCACCCTGCGATTCCTTGGAAGCGCAGATGATTACCACTGGCATATCGACTACAAGCGTGAGGAAGGATTCAAGGTGCCGAATCCATGGTATGTATCGTATGTCTACAACCACGATGCATATCTGCCCTTTGAGTTTATCCTGTCGGATGAATGGGAGGTGGTGGACATGAAGGCCACTATCGAAAAGAATCCGTGGTATCCTACTACATGCAACAACGATTTCGGCGAGGGAGCCGATCAGGATCTTGCTGATCCGGATTATGAAATAACCCCTGAGATACCCGATGGTGATGATAGCTATCCATATCTGACAGACAAAAACAAGTACACGGGCAATGGTTTTCTTTCCTTGCGTATGCCAAGCGACGAATCGGCACTAACTGATGTCCGTACCGGTACTGCATTTCCCGGGTATGATAAGGCGGGTGCAAATACCATCAACCAGGATTATTTTGATGGGAAAAATGCCGGTGATGGCTATGATAAAGTGAATCATGGTGAAAGAATAATCATTGAGAATGCACAGCCCGCTACGGATGAGAGGTCAGATAGGGAAGCCATAAAAGTGAAGCGTCAGCGGGGAAATTATTCCATCAATATTCCCATCTTCACCCGTGAGAAGATTCTGATAAAGCAGACCGGATATTCAGGCAATAATCCTTTTGTGGGTTATCAGCGTGTGGCTAAGATTGTCCTTTCCGCCACTGTGCGCAATATCAAGGACCATACTCAGAAAAAGAATTATACGGCAAAAGTCAACGTGGTGCAGGTGCGCCGTGTGGTAAATCCCAAGGGCGTGTACCGTAAGGCCGGTAATTCCGAGCCATTTCATGTCAATCTTAAGTTCTTGAGTTCAGAGAGGGCTGATGGCGAGTTCCGCCCGATCATATCACGCGGACCATGGATGGCCGAAGTGTTGGGCGATGACAATTTCATTACACTTGACGGAAAGCAGCGCGTGTCGGGATCGTCACGCTCAGAGATTGATTTTACAATTAAGTTCAACCGGTTGGCATCTACAGGCAACAAGAATGCAATCGTAAGAATCAAGTACCACAATTACACTTGCACCCACCTGATATTTGTACGCCAGGGATATGCCCCACAGGCTATCTGTGGTGGAGGTCCGGTGTATAACAACAGCAATGCTCCTGCCACAGTGTGGAATACCTTCAATATGGTCGGAGCCAACAAGATGGCGACCGACCCGCGCGACGAAGGCTCAATGTTCAAACATGGTGCCCTCCCTGCCATTTCTTCTATTGACAACATTTATAAGGATGCTAATGGAAATCCCATATTCTATGAGCAGTCGAAGGATGGGTTTACTCCACACACTACCCTGACGATTCTTGACCCTGACGGAAGTGTGAACAGTAGTTTGACCAACTGGACCAGTTTTGATAAAGGTGATACAAATGGTTTTGCTGAAGCCAAAAACGATGACGGTAGCCCTATGGAAATTTCAAGAACAGCCACGATGCGCGATTTCGAACAGCTCTATCTCACAAAGTATATTGAGTTTGGCTATGGCGTGTTGTATGCCGATGGAGCTACGGAGACTCAGTCATCCCTTGAAATGGTGAACGGATGGTATCGTGATGATCCCTCTGCCAAAAAAAATCAGAAGGGTATGCGTGGAATATTCGCTTACTATTGGAATCCTACAGATGAGAAAAGTGCAAATAATACAAATAATGTTTTCTTCCCCATAGGTAGGTCGGGCTACGGACATAGGAAAGAGGCTCAAGAAGACCTCAATAAGGATGCCAATGGTGTGTCTCGTAATGGTATGGGTATTTTAAGATATTCTTGCACACGTTCGCAGCCGGTTTTGACGCATGCCTATCAACAGAGTGTTCCTCTTTATAAGCATTTTCAAGATGTGTCGCCTCTTTTCGAATTCCTTTATCGCCGAATGGGCGCCATATATTGGGCACGAACACCGCAACAGCCTTATTTGGAGTGGAATGGAAACCAAACTGGGGGTGAGAAAAACATAGCTTATGCTCTTGATTTCAATTATTTCACTTTTGATGTCAATGCCATTACAGAAGCTAATGTGAATAATGGCCGGGATGCCTGCTTCGTGCGTACAGTAAAGAGAAGTGCTGATGACTGACAAAACTTAAGTAAATAATTGACAAAGACCAATCAAACAATGGCAGCAATCCCCGGGGATTGCTGCCATTGTTTGATTTCCTCTGCTGCTCTGCGTGAGGTTGTTCAGCCGATTTTGTCGACTTCGAGGGGTTCGTTGATCACCTCGTGCCAGGGTAGACCTTGCTTGGCAAGTTCAGCGAGGAACGGATCGGGATCAAATTCCTCCACATTGTGTACGCCAGGTTTCACCCACTTGCCGGTGAGGAACATCATTGCTCCTGTCATGGCGGGCACTCCGGTGGTGTAGCTCACGGCCTGCATGCCTGTCTCCTTGTAAGCCTCCTCATGGGAGCAGTTGTTGTAGATATAATATGTGAGGGGCTGGCCGTCCTTGCCGATACCGGAGATGCGGCAACCGATGGATGTCTCGCCGTGGTAGTTCTCTCCGAGGTCCTGAGGATTGGGGAGCACCGCCTTGAGGAACTGCAGGGGCACGATCTTCTGGCCGTTGTAGTCCACCTCGTCGA
>CAYZPI010000058.1:0-21291 GCA_964480085.1 uncultured Bacteroides sp. | reverse complement strand
TCATCGTCAATTAGGTCAAGTGAAATATGCATTAATTTAATTCAACCAACAGGTAATATGAAAATCAATAATTTTATGTAATTTTGTGTTGTCCAAATTGTATTTAAAGTGAAAAAGATTGGTTTGATATGTACGATGTTGTCGGTGATAGCACCGATATGGGCGCAAACAACGGCCGACAGTCTGGCGACTCAGCAACTTGACGAGGTGGTCGTCTCGGGCAATTCTGCCCGCCAGCGCATTTCGGCCATACGTCTCGGAGCCGAACGTCTGGAGCTTGCGAAGATGTCGCAGCTGCCTTCATTTGCAGGCGAAGCGGACATCATCAAGTCATTGTCCTTGCTGCCGGGAGTGCGCAGCGAGGGCGACGGAGGAGGTGGATTCGAGGTGCGTGGCGGAAACGCCTACCAGAATCTCGTGCTGCTCGACGGTATCTCGCTCTACAATCCATCGCATGTGATGGGGATATTCTCTACATTCAACGACGATGCCATCGGTGGAGCTACACTTTACAAAGGTCCGATACCGTCCATGTATGGCGGTGCCACATCGGCAGTGCTCGAAACACAGCTTGAGCCAGGCGATATGGAGCAATATCATGGCTCGGCCACCATAGGTATCCTTGCTGCAAAGCTCAAGGCGGAAGGACCGATTGTAAAAGATAAGCTGTCGTTTGCTGTTACTGCTCGCCGGTCGTATGTCGATGCTTTCCTGAAGATGGTGCCGAAATACCGCAGCACTGTGATGAATTTCTATGATGTCACTGCAAAGCTTCGCTATATGCCATCCGAGGCACACACCATCGACGGCTCGTTCTTCATCAGCCACGACAATATGGCGGTGAGCGACCTTATGGGATTGTATTGGGGCAATCTTGGAGGCTCGATCAACTGGATTGCCCGTGCTACAGATAAACTTACATTCACCACCGCCGCCTCCGTCACCCATTTCGAACCCAAGATGGAGATGGACATCATGGATATGAACCAGGTGATGTGGACCTACATTCATAATTATTCCCTGACCGAAAAAATGCGCTTGCAGATAGCCGGCAATCATTCAATCGACGCGGGACTTTGTTCGGAACTGCTCAGGGTGAAGTCTGCCGAATGGCTCATCAATGAATTTGTTGAAAAGGAAATACGCTCCCTTTGGGTTAATTCGATGTGGCTCGACTATGGAGGTTCGTTCGCCGAACGGTTCGACATCACGGGAGGAGTCAGGCTCAATGTTTCTTCAGCGCTTTCACAGGGCCGTTTCCACGGGTTCTCATCAGCTTATCTCGCGCCCAACCAGTTCGATGGCAAGACTTATATTGATGTTGAGCCGCGCATCAACGTTAAGTTCAATATCACGGATCTACATAATGCGAAGGTGGGAGTGGGCTCCTCTTCGCAGAACCTCCATGCCATCCGCTCCACCACAACGTCGTTTCCTTTCGACAGGTACGCCCTTACGTCGGCCGTTGTTAAGCCGGAGCGAGCCATCCAGTATGCCGCAGGATATGCCGGTATGACAGATGACGGCGCCTTCGACTGGTCGGCGGAGGCATATTACAGGAATCTTGACAATGTATATGATTTCAAGGACGGACGCTCTACATTTTCTGACATTGTACTTGAAGACATAATTCTTGGTGGCAAAGGACGTAGCTACGGGGCTGAGCTTATGTTCAGGAAGAACACCGGGTCGCTCACCGGATGGATCGCCTATACCCTCTCTCGTACCCAGACTAAAATCCCCGGTATCAACAATGGGTTATGGTACAATGCGTCCAACGACCGTCGCCATGATCTCGCCGTTACGGCCATTTACCGTCTTTCGGACAAATGGAACCTTTCCGGCTCATGGATCTTCCTTTCCGGTCAACCGCTTACCGCTCCAGATGTGAAGTATGAGGTGGCCGGAGTGACGTGTTACTATTATTCCCAACGCAATTCCTATAAGACACCTCCCGTTCACCGTCTCGACCTGTCTGCTACATATACTCACGTGGGTGTAAGATACACCTACCAGTGGGCTTTCGGCATCTACAACGCTTACTGCCGCTATAATCCCTACGTGGTTTATTTCAGGGATGATCCATCGAAGCCTTCCGGCACGCAGGCCGTGCAGCAGGCCATGTACGGTCTTGTCCCCTCGGTCTCTTACACTCTCAAATTCTGAAATTCATGAAGATATATCACATATTGCTGACTTGCATCCTTGCTATGCTGCTGGGATCATGCGAGAAAGATCTGGATTTGAAATACCACTACATCGAGCCTCTAACGGTGATTGAGGCTGAGCTTACCCCTGATGGCATCAAGGCGGGTATCACTCTCACCACTCCGATGGATGAGCCCATGGACAGGACCCGTCTCACCGATGCCACCGTCACACTTACCGACCTGACATCCGGGGCAGTATATCCACTGTCGCCTGACTCTGACGGCTATTACACTGATCCTAATTCCGGAATTGATGGGCACGATTATCGGCTTACCGTGGAGCGGGAGGGGAATGTCTACGAGGCCGAGACAAGGATGTATGCGCCCACCGAGATAGTGAGCCTGGAGTTCAACTGGATAAAGATGCCTTACGACCATGTTGCCGTGCTTCAGGGTCAGTTCCTGGACAATACATCATATAATGGCGACTGCTATTGGATAAAGCTTTACCGCAACGGGGAAATATATATGTGGGGCGAGATGGACGACAGGGGGGCCGTCGGTGGGCTATGCACATTTTTCACCATGACATCGCGCATGGATACCGATGAGGAGGACGATGATGAGGTGCTGTTCGACGGAGATGTGATGACCGTTACGGTAAGCCGCATCTCCCGGGAGATGCACGACTACCTCGAAGCCCTGCAGAACGACAGCAGCGGCCCGGCCATGTTTTCCGGTCCTCGTTGCCTGGGCTATTTTATGGCTACATCTCCCATATCGGCTTCCATAGAATTTCACCCTGACAGCATTCCCCTCTACGAGTGACCATCAACCCGGGAGAGGACCTTTTGCCCAACTTTTTTGATTTACGCCCTATTTCTAAAGTGTTGATCAAATAAACGGAGTCTTTTATCGTTTCATCTGCTGAACTTGATTTCTTACGTAATAGATACAAAATAGTGGGATGAACACTTTATGACAAGTGGACATCCCACTATTGGTGATGTGTCTGTAATCAGAGGCGTTCGAGTTTCACTGTGAAATGGCGCATAAGCTCAGCTTCCCATGTGATCTTCACGCCACGCTTGATTTCGTTGCGGCGGTCGTACACGTTCTTCAGAGCGGCGGCTATCACGTTCATGTGGTTGTCGGTGTAGGTGCGGCGCGGTATGGCCAGACGCACGAGGTCGAGTCCGCCGAAACGGTTCTCCCTCGTCACCGGATCCCTGTCGGCGAGGATATAGCCGATTTCGCAGCCACGTATGCCGGCTTCAAGGTATAGCTCCACGGTAAGGGTCTGTGCCGGGAACTCTTCCTTCGGGATGGCTGTGAGTATCTTCGAGGCATCAAGGAATATTGCATGACCTCCGGCCGGACGCTGGTAGGGTATGCCGTATTTGTCAAGAAGGCCGGCGAGATATTCCACCTGGTGGATACGGCTCTGCAGATTGTCGAATTCGGTATTCTCGTCGAGTCCCACAGCCAGGGCCTCCATGTCGCGTCCGTTCATACCTCCGTAGGTCAGATAGCCTTCGAAGGGGATGCAGTAGGCTTTGGCGGCCTCGTACCAGTCCTCATGGCGTGTGGCGATAAAACCACCCATATTCACTATGGCATCCTTCTTTGCCGACATGGTCATTGCGTCGGCGTAGCTGTACATCTCCTTGACGATCTCCTTGATGGTCTTGTCGGCGTATCCCTCCTCTCGTGTCTTGATGAAATATGCGTTCTCTGCGAAACGGGCTGAGTCGTAGATCACACGTTTGCCGTATTTGTCGGCCACCTTCTTCACCTCCCTGAGATTCTCCATCGACACCGGTTGTCCTCCTGCCGTGTTATTGGTGATGGTCACGATGATGAAAGGCACCTTATCGGCATGCTCCTTCAACACGTCCTCAAGCTTCTTGATGTCCACGTTGCCCTTGAACGGATGTTCGAGCTGTGTATCCTTGGCTTCATCGATAGTGCAGTCCACGGCAAATGCCTTGCGGCTTTCGATATGTCCCTTGGTGGTGTCGAAATGCGAGTTGCCAGGCACATAGTCGCCATCATGCACCAACGCGCTGAACAGCACGTTCTCTGCTGCTCGTCCCTGATGGGTGGGAATCACGTAGTCAAATCCGAAGATACGTTCGATTGTGTCCTTCATCTTGAAGAATGAGCGGGCTCCGGCGTAGCTCTCGTCGCCCATCATCATCGCCGCCCATTGGCGGTCGCTCATCGCTCCCGTACCCGAGTCGGTGAGGCAATCGATGTACACCTGTTCAGCCTTGAGCTGGAATACGTTGTAATGGGCTTCTTTCATCCATTTCTCGCGCTCCTCGCGAGTGCTTTTTCTGATGGGCTCAACCATCTTTATGCGCCATGATTCGGCAAAAGGTAATTCCATTGTTGTGTATCTCTTTAGATTTAAGTTTTTGCAAATATAATATTTTTTTTCCGATGTATTGCAATCATTACCTTTTTTTGTGCTAATTTTGTAAAGTCGAATCATACTCTAACGCATTACATTTTTCCATGAAAAAAACTACCATAGCCCTCTTCTCGCTTTGTGCCGCCTGCGGGGCTTTTGCCCAAACGTGGCCTGACGCGGCTCCGGAGGCCCGCCCCGGCACACGCTGGTGGTGGCTCGGGTCAGCTGTCGACTCTCTGAATATCAACCGTAACATCGATGAATACGCCCGCACCGGTATCGGAGCCGTGGAGATCACTCCAATCTACGGCGTGCAGGGTAATGATGCCAATAATATCCAGTATCTTTCTCCACTCTGGATGTCGGAGCTGCGCAATGTCGAGGATGCTGCTGCTCGCAATGGTGTGCTTGTGGACATGAACCAAGGCACAGGCTGGCCTTTCGGCGGTCCGGAGGTGGCCATCGACGATGCCGCATGCAAGGCGATATTTCTTGTCGACACTGTTCCTGCAGGTGCCGCTCCGGTCAAGGCTGTTCCGGAAAAGGAGCGTGACATCGCCCGGCTTATCGCCGAGAGCCGACGGAATCTTCCATCGGGCGTGGATGAGGTGATTCGTGTGTATCAGAGTCGCACGCGTCAGGCTGTGAAGCGCGCTGCTCCCGGCGGCGAAGGGCTGGTGATCGACCATTTCGACCGTGATGCGGTGGCCAAATATCTCTCGAAATTCGACAAGGCTTTCTCCGAAAGCGGTGTGCCTTATCCTGCCACATTCTTCAATGATAGTTATGAGGTGTATGGAGCTAACTGGACTCCGACTCTTTTCAATGAATTTGAAAATAGAAGGGGATACAGGCTTCAGGACAATCTTCCTCAGCTTTTAGGATTCATCGATGACGGCAATCAGGTGTTGAGCGATTATCGCGAGACCCTCGCCGACTTGCTCCTTGAGAATTTCACCCGTCAGTGGGTCGACTGGGCTCATGCCAGGGGAGTGAAGGTGAGAAACCAGGCTCATGGTTCGCCCGCCAACCTCATCGATCTTTATGCTGCCGTGGATATCCCCGAGATTGAGGGATTCGGACTCTCGGATTTCGGCATCAAAGGGCTCCGCACCGACTCCGGCTATACGAAGAAGAACGACAGCGACGTGTCGATGCTGAAATATGCCTCGTCAGCCGCACATATCGCCGGAAAGCCTCTTACCTCTTCGGAGACATTCACATGGCTTACCGAACATTTCCGCACCTCACTTTCCCAGATGAAGCCGGATCTTGACCTGATGTTCACGTGTGGTGTCAATCATGTCTATTTTCACGGCACTGCGTATTCTCCGATGGATGATCCATGGCCCGGATGGAAATTTTATGCGTCGGTGGATATGAGTCCCACCAACTCGATTTGGCGCGATGCTCCTGCATTGATGGAATATATCACCCGCTGCCAGAGTTTTCTCCAGAATGGTGATCCGGACAATGATTTCCTCGTGTATTTGCCTGTGCGCGATTTGTGGAAGCAGCGTCTGAATCCGGGTGAAAAGGGGCTCTCAATGGCTTTTTCAATCCACGATATGGGCAAACTCGCCCCGGAGTTCATCAAGAGCGTGATGGAGATTGATTCCCTCGGACTGGACTGCGACTATATCAGCGACAGTTACCTTATGACCACCGGTTTTTCCGAAGGAAAACTCCGTACAGCGGCAGGCACGGAGTACAAAGCTCTCGTCATACCTGGCAGCGGAAATCTCACTCCCGCACTCAAGGCACATCTTGATTCCCTTGCGGTGGAGGGCGCTAAAATCATCTATGGTGTGGATCATGACGCCATCCTTAAGGCCGCTACCCCCGAACCTATGCGCACTGACCTGGGTATGCGTGCAATCCGGCGCAAGGATGCGGATGGCTATCACTATTTCATCGCGAATCTAACTCCGGAGGATGTGAATATGTCTGTGCCCGTGACGGTGGATTTCGTCGATGCCGTGTGGTTCGATCCTCTCACCGGCGACATCTATCCAGCCGAGGTATTCAATGGCTATATCGACATGCGTTTCCGTTCGGGCGAGTCAAGGATTCTTCGACTCTATGACCACACTGTCGATCGTGCGTCCATGTCGCCTGCACGTCCTAAGGGTGATCCCGTGGAGATTGATATCACCGACAATGGCTGGACTCTTCATTTCATAGATTCCACTCCGGCTGTAGATAAGAAATGGAAATTGAAATCTCTCAAGCCATGGACTGAAATAGATGATCCGCGTCTCAAGGATCTCATGGGTACGGGCGTTTACACCACCGATGTGAATATTTCTGCCGATGAGCTTTCACGCGACTGGTCCATCGAGTTGGGCGATGTGCGCGAGAGCGCCCGTGTCTATGTCAACGGCAAGTATGTCGGCACTGCGTGGTCGGTGCCCTTCGTGTTGAATCTCGGCGACAGTTTCCATAAAGGCAAGAACACGATCAGCATCGAGGTGACCAATCTCCCCGCCAACCGTATCGCCGCCCTCGACCGCCAGGGTGTGAAATGGCGCAAGTTTAATGAGATAAATGTCGTCGATCTGAACTATAAGAAGAATACCTACGACACATGGACCACTGTCCCCTCCGGCCTTAATTCCACCGTGAAGCTGATTTGCCGCTAAAATCTTGGACAAATGAAGAAAATCCTACCAATAGCCATCTCAGTAATGATGGCCCTCAATGCGCAAGCTCAGTCAAATACATTCGAAGGTCATTACACCCGCCCCGTCAGCGATGTAATCTCCGATATGCAGCGACGCTTCAATGTCGAGATAAAGGTGGAGGTCGACACTGTCGGTGTGACCCTCCCGTACGCCGATTCCCGAATCCGTCCATATTCCGTCGAGGAAAGTCTCGACAACGTACTCAAGCCCCTCGATTTCCGATGGGAGCGCAAGGGCTCGCGAAAATTTGTGGTTAGATATTTCGACTACCCACGTCGCACATTTCCCGAAGGAAAAAAGATGATCGACTATCTCTCCACGCTCTATACCGACAAGGCTTCCTGGGAGGCTCGACGCGATTCGCTGATTCCGGAGGTGCGAGAGCGTCTTGGCATCGACAGCCTTCTGTCGCAGCGTGTGGCCGAGCCCCGCACATTCTTGTCGAAAGTGCGGAAATACGATGGCTATTCCGTGCAGAACTACGCTCTTGAGACTCTCCCCGGTCTCTTCATCTGCGGCTCCATCTACACGCCTCTTTCAAAAGGAAAGCATCCTCTGATTATTTGTCCTGTCGGGCATTTTGCGAACGGACGATACAACAATGAACAGCAGATACGTAAGGCCACCCTTGCGCGCATGGGTGCCATCTGCGTTGATTACGACCTGGTGGGATGGGGTGAGTCGGCCCTTCAGCTCGGAGAGGCATCCCATCGTACAGCCATGGCAAACACCATGCAGCTCCTCAACGGCATCTGTATCCTCGATTTCATGATTGACCGCAAAGATGTCGACCGCTCCCGCATCGGTCTTAACGGCGGAAGCGGTGGCGGCACTCAGGTACTTTATCTCGGTATGCTCGACCCTCGTTATGCTGCTGCTTGCCCCACGGTCAATATCGGAGCACATTTCGACGGTGGATGCCCTTGCGAGAGCGGCATGCGCGCCACGCTGGCTGGTGGAGGCTCCTGTCATCCTGAATTTGCTGCTTGCTTTGCACCGCGACCGATGATGGTGGTCTCCGATGGAGGAGACTGGACGGCCCAAGTGCCGGAGGTGGAGTTCCCATATCTGCAGCGCGTCTATGGTTTCTACGATGCGTCCGACAATGTGCGCAATGTCCATCTCCCCGACGAACGCCACGATTTCGGTCCTAACAAACGCAAGGCTGTCTATTCATTCTTCACCGATGTTTTCGGTCTCGACTCCTCCCGTATCGATGAGTCAAAAGTCACAATCGAGGACGCCGACCTGATGAAGATCTTTGGCAAAGACGGCGAACTCCTCCCTGCCGACGCCATAATTTTCAATGAACAGTGAACAATGCCGTCCGGATGGCGATTATTCACTATTCACTATTCACTATTCACTATTCACTATTCACTATCACTTATTCCTTTGTCTGCATGTGATGCATGATGTGTCCGGCAAAGGGTCTTTCCCCTACGTCCCTGAATCCTGCCGATTCATATAGCCGGTGTGCACGGTCATTGTCGAGGTCGCATAGCAGTCCGAGGGGTTTGCTGGCTGTCGCAGCCTTCATCTTGGCATCTTCAATAAGGACCCTTGCTATTCCCTGACCGCGATGCTGTGGAAGCACCATGAGTGTGTCAAGGTAGAATTCGTCCGGTTCGGTCTCCCCGGGCCATGCGTCCATTTCATCCTCGCTCACATTCCATCCCAATGTTTCGTTGGCCTCACGGAAAAAGTGCCGGCGCATTCTTCTCAAGCCTTCTCCATCGTAGCTGATGCAAGCAGCCACAGTCTCACCTGAATCGGTGCGGACAATGCGTGTGTTGAGATATGAATATTGGGTATCGTCTCTTTCTGCCAATCGCTGGAAGAGATCGTGCACATCCTTCACCGTGCATTTCTCTCCTGCCAGATCCAAGGTGATATCCTCGCCTATGGCTCCCAGAATGGCGTCGGCGATAAACGACGCATCCTCACGTTTTGCATTCTCTATTATCATCTTCTGCATCAGTTCAAACTCCGACCACCTGAAGTATGGGCTCGCCGAGAACCTTTTCTATTTGAGAGATAGTCTCTATTGTAAAATTGTGAGTTCCTCTCATCCATTTACTTATTTCAGATTCTTTCTTGTCAAGCATAGTAGCCAGATCCTTCTGCCTCAGACCTCGTTGTTCCAGTACAGAATGAATCCTGTCAACAATGAGAAATGAGAGATCAACTCTTCTTTTGACTTCGGACGACACTTTTGCGCGACGAGCCTCAATAATGCTACTTCTTTTCATCACGTGTAAAAATTAAGTTTCCGATAATTTCCTTATCTACAAGATAGAGAGTGCCATTTGCGAGGCGTGAAGATATGAATCTGCTTGTATCAACAAGCATTTCCACATATTCTGTAAGAGTCTCGTTTTCTTGCCATTTTGCACAATCTTTGACACCACCATTTCCAAATATTAGTATCCTGTCCGATAGCCGGATGCAGTAAAGTCGGAGATTGCTTGTTTCAATCGGGATCGCACTGACGCCATCACCGAATCTTCCCTCATGCCTGAAATATCTTTCAGGAGCTCCGGTTTCTCCTATTTTATCAAGCCATGCAATAATTGTATCGACATCTTCATCATAAGGGCATCCTTCCGGAAATTTCTCAAAAAAACTTTCAAGTTCCGAAAGCTCTTCATCACAAAGATGTATGCTGTAAAAGTTTACCGCATCATGTTCTTCAATGAGTTCTATCGAATATCGTTGCATTATACTTAACTTATAGATTAACTACGCAAAGTTAAAAATTCTTTTCCATATTAACAAATGAATTCACTCAAAAGTTAAGAGGCCTTTATGAATTTTGTATATATACCGAAATTTCCTTAACTTTGCTGTTGGAAACGGTCCTCGCCGTTCCGCGACATTTGGTATAATTTGAAGCGTTATGCTCATCTTGTAAACTGAGAATCTGGTAAATTTTATGTGATACAAGAGATGGCATGGTGGTTCTCACGCTTATAGCGTGGGCTGCTATTTCCATATCAGTATCACAGGCTTACCAGAGCCTTCAGTTTAGACGTGGCATAGCGGCTCACGTATTTTTTGTAGGATGAAACGTCATTTTAACAAACACATTGAAGGTATCGACCTTGAATTTTGGCACGACCTTATCGAACGCAATGGTCAGCTCATCACTCTCAATAGAGGAGATTTTGTATGCAATTTCGATAGGCCTACCAATATAGTCGGTTACGTAAAGTCCGGTTATCTGATATATACTATAGATGGATATGATAAAATCGGCGGTTTTACCTTTCCGGGAGCATTGTTTGGCGACTATCCAAATTGCATGCACAATCTTCCTGCACGGTTTGATATCATTGCAGGACGGAAGACAGAGGTATGGATGATGGACGCCACAATCCTGTCGACGCTTTATGGCGATGATCCCGAAATAAATCAACATGGACACCGCTTTGCCGAGGCTGCTTATAATTCATTGATTGATCGTTACTGCTCATTTATTGCCGGCTCTCCAATCGAGCGCTATCTTGCACTCATCCGACAGCATCCCCAGATTGAGCAGGATGTGCCGCAGAAAGAGATAGCCAAGTATCTGCAGATCACACCCACCCATCTTTCCCGAATCCGTAAGGACTTGCTAACGCACAAAAATCAATGACTCAGGTTCCGTTTGAAAATTTGATGGATAAAGTGATGAATTCTCTAATCCTCAACATTTGTTGATAATGAATTCAAGTTTTATTCCGAACTTTGCACTTTATTATAAACATTGTGAGTTTGACTTTTTTTATTATTTTGTTTAAAATTTCCTGCTTTTCGTGTATTCATAATAGAGGGTGAAATTATAAGTACCCTTTTGGGTATTGTCCGGATACAGGATAGACCGTAAATTTGCAGCATTGAACGATTTGAAAACTTATTTAATAACACCATCCGATGAGAAGCAATGTATTCAAGCTCTTTTTCCTATCTGCAGTATTCATGATGTTCGTCCTACCTGCGATGGCAGAGGTGTACGACAGTCCCGATTTCGTACTGCGTATGATGTGGGAGGTTACTCCCACCCGTGTAGAGCGTACGCCTGATGCTACCCGCCTTTCCTTTCATTGCGTTTATCCTCATGGATGGCAGATCAAGATTGACACTACAGCATGCATCGTAGAGCCCCGGTCCGGAGTCAAATATGCGCCTGTGGCTACCGAGGGACTGACCCTGAACGAGGGCTTCACCTTGCCGGAGAGTGGTGAGGTGGACTTTACGATAATATATCCGGCTCTTCCCGACACCATCAACGAAGTGGATTATCTCGACGGCAGCTGGAAGATCTACGGACTGAGGCTTGACGGCAAGAAGGCGGTGAAGCATTCGGTGGTCGACCTCGACAAATGGGAGCGGGAACATCACAAGCCTTATCCCGGCAGGCTGGATAAGTTCTTCAGTCCCGGTGAGGCTATTGTCTCGGGCGTGATAAACGGCTATGATCCGCGGGCGGGATTCGACAATATTTCCGTTTATCATACCAACTGCGTCACTGGCAAGCAACGTCCCTATCTGGCTCCTGTCTCACCTGACGGCACATTCCGTGTCGTCATACCGATGGAAGGTCCCGGCTATGTGTCACCGGCGGATTTCCTCGGTCAGTGGCAATGGCATTATGCCGAACCCGGACGAACCCTTGAAATAGCCATGGATTGGGATGATCTGCTGAGGAGCGCTTACAACAAGCGTATGTACAGGGATTACAGCAATCCCACTGTACGCTACGGTGGTGATATGGGAGACATCAATGTCAGGCTTGCCGGGGCACCTGTACGTGACGACGCACCTGTGCGCGACTGGGCTTCCGAGCTCGTGCCCTCGGAGGTGTCGGCGAAGATGGCAGAGATCTACCGTAACGACTCCACTGCTGTCGAAGCATATATTGCAGCCGCCGGCATAGATGATTACACGGCTTCACTCCTTCGCCACAACGCACGCGGACATTACCTTTTTGATTTGTGCTCCTATCTGATGTATCGCCGTGACGTGGTTTATGATAATCCTGATGCACGTTCGCTTAGTCAACCTCTTACGCAGGATTTCTTCAATGCTCTCAAAGAGCCTTTTGAAGAGAATGACCAGTGGTTTCTCGGAAGCCGGTGGATGTCATTTCTCCCCAATCGGCTCGTATTTGAATTCTTTGTCAATAGCGAGTTGGGGCGAGGCGCTATTGATCGGTATGAATACTATGATCTTGGATTCGATTTCCTCCGGAGCAAGGGTGCTGAGCTGACACCCGATGAGGAATCCTATGAGAATTACATAAAGTCGAAAATCGGGAGCTACGACTATGTCACGGTGGATGAATGGAATGAGATAGGGCAAAAATACAATTCAGTGCTTGATTCCATAGCTTCGCGCTACGGACTGATGGATGCCCTTTCAAAATACCAGGAGGAGTTCATTGCAAATGAATCCGAGAATATTAACACTGATGCTACGGCTGAAAGTATGAGAAGAGGTGCCTCGATGATAAGGGAATTCTGCGCGACTGACTGCATGCCGCTTCTTGCTCAAGTGTCGCTCACCGTGATGGCCTGTCAGGGCAACAGTATTGACAAAAAGAACTATAAATACGGAAGAGTTAAGGAAATCCTTGAAGAGGTGAAATCCACCGGCGCAATTTCGGATCCCGACATATATTCCATAATGGAGAACTATTTCGCTGACTATTACAGTCTTCATGGCCAACCTCTGCCTGATGATGATCGTGGGCGTGTGGTGCGCGACATCATCGCTCCGTATTCCGGCAGGCTCATACTGCTCGATTTCTGGGCCACATGGTGCAGTCCTTGCCGACACAATATAGAGCATTCGGCTGACGAACGTGCCATTCTCCGCGAAAACCCTGATTTCAAGATGATTTTCATAACTTCCGCCGGTGATTCGCCACTCGCCGCCTACGAAAAATACGTAGGGGAGCACCTTGATGGAGAAATCTCACTTCGGATTCCCCAGTCGGATTATAATATGATACGCGACCTCTTCGGATTCAGTGCCATTCCCCGCTATGTGCTGATTGGACGCGACGGAAATGTAATCACACCTGATTTTCCCTACAACCATCATTCCTCTCTGATCGACGTCCTGAAGCACTACGGTCTCCGGTAAATCCTATTCAATTAGTTCAAATTAAACAATTCCAATGATCATGAAGCAACTTATTACAGTATTACTCTTTTTAATTGCTTTTGCTGTGCCGGCGGAAGCTATAGATTTCATAATTGAAGGTGAGGTTCCAGGTATGGAAGGTGAGACATTTGAGGTTAGTGACTATGATAACCACAAGATAATAGCAAGTGGTGAAGTCAAGAATGGCAAACTCAGAATCACTGGATCATATGATTATCCCGCTTATGTAAGGGTGGAAAACGGAAACACTTTTGCCAATTGCATTATCGACACATTGACGATAGTGGATTTCGATACAAACATGCCGGCTGGCGGTTCGTCTTTAAATGTTAAATTGCGTGACCTTGAACTAAAGGCTAAATCGTATGATGATGAACGCAAGCAGTTCTACAATGAAATACAGTCTCATGGGTTCGATAAAGAGGAAACGGTTGAAATCTACAAGCATCTTTATGACAAACAACGACCCGAAATTTTAGGTTTTTATTCCCAGGTTATTAAGGAAAATGACAATGGAGTTGGTACGGCATTTGTATTTCGACTTGGAGATATTATGGATTTAAGTAGCGATGAATGGGACGGTTTCTACAACGAAATGCCCACAAATCTTAAGAATTCAAAATTAGTCGATCGCTTCAACAAGAGATTTCAAGCCATGCGTCTCTCGGAGCCGGGAAAACCTTTTATAGATTTTGAGGTGAAGAATTTGGATGGAAACAAAGGGAAGCTTTCAGATTATGTCGGTAAAGGAAAATTTGTATTGGTTGATTTCTGGGCTTCCTGGTGCGGGCCTTGTAAGGAGGAGGCAAAAGAAATTCTGATTCCTCTATATGAAAGATATAAAGATAAAGATGATTTTATGATTTTGGGTGTGGCTACATGGGATAATGATGATAAAACCCGACAATCGCTTGAAAGGACTCCTTATCCCTGGACTCAAGTAATGTCAAATGGTCAGGAAGCGATGGAACTTTATGGATTTGACTATATCCCCATGATTATACTGTTTGGTCCGGATGGTACCATTATAGAAAAATCTCTAAGAGGAGCAACGCTCATTGAATGTGTTGAGAATAATGTTGGAAAAGTCTTAGATTCCAAATAATTTTTACTAAAGAAAATGTTCCCCTCTATATGTCGGAGGATCTTCTGGATTTTCTGAACACCTATAAGTAATCATTGTTCGGAGTCACGAATTTGTCTTATCTTTTGCAATAATTAGCAAAATGCGTAATTTTGCATATTGTAAGATAAATAGAAATTCGTGACATATGGAAATAAAGAAATGGAAAGTCCTGAAGAGTGAATATCTGATCAAACGGCCGTGGCTCACGGCGCGCCGCGATGAGGTGGAATTGCCCGACGGCAGGGTCAACCCCGAACATTACGTGCTGGAATATCCTGACTGGATCAATGTCATTGCAATCACCAAAGATGGGATGTTTGTCATGGTCGAGCAGTACCGTCACGGCTTGCAGGACGTGTTTACCGAGCTTGTTGCAGGTGTCATCGAGCCGGGCGAGGAACCTTTGGCCGCTGCCAAACGTGAATTACTTGAGGAGACAGGCTATGCCGGAGGGGAATGGAAGCTGTTCTCCGTGATTTCCCAGAACCCGTCAACAAGCACTAACCTCACACATTGTTTTATTGCGAAAGGAGTGGAGAAGGTTGCCGGTCAGAATCTCGACTCTACCGAGGATATCAATGTGCAACTGTTGTCAGAACGGGAAGTTAGGAAGATGCTCGACACGGACCAGATCAAGCAGGCACTGATGGCTGCTCCTCTCTGGAAATATTTTGCCTTGAAAGCATCCCACTAACGATTATTTATTGTAATTTTGCAGTGCGAATACGCATAAATCCTTAAATAACCATTCATACCATGGTCTGTCGTATGAGCAGACCGTCCTTGTTTTATAAGCTGTTATGAAAAAAACATTCCTAAGTTCAATTCTATTCCTTGCCTCTGTTTGCGCGTCGGCTCAGGTGGCAGGTCCTATCAAGGATACCAATGGAGTAATCGACAACACTCTCGATAGTCTTGAACTCGCCCGTACGGTACGCCCCGTGGCAGGTTCTTCCCGTGTCGGCGACAATCCCGTGCTATTTCTCGTCGGCAACTCTACCATGCGCACAGGCACACGCGGCAATGGCGATAACGGTCAGTGGGGGTGGGGATATTTCGCGCCCGATTATTTCGACCCGGAAAAAATCACGGTGGAGAATCACGCTCTCGGCGGCATGAGCAGCCGCACGTTCTACAATCGCCTCTGGCCCGAGGTGCTCGAAGGTGTCCGTCCCGGCGACTGGGTGATCATCGAGCTTGGACACAACGACAATGGCCCTTACGACAGCGGCCGTGCACGCGCCTCAATTCCCGGTATCGGCAAGGAGACCCTTGACGTAACCATAAAGGAGACTGGCGAGAAGGAGACCGTATACACCTACGGCGAATACATGCGCAAATACATCAATGATGTGAAAAAGCGTGGCGGCAAGCCTATCCTGATGTCGCTCACTCCGCGCAATTCCTGGAAGGATGCCGACAGCACGATAGTTGCGCGATATGATTCCACCTTCGGACTATGGGCCAGGCAGGTGGCTAAGAAAGAGAAGGTGCCGTTCGTTGATCTCACCGACATTACTGCCCGGAAATTTGAGAAGTTCGGCAAGGAGAAGGTGAAATACATGTTCTATCTCGATCGTATCCACACCAGTGCCTTCGGCGCGAGGGTCAACGCCGAGTCGGCTGTCGAGGGTATCCGTGCAAATAAGGATCTTAAGCCGCTTGCAGCCATGCTAAAGCCTGTCGAGGAGGATACAGTAACAGGTGCATCGCGTCAGCCGGGCAAACCGGTGCTGTTTGTCATCGGCGACAGCACGGTGAAGAACAGGGATTCCGACGAAGATGGTATGTGGGGCTGGGGAAGCGTCATCGCCGAGGAGTTTGATCCTGATATGATCACCGTGGAGAATCATGCCATGGCTGGACGTAGCGCCCGCACTTTCCTCGACGAAGGTCGCTGGGATAAGGTGTACAATGCTCTCCAGCCGGGCGATTTCGTGATAATGCAGTTCGGACACAATGATGCAGGCGATATCAACACTGGCAAGGCTCGCGCAGAGCTTCCAGGCTCGGGCGACGAGAGCAAGGTGTTCAAGATGGAATCCACGGGCAAGAACCAGGTGATCTACACTTTTGGCTGGTACATCCGCAAGTTTGCTCAGGATGCCATCGAGAAGGGTGCGATTCCCATTGTGCTCAGCCACACTCCGCGCAATAAGTTCGACAACGGTGCGATCGAGAGCAATGCCAAAACTTTTGGTCAGTGGAGCAAGGACGCCGCCGAGCGCGTGGGTGCGTATTATATCGACATCAACGCTATATCAGGTGCCGAGCTTCAGCAGATTGCCAACGAGCAAGGCCTGAAATACGTCAACGAGCGGTTCAACACCGACCATACCCACACCTCGAAGAAGGGAGCCCGAATGAATGCTAAAAATATCACCGGTGCGCTTTCCGGTGTCGGTTGTCCACTTTCTGACTATCTGAAAAAATAAGGTTCTATGAGAAAGTTTTTTGCAGCACTGGTTATTTCGCTTGTGGTTTTCGTTGCCGGTGCCGAGAATTACCCCTACCGCAGTGATGTGCTCTGGGTCACTGTTCCTGATCATGCCGACTGGGTGTACACAGCAGGCGAGAACGCTAATGTCGAGGTGCAGTTCCTCAAATATGGCATTCCGCAGGATGGTGTGGTAGTTGAGTACGAGATTGGGCCGGATATGCTGCCGGCTGAGACGTCAGGCAAGGTGATGCTCAAGAATGGCAAAGCAGTCATCCCCCTGGGCACCATGAAGCAGCCCGGTTTCCGCGACTGCCGCATGAAGGCTGTCGTTGGCGACAAGACTTACAAGCATCATGTGAAGGTAGGGTTCTCGCCTGAAAAGATTGAGCCTTACACCCGGAAACCTGCAGACTTTGATAAGTTTTGGGCGGACAATCTCGCCGAACTCTCGAAGGTGAAGCTGCAGTACACTATGAAGCCCTCGGAGAAATATTCCACCGACAAATTCGAGGCATATCTCGTCAACCTCATCGTCAACAACCAGAAGCAGTCGGTCTACGGCTATCTCTTCATTCCCCGCGATGCCAAGCCGGGAAGCTGTCCTATAGTTATTTGTCCTCCCGGTGCCGGTATAAAGACCATCAAGGAGCCTCTGCGCCACCGCTATTATGCCGAGAATGGCTGCATTAGATTCGAGATGGAGATTCATGGCTTGAATCCCGAGATTACATCAGAAGAGTTCACCGAGATCGCCCGCGCGTTCAATGGGCGTGAAAACGGCTATCTGAGCAATGGCATTGATAATCGTGACAACTATTATATGAAGCGTGTGTATCTTGCCCTTGTACGTGCCGTTGATTTCCTCACTACGCTTCCGCAATGGGATGGAAAGAACGTCATCATGCAGGGCGGTAGCCAGGGCGGTGCTCTTGCGTTGATCGGTACAGCTCTCGACCCACGCGTCACGGCTTGTGTGGCAAATCATCCTGCCTTGAGCGATATGGCCGGCTATAAGGCCGGTCGTGCCGGAGGCTATCCGCATTTCTTCCGTGTGGATGGCATGGACACGCCGGACAAGCTCAACACCATGGCGTATTATGACGTCGTCAATTTCGCAAGGAACATCAAGGTGCCTGTATATATGACGTGGGGATATAATGATGATGTGTGTCCTCCTACCACAAGCTATGCCGTGTGGAATGTGATCTCATCGCAGAAGGAACCTCTGATCACTCCCATCAACGAGCATTGGACCTCCGACGACACAGAGTACGGCCAGATGCAGTGGATTCTCAATCATCTGCATTGATCCTCACTCCATAAAGATATTCGCCTTCCGAGAGTCTCGCTGCAACACAGATTCGTATCATCCTGTAGCCGGTGGTGTTGAAGTTTTCAAGATGTTGACAGGTGGACGACCCTATCAGGCACCAATGGCGCAGGTCATCAGTGCCGTATGCAGCAAGCCGCACATTGCCGCTTACGAAATATCCGAGTATCTCGATGCTGCGGATGCTGTGGGAAGCGAAGGGCGAACTTAGCTTGATCGGACGAGTGACGAGGAAGGAATCTACCTTATTGTCCTCTCTTTCAATTCTTACGATATTTGAAGCCTTATTCCGGCAGGCAGCTGTTGCAAGGTAGCCTGCCGGAGTTTTTATTTTCCCGTTTATGTTTATGTCGCTTATCATCCAGTCCTCGTTATCGGGACTATACACGAGCGAATAGTCTTTGTCGGGTCTGAAGACAATTATCGCATCCATTTCGGCTGAATGGATTAATCCACATTCGCTGAAATAATCATCTTGCACACACTCTTCCATTGTCATCCCGGATTCTTCCAATAACAGTTTCCAATGTGGGAGACGATACAGGGGTGTGCTCAACGAGTCCACTTTGTCTGACACGATTTTTATTTCCGAACCTGACAGATGGTAAAGTCGCCCTGCGCTGACGAAATACACGTGCTGTCCAGTGTCGGCTACTGAGCGATTGTTGCAGCACAGCGAACTGATTTTGTGGGTTGATTTGAAACACCCTTCTGAATATTCCAGCATCCAGATTCCCTCGCTGGCGAAGGCGTAGAGATTATGCCGTCCGAATGTTCCTGATTTTGGAGGCACGGACGCTCGGCAAAGGGCTGTGACAGGTGTTTGGGTGAAGGTCGTGCTGTTGTCGGTGTCGAAGGCAAAGATGTTGCTTTTGTCAGAAATGAGGAGTGTGCTTTTTGAGTATGGGGGATTTGCATCTGGGTCAATCTCCGGAAATACAGGGTCTCTTATTGGCGTTGGCAGATAGTCTGTCGCTGTCCCGCCGGTCCAGAATGCTCCCGCGAGTTTGCCATGTGGCTGCAGGGGTAGGGTGTATGTACTTTCCGTGTCGCTGATGGTCATGAGAAATGCCCTCCGGTCGGGATAGAACACATATCTGGGAATAGCTTCGGAAAGGTTTGATGTGATAGTGCAATGTCTGGAAATGCGCCGGATTTCTCCTCCGACATGCGAATATACCGTTATGTCTATAGGCGTGACGGAACAATCGCCGGTAGTGTGACGGGTGCACCACATTGATTCGATGGGGTAGGGTGGAGGAAGTGTCATTCCTTCGGTGGCCACTATGAGCGCGTCGTCAAGAGCTTGGAGTGCGGTGGCAATAATGTTACAATGGCCCAGAGGAAGGTCGCGTAGTCGTTCGCCCTTTTCTATCCCGGTGAGATTGGCAGTGTCGGGCTGAACCTTTGAAAATCCGTTTGTAGCGGTGCATGGAATTGTGGCTATTTTGAAGAAGTCTCCTGTCATGCTGATTTCCTGTTGGAAATCAAGGTTGGGGTGTATCATGAATGCCTTCTTTCCTAGATTATCTTGTGTTATGTAATGGGATGTGAAATTGTCGTTTCCGTCGGAATAGTGTCCCTCGAATATCATTTCTTCCGCTCGGCTTGTGCCGCGGTTGCCCCGGTTCTCACCGGTGGTGCGTGCGTCCAATGCTTTGGAATATGTCGAGATGTATCCGTCATTCAGGCGGCTCTCATCGAAGGTCGGTATCATTGGGGAAGCGAATATGTCGATGGCGGTGACCAATGCTTTGGTTGTAGCTGGTAGCTCCTCATTCATCCTGTACACAAGTTCAAAATATTTTACCCCGCTGAATTCTGTCGTTATTGTACATTTCCCCTCTGAATCCGTTGTTGTGCTCAGTCCAAGGCAAGGGGGAAGCACTGTCGGCAACATCAGCATAGGAGCCGAGGGCATGATATGGGTGCCGTCCGCCATCCTCATGGCATAGCGGATGAAGAATGGCTGATGGAAATATCCTTTCGATACCACCTGCTCATCCACTGCATCTGTATATGCTTTGGCTATACCCTTGAATGTCGCCGCATAATCTTCCCTCTCGGTCTCGGCCGACGGATGAGGACGGTAGGCACCGCTTCCGGCTTCGCTGTCGTTGTTCGCATTTTGCGATACACCGTTGATTACGAATGTCTCCGCACAAGTCAGGGTCCCTGCTTTTCTTAATCCGAATTCTATTGTAGGGAAAGTTTTGGCAAGGTCAACGCATTTGTATTGCCTGCCGTCCCACACAAGGTACCTCAGGCCGCCTACGGTCGCTATCACTATGATATTGGAGCAAATCTCCACACAGTTGATCGCCTCTAGATTGCATATCCATTCCAATTCCTGTGGGACGATCACGTCGTTCATCGCGGCATGGTATATCGCGGTCATCCCTTCTGCTATTTCCTGCTTCATTATGACATTCTGCTGATTGCCGACATTGTGTATGACCAGAGCCTCAAGGTTGTCAGGCAGCTTGGCCAGGAATGCGGTTTTGATGCCAGGTCCTAAGGTGCCGTCGGCCTTCCGATGCAGATTGGTGGGAATGATGATTTCCCCGTCTTTTGAGTCGAAATCGCTACGAGACGCATCATAATTGCAGAATTTGAATTCTCTTATCATAAAATCGTAAATTTCTGCAAAGATACCTCACCCCTCCCATCCGCTTCATATATCCTGCGTCGACTGCCTCATCTAACCCTCATGGAAAGCATGCATGACTTCGTCACTGTAAAAATTTTGACATCGTCTTGCTATTGTTATATGAAAAAAAATTAGTAACTTTGCACCAAAGAAATAAAGTGTATTAAAACACAACATAACATCTCAAAAAAACTATGAAGATAGAAAAAATCATTGGTCGTGAGGTGCTCGATTCACGCGGCAACCCCACTGTTGAAGTTGATGTAGTACTCGAATCTGGCGCTAAAGGTCGCGCTTCTGTTCCCTCCGGCGCTTCTACAGGCGAAAACGAGGCTCTTGAGCTCC
>CAYZPI010000057.1:0-21629 GCA_964480085.1 uncultured Bacteroides sp. | reverse complement strand
GCCGTGCCGCCACGGTAGTGGGTGGTGGTGACGGTGAGCGGCCTGTCGGTGTTGCTGTACGTGGTCTCGGTGACGAGGAAGCCCGACGGCACCGCCGACGACACCGTGCGCACGGTCCTTTCCCTGGAGTCGAGGTAGCTCACGGAGAGCACCGCCCCGGCCGTGCCGAGGAGCCGCGAGTAGGAGCCGGTGGCAAGCCCCGCCGAACTTGGCCGCGATGGAGTGTATCCTTTCGATGTCCTGAATGTCTTCAGCGGGGAGAATCCCGCAAGGTCAAGGAAGCCGTAGCCGTCGTAGTAGACGGCCGAGTGGGCCACCGCCCCGGAAAGGGCGACGTCCTGCACGGTGTAGCCCGCGAAGGCCTCGCCCCACGTCGGCGTGAGGGCCGCGCGGAGCCTGCGGGTCCCTGCCTGTGTGACGGCAGATGCCGAGTAGGCGCACTCGCCGCTGACGGCGGGGCGTCCGTTGGCGTCGGTGAACGAGAAGGCCATCACGCCCCTTTGCCGCTGCAGGGGATCCTGGGAGAACACAGGCGAGCCGGTGAGGTCGTACCACTGCCGCGTCTCATCCACGCCGGGAGATTTACTCGATATCACACGGTTCTTTCCGTCGTAACTGTAGATATAGGCGTGTGTCTTCAGCGTGTTGTCAGTGGCGGGATTCCATGTCGTGGAGGCGTTGAGGGCCGCTGATGCCGCCGGCGGCAGGATGAACACGAGGTTGCCTGCGTCGTCGTACACGTAGTGGGTGTCGGCATAGGCGGGCGTGCCGCCGGTGGTGCGCCGCTCCAGCACCTTCCTTCCCCTGTAGTCGGTGAACACGTATGTCGTCCGTCCGTCATGGTCGGAGGTCCTGGTCACGGCAAGCGTGCCCTTCGGCCAGAGCCCCGGGCTTTTAAGGGATCCTCCGCCCAGTGACGTGGTGGTGTACCGGCGGCATGAGAGCTCTCCTGCGGCGGTGTTGAACAGATACTGCGTGCGCACAGGGTACGGATCGAATTCCTTGCCCCCGAGGGTCACTGACAGGGACCGCCCCGATCTCGTGGCCTCGTGGATGCCTGAGGTGTACGGCGCGGAATCGTCAGGATAGGCCGCACAGGCGTCAGGGAGCAATGTAGCGGGATCGTCGGTCCATTTACCGCTGAACGGCATGTACCGCCTGACCGGTCGGGAGAGTGCGTCATGGAGGGTGAGGGTCACGATGCCTGTCTCCGGTGAGCCGGAGGGCGAGACGCATGTCACCATGGGATTGCCGTATGCGTCGGTCCGCACCGTGCTGTAGGGACCCGCATCCTGGCCTGTGAGGGCGCGCGAGGTCACGGAATTGACCGTGTCGGTGGCGTAAAGGCGGTAGGTGTGCTCCGCCAACGCCGTGCCGGCCACCGACTCCCTCCACAGCCTTCCCCCACGGTAGGAGAAGGAGCGGACGGTGCCCCCGGGCGACGTCACGGACGTGCACCCTACCAGCGGATCGTGTGTGTATCCTGTGGTGAGGGAGCCTGTGGTGACGGAGGTAAGCAGCGTGCCGGAGTATCCCCATCCGAAGGTCACGGGGTCACATCCGTTCCGCGACGCCGACACAGGGTTGCAGTAAGCGTCATAGGAGGTGATGCTGACTGAGTCGACCGGGATCCCGTTCTGCCGTGTCACCATGGCCGACGGAAGGAACTTGGTCAGCACGAGGCCGGACGGTGACACGTCACCGACCGGAACACGCGAATAACGTGTGCGTTCCTCGGTGACGGACAGCCCGGAGGTCACCGTCTCACATACCGGCAGCGCTATCGCGTCGGTCATCGCCTCCAGTCCCGATCCCCTGGTCGACGCGTAGGTGCGGGTGGTGGTCTGCGACTGGCCGCCGCATGAGGTGACCGTGCTGTATGGCAGTCCGTTGTCCGCCACGGAGGCGCCGTGGTTGTTGTAGGTGTGTGTGCTCGTTATGGTGCGGCTGTTGCCGGTACGGTCATATTCCGTGACTTTCTCCGAGTCGGTGTATGCCCTGCGCACCACCGCCTGTATCGGGAAATGACAGAAATCATCCACCGAATCGTACTGATAAGCCTTGACAACGGTGCCATCGTGTATGTTCCTCACTATCGGCTCGCAGTGGTAGCCCACCGTCACGGTGCGTTCATCGAACGATGTGGCGATCTCCGTGACGCGCAGTTTCCTCAGGTTCCCGTCCTCACATACGTACTCTGTGACGCGTTTCAGAGGTGCCCTCTCCCCGATTATCTCTTTCTCATAGCTCGTGATGAAATGCATGCCGTAAAGCCCAGGATGTATCCGTGAGTCGAACTCGAAGCCTTCATTGTTTCCGGGTTCATACTCCGCTCCGGCATATTTGGATTTGGCAACGGACGAGCTTACTGACGGCTTCTGACCGCCCGCACCTGACTGCACATAGAAATTGGAGAGGTCGTATTCATAGTCAGTGACGATGGGCCAATCGAGGCCATCGCCCGTGATCATCTCCCTCACCTTGCCATGGTAGGCCACGGCATTCTCCGGCGAGGCTCCGGGAAAGCGGTTACAGGTCGTGAGTGTGACACCAGTGGTGGTATATTGAGCTGGAAATGTAGAGTCGCCATTTCTCTCATCACCCTTTACGCCGGAGACGGCTATGAAATTGCTTCTAGTGAGTTTTGAGAGGTCGTAGGACGACTTGGCTTGCCCGTAGGAAAGTGTCCGCACCCTCTCCATCCCAGTATTGAGGTCCGTGACCTTTTCCTTTACCAGACGCAACCCTATTGACGCGCTGTAGTCCTCGAAAATCGTGTCAGGCACTGTGGCTGGCTCATATTCGAATTCAGTAGTGGTACCCGAGGCATGTTCGATTGTATGGAGCGCGCCGAGGAGCACTCCCTGTGGATGTGGCTTTCTGAATGGATTAGGCAAAACAGAATCATTATGGACATAGATCACGCTCTCGCATGGGGGAATATTGTTCTCATAGTAATAAGGTATGAAGCCATTATTGATGAGATTGTATTCCATATCCTTGAAACTGTCGTAGTGGGTGTATACTCCCGGCGGAGCCCAACCACCCCCCGGGTTGGGATTGAAGAACTTGACTATATAGTTATGCGCCCCCTTATTGCAGAATCCGAATAAATCCTTACGCGTGCTGATTTCATCCTCAAGATAATAATTGAAGGTAGCGCTGTCGATTAGTGTGTCTGCTCCCATCACACAGTAGCCTTTGAGCAGGATAACTCGGTAGTCATTGTCAAGATTGTGCTTTTTGTGGGTGAAACTCACGACTTTGACTGTTTTGTTGGCTTGGTTCGCTATGCTGAAACCTGTGAAATAGCTGACGGGATTGACTGTTTGTGTGATGTGATGCGTGAACTTTACGTCTCCGGCACGTCCACTGATTGTTTTCAGTATGTGACGGTCATAATATCCGTACTTATGCTCTGTACTTGAATAATCATTTGAGGCAGATAATAGAATGTTTGATCCTGTTGAGGACTTTTTGATGGATTCGCTGTAACTCTTACCCCCGGTACTGCGTATGCAACTCGGAACTTCCTCATAGCTGAAAGTCACTTTGTCCGTACCCGTCCGGTCGGTTACAGAACTTAGCCTCCACATGCACGGTGTGGAATCGTAATCGGGTGTTCGGGGTACGGCAGAACACTCTTGAGAGGAAATCATATACATCATTAGTTCAGGGATATCATATCGGTATCTGGTTCCGTCGGGTGTTGTTATCAGGAATCCTGAACTTACGCCTGTAAGAATTTCTATGGAACAGTCGTTCTCAGTAAGATTGATGATCTGTCCCTTTTTGATAATGAACGAACCGGAGTATTCGCCTGCCATGTAAGTGTAACGGTCAAGATGGGAGTCCTTCTGATATCCGGTCAGCTCTTTGAGATATGGGAGACTGGCATTGAATTTTGAATCGAGTACTTCTACTCCCTTGAGTTCGTCGGGCATGCCCACTATGGAGCGCGACACGAAGCCGCCGCAGTCGAGCTCCCAGCCCTTGCCGATATTGCCCGACTCCTCGTCCACCTTCACCGCACCGGTCTGTCCGCGCAGCACGATGGGCACGCTGACAAGTCCGGTAGAGTACACATGCAGGGGTATGGCTATCGAAGCCTTGCCTGTGGAGTAGTCGATGGAGTGCTCGATGTGGCGTGCCGGAGCCGACGTCTCGGGCGAAGGCAGGGCCGTGAGGTCGGTGCCCGTGATCCTGGCGATTATTGTGCCTTCCGGCGTGGTGGCGGCTACTGTCACGGTTGCCGCGTACATGGCGGCGATGGCCATGGCGCGTATTTTCATGCATGCGGTCGTTCTCATGGTCGTTGTACTGGCTTGTCTGTTTATGAAATGTTTGTCCGGGTCAGTCGATCCTGAATTTCACCGATGTGTCGCCGGAGGCTGCCGACGCGGTGATGATGTACCATCCGGGAGGCAGTCCGGCGATGGAGACATCGCCTGTGCCAGTGCGGATTACGCGTCCCTGGATGTCGCACACGGAGACGGTGACGCCTCCGTCGCCGGGAACGTTCCCGGCCGTGACCGTGTCACCTTGCCTGACTATGTCGGTGCACACCTCTCCGCCTGGCTGCCGCAGGGGAGGTGCGCCGAACGGGCCGTCGCCCCGGCTTTCAGGCACACCGCCGGACGGTTGCTCCGAAGGCGGGCACACCGTGAGAGTGGCGTGTCGGTTTCCTCCACTTGAGATCCCCGTCTCCTCTACCACAGGGAACAGGCAGCCGTCGGCGTACCACCGCCTGTCGGTGCAGGTGACTGACGCTCCGTCCGCAAAGATACGGACGCTCTGTACCGACACCTCCGTGGTGCGGAACACCGTGTCGCCCAGGGCGAGGATGAATCCAGGACCGGCCGACATCCTTAGCGTGGAGTGCACCGACACCTTCACTGGATCCGAGTCGACGGCGCTCACTGTCAGGGTGTCGGCCGTGGTGTGTACCTCCGGTGTGGGTCCTGACGGGAGATACATCAAGCCACGGCTGTAGGCATGCCTGCTGACCCTGTCGTTGGCGCCGACCGTCCACAGCGAGCCGTCGCGGAGCACGAACCAGTCGCGCATATCCGGAAAGGTGCGGCACACCAGTGTGTCGCCGTACACACTGTAGTGTGTCTCGTAGGCTTTCGCTATAGTCGCGTCCGACAGGTCAATGAGCTCCCCTTCCGCATAATCCTCAGGCATAGCGGCGTCTATCGACCAGCGCCACTGCTTCTGGCCGTCCGCGGGCAGAAGCCGCCCAACGGCACCCAGGGCGACGGCAGTGCATGTAATTATGAGCAGTTGTCTTTTCATGGTATGTTTGTGTTTACGACCTCAATATTCATCCGACATCTAATGATACAGCGGCACATGGCAACGCATGCATGAGACAAAAATGCGAACCGGATAATTTTCCATGGTCGTCTATTTTCTGATTCGCCGGCTCAAAGATAGGCATAAGATGTTGAAATTCCAAATAAAAAAGTACGGAAAAAGTACGGAAATCGGTTTTTGGTGATTTTCCGTACTTTTTCCGCACTTTTTCACGGGCTGCCCGCCATAACGTGACCATTCAGCGGATATTACAATATCAAAGATTACGAGGGGAGGATGAGTCAGAGGCGGCGCAGCCAGTAGACGCGGCCGGATTTGGCGGGGAGGGTGTATTCTCCCGCGGTCTTGACCGACTTGCTGTCCGTCTCCGGCTGTCCGGTCTTGACGTCATAGCTTGTCACCCGGTATTTGCCGGGAGTCAGGGGCAATGTCACTTCACCGCTTGCCGTGGGATAGACGATAGCACCATCGCTGCCAACGAGACTGACGAAAGACGAGTCGATGCGCTCCACCGGCTTCATCCGTGCGGCAGCACTGAGGAACGCCTTGTCGCTTACGGGTATTCCGGCAAGCGACCCTCCGCCCATGAACACAGCCCATGCCATGTCGGGATAGTTCTGCGCGTAGTAGGTCACTGCTTTTCCGGGATATTTCGAGCGATATTCGCTCACGGCATCGTAGGTCCGGTCGAACGTCACCTTGCCAACCTTCATCTTGCGGGCATGCTGGCGCGGGGCAAGATTCTTGCCTCCGGAAGGGGCGTAGATACTGTCGGTGTTGTTGTGCCAGTAGCGGATGTCGATGATGTCCACCACGTCGTCGTATTTGGGATTGGCGAGGATGGCGTCCTGCACATCCTTTGTGGCACTGAGGGCTACCTTCACATCCTTGCCGGTCTCCTTCTGCCACTCGTCGATGACATCGAGCCAGAACTCGGTGAAATGCAGCGGGCCGGTGTACTCGGCACTGAGCAGATGCACCACATTGGGTTGGCCGGCGAGCTGGTCGAGATTCATGCGTATGAAATTGCGGTGGAGCTCGCGGCGCACGGGATGGTCGATGTCATAGAACATGTCGGCCATGAAGATGCGCTTGTCGCCGGCAAAAGGCACAGGCTCGGGGAAACCGGTGTCGTTGATATTGTTTGCCGACCGCCACGGGCAGTCTACCCAGTGAGCGCCGGCCTCAAGGATGTTGTGCTGGAAATATTGTTCGTTGAAGAGCAGCAAGCCCTCTTGCGCGCCCTTCGAGGCGAAATCGTTGAGCCGCTGCCAGTACCAGGCGTTGGGACGGCTGAGATCGTATTTGCTGAGTCCGTCCCAAGCCGTTCCTTCACCACTGCGGGCAAAGGGCTGGTCGTAGAAAGGAGCCCATACATCGCCGTCGCGGCGACGCACTCGCTCGTGGTCGTCGCGGCGGCGGTCGTACCAAAGGCCATAGTTATGGTCGAGTACCACCACTCCGGCACGGCGCATGGCGGCTATGGTGGAGTCGATACGGTCGGTGAGCCCGATACCTTCACGGCCCGGCACGAAACGTGTGACGTGCGGCTTGGCCTTGACCGTATGAGTGGGCTTTATCTTGCCGTTCCACCACTGCACCTCCTGTCGGCCTCCGACGATGGAGGCACCGTCGGCGACAATCACACCATCGGCGATATCAAAGACAGGGACGGCCTTGGACTCCGCATGGACAGCCTTTGACCTTATGTCGTCGACAATCTTGAGGCCGGCCGGATCGAACGACACGGCTGCCGGAGCATCGCCTATCCACTTACTGAGTGTGAGCCGTGGGGTATAGGCATCCTGGGCAAGCTGCATGGCAGCCTCTACAGTGGGACTGCTCGTGGCGTTGGTGGCAAGCGGCAGGACACGCGACTGCGATTCGGGAACTGAATCAATCCGCCCGGCAAGCTGGGCGTAGAAGAAGCTGCGGGGCTGCACATGGTTGTTGCTCTGGCCCCAGTAGCCGTCGCCGGAGAACTGTGCCCAGCCGCCGTAGGCCGAATTGGGAGCGTCGGAAACAGGCGTGTAACACTCGATTTCCGAGGCGGTGCACTGCCACAGCAGAGAGTTGCCCGTATTCCATCCCGCACCGTTCTTGTCCTGACCGAGATTGGCGAAAGTGATATTGTTGCCGTCGATGTTGACGATATCGAAAAGAAGTCCGGGAGCCCAGGAGTCGCTTGCACCGCTGAATCCGAGGGTCTCGACGGCATCACACTGCACGAAGGCGTTAGGGCCTGCAGCGTACATCCCGGCTGAGAAATCGTGTATGCCATGCTCGGAATAGCAGCGCTGGAAGAGGTTGTGCTGTCCCAGGGTAAGGAAGGTGGAGCGGCGCATGCCTCCGATTTCCGACACCGGGTCAGTGGAGCGGCAGTCCTCCACCGTCACGCATGAGGCTGTGGGCATCAATGCCACAGCACTTCCGGCAAAATGGCGGAAATCGACCTTGCGCACCCAGCAATCGGTGGCGTTGGCCACACTGACTCCCACCCAGCAATGGTCCTCATCCTTGGGGTAACGGCGGTCGTAGTCCGACTCAAGGGTGAGATATTCCACGCCCACCTCCGAGATGCGCCCGGGCCATGTGTAGGTCATGACCTGCGCCTCGCCCCAGCGGCTGTCGAGAGCCATCGTGACCGGGAAATCAAGGATGACGCTGTCGCCACGGACTGAGGTGACGGTGCGGTCCCACATCAGGTCCTCATCACCGGGTTTCCATCCCAAGGCACTGATGCCGCCGCCATATTCATTGCATCCCATGGCGGCAATCCATTCAGCTGTAGAGGGACGTTTGACAAACACTCCCCCACCCTTCTTGAGCTTGCCTGAATCGTCCACAGCCATCGTGCGGGCGTTGACCGGCACATAATCCTGCGTGACCCTGACGGTGTCGGTGATGACAGGGTCGTAGAGTCCCTCGACATAGATGAGGGCACCACGGTCGACTCCGGTCTTTACGAGCGTAGTGGCGTTCTCACCGCTGCCGCGCAGAGTCACACCCGAAGTGGAGATACGCAAAGGCGTGGCAACGGTGAACGTGCCCTTGTCGAGCAGCACGGCACCGCGTCGACCCTCAGCGTCTGCCGGAAGAGACGATACATAATCGATGGCCTTCTGTATACGCGCGCTCTGGTCGCCCTCAGCCCACGGCACGAACACAGCATTGCCGACAGACGGCAGTGGCTGCGCGGAGTTGCGGTAGCCGCACGACGAGTAGTCGAGCAGACGGTTGCCGAGCGAGTCGGTTTCATACACGAGCCGCTCCCCGTCGGGCCTGACGGGGAAATATGGTTGCGGACCGGCCATGGCCGCCACTGAGGCGACCATGGCCGTACTTATTGCAATTGAATATCTCATTAAAAGATAAGTAATAATGTCATCGACTAAAATATGTCGGCGTGAGAACCGGTCTCAACCAAAATTTGAATTGCTTCTTTTAATAAGTCCAAAGGGAGTCCACGCTTTTTAAGACGCTTATAATCCTTTTTGAAACTTCCGGTATAGTCAAGCGAATAAGCCATTCTCCTTAGTTTTCAAGCTGATTGAAAAGATCCTCAACATTTTTCGCATGATAGACACGTCCTGCCTTCACGTCGTCCAGAGCTTCGTCAAGACCTGTCTTACGCGTACGCTTAGGCTTTACGATTGTCACGCTGTCGAATTTTGCAAGAAGCTGCTTTATGAGGGATGCCTCCTTGGGGTCGGTGATTGTTAATGTCAATTGGATCATAGCGATAGTATCATTGGTTATACATCACTGCAAATATACCTATTTTTAATGTAACGGATGTTGGAAATATGATTTTTAACATTTACAAAACTACAGGCAACCGCTCACCTACAGCTCCCCGCCGCGGGCCTTCACACGCTCGTACCAGGCATCCCGCTCTGCCTGCAGGTCGTAGCCCCGGGAGGCAAGATAGTTGTTGATGCGGCCTTTGTATTTGCCGAAGGTCTCATGCTTCTTCTTCGAATTCTCTGCATCGACGGCGAGCTCACGGGCCTCTATGAGCCATGCCATTATCTGCACCTTCTCATCGTCGGTGAGCGTGGGGATCATGTCGAGATACGAGTCGTATGTCACCTGCACCACCCCGTAGGTCATGCCGTCCTTCACGGCATCCACCTGTTCGGGGGCGAGGTAGATCGAGAGGTCGGCGGGAAACTCGAAATGACAGCGGTAAAGGGCGGCATCCGCCTCCATGGCCGCCGCACTGAGTGCCGTCTTGCGGGCATCGCCTTCGAGGGAATCCTTGGCGAACTTTATCTTGGCATCGCGAGCCTCGTAGATGTCGTTGAGCTTGAAATAGCGGTTGGCAACGATGTTGGTGACCTGTGCGGCGATGCTTTCATCGGAGAGGGCGAGTTTGTCAACGACCTTGCGCGAACGGCCCAGGATGGAGTTGACATATTCAGGATCACGCCCCTCGCTCTTGAGATCGACTGCCGTCGCCTCAGATGCAGCGAAGGCCGCAAGCATACATAGTATTAATAATCTGGCTCTCATGACGAATTACATCAGTTTGCCTTTTGCGGCGAGTGTATCGTAGTTGTTGCGCAGGTCCTTCCAGTCAACGAGATTCTTTGTGGAGATTCCGTTGATGTATTTCTCAATATTTGTGTATCCATCACCGGTGCAGTCACCGTTGGCATCCGACGGGTCGTTGGGATTCAGACCGTTGGCCACCTCCCATTCATCCGGCATACCGTCACCATCGGTGTCGGTGTAAGGCGTGCCCTTGTATTCGGGATATCCGCCCATCTGCATGGGATCGGTGATGATACCCACCTTGTAGGAATCCTTGGGCAGACGGCGGTACTTGAACTGTCCGTCCTCGCCCATCGACTTGGGCGAGAGTCCGCTGAGGTCGCCATGATGCTTCTTGGCAAGTTTCTCGTCATAGTAAGGCACGCCGGTGCGCACCTCCTCGATGATGCGTTCGTCGATGATGTCGCGGCAGGGGATTGTGGCCCCCACGTTGGCGAGCACATAATCGTAAGCCTCATCCGCACCCTGGATGCGAACGTAGGGCATGTCGAAAGGCGACTTGGCGCGCATGGCCGAGGTGAATTCCCCGCAGTCGGGATCGGTCTCGATCTGTATGCCGCCGGCCCAGTTGTCGGCTGTGATTTCCGGATAGCCCTCCATGATGTTGCCCTCGGCATATACGCGGCCATACACCTTGTGGTCGAGCTTGCTGCGGCCGGCCTCAGGCTTTAGGATACGGTGACCTACGGTAGACTCCTTCGGAGTGGCGGGACCGGGCTTGTAATAATTGTTGATCATATTGAACTTGGCAGTATAGTCGCCGCCGTCGGATGAGCGGTGCACCCAGTTGTAGACCACATTGTTGACGAAATTGAACACACCGTTCCAGCCAATCGACGGATTACGGCCTGAATTGCTGGCCCAGAGGTTGCGGGCGAACATACAGTTCTCGCCGCCGAGCGTGGAGCCGAAGGCATGGTTGTAGGTGTCGAGGGCCTTGGCGGAGATGGTGTTCTGGATGGTGACGTTGACGGTGGGGAGCTTGAGCTTCTGTGTCTCGTACTGTCCTTCGGACGGGTCGTACATGTGGCGGTAGAACGAGATGTTCTCATCCAGTCCCCACTCTGCCGAGCAGTGGTCGATCATGATATTGCCCACGGGATTGCCGCCGAAGGAGTCCTCGCGGTTGTGGACACGGGTGTCGCCACGGCGGAAACGCATGTGGCGGATGATTACATCGTGTGTGTCGACCTGGAACGATTCGCCGGCGATGCAGATGCCGTCGCCGGGGGCAGTCTGTCCTGCGATAGTGATATATGGGGCGCGCACGTAGAGCGGAGTCTCAAGGTTGATGACACCGGAGACATTGAACACGATGGTACGGGCTCCCCCCTGCTCGCAAGCCCAACGGAACGAACCCGGGCCGTCGTCGTTGAGGTTGGTTACGGTGATCACTTTGCCGCCACGTCCGCCGGGAGTGTACATACCGCCTCCCTCGGCACCGGGGAAGGCAGGGATTGTGGCTTTCACCAGGTCGTCGGGACGCGACGCCCAGGGCACATACGGACGTCCTTCGCGCGCCTGCTGCTCCACGATGGGCTGTGCCACAGCCCATGCAGAGTCGGAATGGGCTCGCGCGGCGTTGATCATTGTCGTGTAGTCCTGCCTCGCCTGCTCGTTGAGCTCAGGATATTGCGCCATCATGGCTGCGGGCGTCATCGCCGCCAATGCCAGTGTGGCCTTCAGTATCTTGTTTCTTTTCATTTCTATCTGATTTAATGATTTACATTTACAATCACCCGGAGACAAGCCGGCCTCACCGGATGCTATGGATTTATATATAAAATGGCAGCCGCGCACAGCGGCTGTCATTTTTCGTGTCGTCGTTATTCGGCGAGGGGGTCGAATGTGCCCGGAGCGCCGCCGTTGTTGTAGTCGGCCCAGCCTATGTTCTGCGGCAGACCCTGGTTGGCGATCTGTGCGCCCTGGGTCAGGCCTGCAAAATAGTAATAGGGCAGGTAGCCGATGTAGAGCTCGGCATGGTTGGAGTCGTAGGAGTCGCCTTTCTTTTTGTTGCGCTCGATATTGTCGCCGTACCACTGCGCGAGGGTCTGGAGCTGCTCGTCGAGAGGCAGACGGAGGTCGACTGCCGCGCAACGCTCTACGTTGGCGAGGGGATCGGGATCGGCGCCGTTGACGGCATATTCGCTGCCGCCGAGACCATTGCTGTGATTGGCACGGACGCGGAACTCAAGGTTCTCACGGCGCTTGCCGTTGAGCGGAGCCACACCGAGCCATGTGCAGGTGTTGCCGCCCCAACCGGTGAGTGTCCAGGTGGTGGGAGCGCCGGCCACAGCTGTGGCGCCACCGTCGAAAAGCATCCAGCGGCGCATGTCGTCGAAACGCTTGCCCTCGTAGGCGAGCTCAATCTGGCGCTCGTAGAGGATGGCCGACATGCAAGCCGCCTGGTCGCCGCTGAGACCTGCCTGAAGGCCGCAGTCGCCCGTATAGCCCACACGCTGACGTATCTTCTGCAGCTGCTCCACAGCCTCGCCCATGTGTCCTGCGCCACATGCTGCCTCAGCATAATTGAGAAGCACCTCGGCATAGCGGATTTCCATCAATGGAGCGGCCGAATACTTGAAGCCGGTGGCCGCCATGAAAGCATAGCGCGGAGCTCCGTTCACATCGAGGTCGTCGGAGCGCTTGCGCACGTACATACCCTTGGCGTTGGACATAAGGCCGTCGGGGCCATATTTATTGCCGCTCTCGATATTGTCGCGGTCCTCGGCCTTGGCGTACCATACATAGTTCCAGAGCTCGTAGACGTCGCCCTTGTATCTGTTGTGGTTGGCCTCACCCGTGGGATCGCCGGAGAACGCCCAGCGCACGCCGGGGAAAGCGAATGTGCGGTAGAAACGCGGGTCGCGGTCGAGGAACGGCAGCTCCTCGTTGTAGGTGGTGGCCGAAGCATCAAGCTTGTAGTATGTGGCACATGAAGCGGGCTTGCGGCCGTCGCTCATCGGGAAGAGGTCCACCATCATGGCAGAGGGCACCTTGCCACCACCGCCAAGGGCGTTGGACGGGCGGATACCATGTTCCCAGCCGTTGTTCTTGGTGTAGTCGGCAGCCGAGGTGTCGTCGTTGCGGTTGTTGTAGAGTGTACCGAAGATAAATTCAGGATTAGCCTCCTCAATGAACATACGTGCCCAGTTGGAGGCGTTCACTCCGGGATTGCCCTCGTAGGCAAGATAGTTGCCGCATGAGTTGATCACAGGGATTGAGGCCTTGATCACATCGTAAGCCTTATTCCAGCGTTCGGGATCGTTGCTGCGGTTGAACAGAGGGCTTGCCCAGAGCACGAGCACACGTCCCTTCAATGCAAGGGCCGATGCCGTGGTGACGCGTCCGTATTTGCCCGAATCGCTCCATCCGCCGTTGGTGGTGAAAGGCGCCAGCATCTCGGCTGATCTGTCGAGGTCCTCGCAGATGAATTCGATGGCCTCCTTGGTAGTGGAGCGAGGAGTGAATGAATCCTCCGTGGGCTCAAGCACATCTTTCACCAAGGGTACGCCGCCGTACCATTTCACAAGCTGGTAGTAGCACCACGCACGGAAGAAATAAGCCTGTCCGAGAAGCTCGTTCTTTTCCTCTTCGGAGAGAGTGCTGTTGGTGATGCCGCGGATCACGTCGTTGACATTGCGGATGCGTCCGTATGCCGATGTGTCGAACTTGTTGGTGCCGTAGAAAAAGTCGGGCACGGGATTGTTGCCGCTCTGCGACGACAGCGGGGCCTGGGGATCGACGAAAAGACTGAATCCGCTGTATTCCTCAGTGGATTTCGAGAAATCATCGGCCGAGCCCGAGCTTACATTACGGTAGGCGTATGGCGATGAGTTGACATCGGGCAGACAGATGGCATAGATCTGGTCGAGACGGCCGGAAGCACCGCTGTAGTGGTTGTATGCGTCCTCGTTGACTGAGTCGTAGTTTTTCTTGTCCTGCAGGAAGTCGTCGCTGCACGATGACAACATGCCGCAGGCAAGAAGGGCGAGGGAAAGATATTTGAATTTCATATTTGTATCGTTTTAGAATGAAAGGTTAACACCGAGGGTGATCTTTCTCAGTGTGGGATATGCGCCATAATTGCCTGCCATGGGATCCATGAAATTGTCGGGATATGGATTATGGAAGCTCAGCAGGTTCTGACCGGTGACATTGAATGTGCACTTGTTGATGCCGATCTTGTGGATGATGTTCTGCGGCAGCGAGTAGGCAAGGGTGAGACGGTTGAGCTGCACACGTGTGCCGCTCACGCGCCAGAACGAAGAGTCATGACCGTTGACCGATGAGTAGGCAAGGTTGGGATAGTAACCGTCGCGGTTCTCAGCCATAAGCAGGTTGCCGGCGGCATCGTAGATATCCTGATAGACGAACATATTGTCGGGATTCCAGAACGAAGGCACGCTCTTGTACTCGATATCGTCGCCGATCTTGCGGGCCTGGCTTGGCACGAAGCTGTAGCCGCCCCAGCTTGCACCGATCTGTGCGGTGAGCGAGAAATCGCGCCACTTGGCGTTGAGGTTCATGGTGACGTGGTAGGGATTCGAGCGGTTGCTCAGACGCACCTTGTCGTTGTCGGCGCTGACGATACCGTCGGGACCTGCGTATGAGCCATCGGGCTGCTCGGCGCCGCGCACATCCTTATATATAAGCATACCGGGACGCACCTGGTCCTTGCTCATGCCGAGATACGATACGATATTGTTCTGTGCGAAATATTCCTCGATCTCCTGGAAGCTGCGGAACATGCCGAGACACTGCAGGCCCCATGTACCGAGATCCATACGGTTGCCGTAGCTATAGTTCATGTAGAGTTCGCTTGTGGGCCAGTCCATGAAGAGGAGTTTATTGTCGGAATAGCCGGTGTTGAGGCCCACGCGGTAACTGAAGTCCTTGCCGATATTGTCGCGCCATGTCACGCCAAGTTCCGTACCCCAGCTGTCGAGCTGACCGATGTTCATCTTAGCCGAAGGCGTACCTACGGTGCTTGGCACGGAGGCGGAGTAGCGGATGAGCATGTCGCGGTCGCGGTTGTAGTATCCGTCGATGTTGAACGACAGGCGGTTGTGGAGCACATTGAAATCGAGTCCGAAATTGGTCTTGTAGCTCTTGTCCCAGTGGGCGTCGCGGTTGATGGCAGCCTGGTTGTTGTTGAGGGTGATCATCGGACCGGCGGGTATATTGTCGCCCAGGCCAAAGATCGGGCCCTTGTCCTTGTTGGTGCTGTAGGTCTGTAGCCATGCCCACGCGTCGGTGTTGTCACGTCCGGTGATACCGTAGGAGGCACGGATCTTGAGATAGTCGATCCAGTTGACAGCCTCGCGGAACCAATCTTCCTGGGTCACCACCCAACCGGCAGACACCGAGGGGAACGTGCCCCAGTAGTTCTCGGGAGCGAATTTTGTCGAGGCATCCGAGCGGATGAGGAATTCCAGAAGGTATTTGTCGTCGAAAGCGTAGTTGATACGTCCGATGTAGGAAAGCGTACCCGACTCGGCGCGGCTGAAATTGGCGCCCACACTGCCGGAAGCCTGGCTCGACTGATGCAGACCGTAATCGTAAGGTTCGGTGACGGAGCCGGTGACGAACTCACTCTCAAATTCAGATTTCTCGATGGAGAACAGGGCGCCCACGGTGTGGAGTCCGAACTGGCGATTGTAGCTCAGTGTGAAGTTCATCTGATAGTTATCGCTCTTGGTCATCGTGCGCTCCGAGAAATATCCGTTGGAGACGGGGGCACCGTTGTTGGCAAGCAGGAAATTGCTCGATGCCATGAGAGCCTCGAATGCCGATTCCTGACCGGGGATGGGAGTGTAGAGGTGCGAACCGCTGCCGGCGCGCTGTCCCATGTAGTAGATGTTGTATTCCGATCCGTAGCCGTTGTAGTCGGTGTTGGAGATGTTCTTGGCGTAGGCGAAGCGGGCGCGCAGGCCTTTGAAGATATTGCTCCATCCGAAATCATATTCCACGGATGTGTTGAGGTTGAAGGTGTTGGAGCTTGTCGACTGGTAGTCGCCGGAATTCTGGATCACGGAGAACGAGTAGTCCTGTTCCGACTGCACGCGGTTGTTCGTGGGGCCGTAAGGAGTGATGTCGTATCCGTTAACGCTCTCGGGGATATAGCGTGGATGTGTGAGCAGCAGGTTATAGTCCTTCTCGCTGTTGCTTCCGCCGGCCTTGAGCATGGGCTTCTTGTTGTTGCCGTAGTCGCCTGACACCTGGAGAGATGCCTTGATCCATTTCTTGAGGGTCACGTCCACACCCGCACGGTAGTTCCAGCGGTTGTAGTCGAGCTTTCCGAGGTTACCGTCCTGGTCGAAATATGAGATGTTTGCGAAATAGTTGGCCTTGCCTGTGGCGCCGCTCACTCCGACACTGTGCTTCTGGGTGAAGCCGGTCGACCAGTATTTGTCGAGCAGGTCGTAGTTAAGGCCGCGCATGGCCTGCAGCTCATCGTACTGGAAGAGTCCGGTGAGGTGGTTGAGAGTTGTATTGGTGGGGTCGGCTGCCTTGATCGCGTTGTACAGACGACCATAATCGTAGGCATTGAGCATCTTCGGGCGCGACACCTCATCGGTCCAGCCGAAGGTACCGCTGTAGGATATCACGGGCTCACCCTCCTTGCCACGCTTGGTGGTGACGAGGATCACACCGTTGGCGGCACGCGAACCGTAGACGGCAGCGGCGGCGTCCTTGAGCACGGAGATACTTTCGATTTCGGCTGGGTCAAGGTTGTTGAATGCCTCGGCGCCGGGATTGGAGTGAGCATCATTGCCCACACGCACGTCGTTGGGGTAGATGAAGCCGTCGATGACGAAGAGGGGCTCCTGGTCCATACCTCCCATTGCCGTAAGGTTACCGGGGCTACGGATCGACATGGTGGCGCGTTCGCCGGGACGGGCCTCACCGCCGCTCACCGAAAGACCGTTGACCAGACCGCTCAGCGAGCTTGCGAGATTGCCGTTGGCGAGGTCCTGCACATCGTCCATGTTGACGGTGGCGATCGAACCGGTGAGATGGGCCTTCTTCTGTGTGCCGTAGCCCACCACCACCACCTCGTCGAGAGCCTGGGCATCTTCCGACATCACGATGGTCTTCTGTGTAAAATCTTTGATGACAACGGGGGTGAAGCCTATGAAGCTTACCTCCACAGTCTTGCCCTCGGGTACCTTGATGGTGAAATTGCCGTCGAAATCGGTTATGGTGTTGATGTCGGTGCCTGTGACCTTCACGGCGGCTCCCATCAGGGGCTCATCCTCAGAGTCGACTACTGTGGCCTGATACAGGAAATCCTCGGCCCATGCCGACGCGCCGACCATGACAGCCACCAACAAGAAACATATTCTCAATATATTGTGTTTCATTGCGATAATTATTGGTTTAATGGTTTATTGCATTTCGAACCAGCGGAGGTCGCCAATCTTATTGTCCACTGTGTAGGATGATGTGGGGCGCAGGTTGATGCCTCCGTTGTCCTTTGTAAGGTCGAGTTCCTGCATGAACTGACCGGCAAACTGCGGGTCGTCGGGAGTGGTCAAAGGATTGCCCTGTGAATCCTTGCGTCCACCGGTGTCGTTGCTCTGTGGCTCGGTGACCACATAGTGCATCGTATTGTATTCGGTGGTCTTCTTGTTGTTGTTCTGCAGATACTGGTAGATACGGAACACGTCGTAGAAGATGCAGTGGTCGACAGTCTGGGAGAACACTGCATTATTCAATATCTGGTTGCCGAAATCCTTGGCAGTGAACGTGCGCACGAATGTGCAATGCGATATCCTGTGGCTGGATGCATTGAGTGCCTCGCCATATACCTTCTTGGGCTGGGCATTGGAGGCGTTGGCATATCTGATGAAATATGCGTTCTCGTTTTCGGCTAAGTTATAGAATGTGCTGTTGCTCATGGTCATGTTCTTCAGCAGACCTGCGCTGCCCTCGTGCAGGTTGATGAAGCCGTTGGATCCGTTATTGTTGAGCTGAAAAATGCAATCATCAATACGGAAATCGGTCAAAGCCCATGGAGTCTTGTTGCCATAGAGCAGACCATTGGGCATATTCTTCACATTCACACTCTGGAACATCACGGGATCCTCGATGATGTAGCAGTTGTTGCCGGCATTGACATACACGGCGGGATAGTTCTGGTTGAGCAGTATGTCATTGGGCTGGTCGCTGAGGGTGAGGAGTCCTTTCTGCTTTGAATTGGTGCAGTCGAAATTGATGAACTTCACTTTCAGGCCTGCCTGTGTGGAAATCGTGCCATTCTCACCCACCTCCACGATCGGGCGGTGAGCCTTGTTGCCACGGAAAGTGACCTTATTGAGACCGAAATCGAGAGTGCCATCAAGTTTGTAGGTTGCACCGGCCTCCAGTTCGAATCCGATTTCCTCGTCGCCCGGCACAAGATTGTCTGCCACCCATTGCGAGAGTTCAGCTCCGGCAGGGATCCTGACAGCGGGAAGCATGGTGGAATATGCGTAGACAGAAGCGTTGGAAGCTTCGGTGTTGTTGTATTTCTCATTACCGAGAGTCTTGACCGACACCTCATAGTTGGTATCCTCGCGGCGGACGAACGTCAGGGTCGTGCCATCGACCACACTGTCGGCGACGAGATATTCCGGGTTGGAAGGGTCATCGACCACCTTCACGTTGCAAAGGTAGCCTCCGGCTCCCATCACTAAGGGCCATGAGAACTTTACCGACTCTGAGCCGTCAGGATTGGTCAGGGTTGAGAAGCACTCGGGAGAAATCTCCGGAGACTCCAGCTGAACATTCGAGACGCCCGCCGAGAACTTCTCTTTGTCATCGAAGCCATCCTGAGCACACGAAGCGGCAAGAAGCACGAGCAGTGACGCACTGCATGTTTTTGTCATTCTGATATTCATGATATCTTTAGTTTGTTGATTGATTTAGTTGTAGGATTGGTAGATGTTAGATTAGATAATGGATTATTTCAGGATAATGATGTCTTGTGAATTGTTTGGTAAAATATGATTGATTCGGCTGGTTGATATCATCAGGTGGTCATTGCTGGAAAATCTGCTTGAGGTAGCGTATATTGGCTCCGTAATTGCCCTTGACGTTGCGCACATCGTCCTTGTCGCGCGAGCGCTCCACCACCAGCCATCCGCTCCAGCCCATATCATCAAGAGCCGCCTTTACGGCCGGCATATCCACAGCCGGGTCGTGTTCCAGAGTGTAGCCATCGGTGTTGGATATATGTATCTGGCATATCCTGTCAGCACCGAGAGCCCGAAGCTCCGCGGCTGCGTCGCGGCCATTTTCTATCTCAGTCTGCAAAGAGAAATATATCTTCACTCCGGGAGAATTGATCTCTTCGAGCAGACGGATATTGCCTTCGGCATCGAGGGGTGTGCGGATTCCTATCACCGCTCCGTCGGCCTCGGCCATCACTCCCGCCACATGCAGACGCTTCACCAGCTCGTCGCGGGCCGTCCCGGGCTCAGTCCAGTCCTCCTTGATGCCGCCGAGAGGCAGGAAGGCCACCTTGCTGTCCATGGCACGCATGGTCGACAGACAGTCCTCTACAAGAGCCTTGTAGTTATGGTGGGTTAGGAACGACTGTCCGTAGAATCCCGACATTGCCACCGACGGCACCTCCACATGCAGCGAGTCGGCCGTGCGGCGGAAGAGCTCGCGGAAATGGCCGTGATGAAATTTGTTGTCGAATGTGTCGCGTGTACCGAGGCCGCCTACATCCATCTCCACCCCATCGCCTCCAATCTCCCTGGTGAGGGCGAACTCTCCGAGCTTCTGACGCTTGAGCATCATCCAGTCGCATGCCGCAATCTTGTAGCGATGCGTAGAACGCCACCCGCTACCCTCTGCGCTACAGCAGGCCTGATCATGAGTGCCGCCGGCAAAGGCCGGGCACACACATAAGCCTGCAATCAACAGGCAAATAACAAGAAGCATTTTCTTCGGCATCAGATGCAAGGCGATTTGGTTGGATATTATTGGTTTTCTCAGTCTTAAGGATTATTGTCTTCAGGCAATCGCACCGCAACAGCTCATCGGACCTGAATAGATACATTGCTCCAACAATTTTGCAAATTTAGACATTTTGAAGCAAGTATGGAAACATTTTATGTTAAAAATTTTATATAGTAGAGAGGGGGTGCGCCATAATTCCATTACGGCACACCCCCTCGGTGTATAGTTGGGGAAGGTCTGAATCAGAAGACCACCTTGCTTACATTATTGCCCTGACGACGGAGGTATACACCGTTATCCGGGTCGGCCACGCGGATGCCCTGGAGGTTGAAATACTCTACAGGAGCGTTCTCCTCAGCAGCGACCATCTCAAGCGCTGACTCACCGGAAGGGGTGAATGTGTAGCTGTTGAGGGCTATCTGCGAACTGTTGTTGAAGATGTAGTAACTTTCGTTGGCAATGACATCGAATGTGAGATAAACGATGGCAATCTGATTTCCACCACCGATTATGTAATCAGGGTAGACATTCCTCTTTGTGAAATCTTCAATGGTGGCTTCACTGGCGTCGGGATTGAGGTCGGTCCAGGTCGGAACGTTCTCCATGAACTTGTTCATGCCGATAAGCGGGCTGCCTTCCCCTACCTCTTCCTCTGTGTAGGTCATGCCGTGAACCCAACCGCTTATTTTTACCTCAGAACCTAAAGCAAGGGCTTTCTTGTCGCTTCCTTTGGCAACGTAGGTGCTGCGGTTGCCCTTGTTGATCCAGCAGAGGACAGAGAGTTCGCCGTCGAGCGCCGGTGTGAATTCGGCAAAAGTTCCGTTGGAGGGGATACCCATTGATCCATCAGGATTGTAGTACGATGCCTCCCAGTTGGCTTTATACACGCCTGTTCCCTCGCCATCTGTCGTAATCTCTTCCCATACAATCTTATCAAGGTCGACGGGGTTACCCTTGCCCTGAACGAAATAGAAACCTATGGGATCGGTGCTCGGTGCCATGTAGACCCAGGGATTGTTCTTTTGACCGGGAACCTGTGTTGACCCGAAAGTGTTGTCATAATTAGCTGCAAGAGGAAGTTCAGATCCATCAATGAAGCCTGCCACCGGACCGGAAACCTGCACGGCCTTGACATTAGGTGTGGAGATATCCACAGCATTTGCTTCAGAAGGATCTACAGTGGCGGAGTATATGGCCTTGGGAGAGCCGTCCTCTTCGACGCAGATGAATGACTCGGGTTCTGCAGCGTTCGCACAGACTGCAGCTGCCACAGCTGCAAATGAGAGTAAAGTCTTCTTCATTCAGTAAAGAATTTGAGGTTAGTTATTTAAGGATTTGAAATTTATTACGTCTCCGTATGTAATACCCTAAGGCCCATTATCATCAAAGGATATTTAGCGCGACAAAAATAACTCAAATATTTATATTATCCAACAGCCATCAAATAAAGCAACATTCTTTAACACAAAAGAGGTACATGGCATACCTGTGATTGACTTAAAATAGAGCGTATTTGGCTCTATAACAAATTGTATGGGTAATCAAACAGAATCCTCGCGCAGGGAATAAGTGTCGAAGCTCACGCAAAGTCACAAATGCCGCAAAGAAAAAAGTCTCACGCAAAGAAGCAGAGAAGCAAAGTTTTTCACTGCTATTGTAGAACACTTTTTCAATGAGTTGATGATCAACAGCTGATTAAATCAGCATTTTATGTAATACGGGGAGGTCCGTTCCATTATCTTAGATTACTACTGGTGCGATAAAATCGCGTTAGTTTAAAAATTATCAAATAACGAGAG
>CAYZPI010000056.1:0-21719 GCA_964480085.1 uncultured Bacteroides sp. | reverse complement strand
CCGCAACTCTCACATCAAGCGATGTAGTTGAGTCAGGTTGGTAAAGTATTATCTCGTTGTCTTGCGATGATGAGGCAAGCGGTAAATGCGTATTCTCGTTCATAATGCAAAATTAGCAAAAAAATTTAACATTATGATAATAGCAATCCGATGACCAATCAAAACGAATAGGATTCAAAAATGATTACTTATCTATCCGGGAACGAAGGAGATTCATTGCGCTATTATAACTCCGCTCTATGTCCCCAGCCTTAATGATACCATTATCAAACAACCGTATAAGGAAATCGTTATATGATTCATTTTGATTCCTATATGGTAGATTCACATATATGATAGGAGCCAACACTAAGCTGCCATCCACATATTGCAGGACCTCATCATATACATTTTGATCATCCCTTATGCCTAATTGATTTGAAATAAATAGTTCGGCGGCAACAACGAATGCTTCGTTTCCACCTTCATTGTGCTTTTTAGCAATGTCTTCATTCTCTTTGAAAAAAGAATCTTCATCAAGACCATTTAATTTAGCCATCAGTTCAGGTGAAATTCTTAAGCCATGCAGATTTTCATGGATGTAAATATTTACAAAACTTAAGCGCAATTGTTTTTCAATTTCAGGATCAAGAATTAAGGGAGTGCAACAAAAAGATTCGTCCGAGAGATTAAAGGCATTGTCAATGTCCAGAATATATATATTGGAATGCGTATCGTCAAGGGAATCTGGTATCGCAAAACTACTGAGGCTTGAATTGATTGATTCAAGATAATCCTTGTCCAAATTGTAATTGTCTATGTGCACCTTTAGATCTGGATATACTTTTTCATTCCAATATTCAGAATATCCGTTTTGTATCAGATGCTCCAAAACGTACTCCAATTGAGGTCGGACAGATAAAATAGCACTTGCCCATTCAATATTCTTTGCCAAGGAGTCCAAAGACTGAATAAGTCGCAAACACTTATCTATGTCATCTTTATCTCCGTTCAATTCAACATATAAGTTACATAGTTTTGAGGCTCGGGTATTAGAATTAACTTCGGAAAAAGAAGTGACAAAAACAGTATCAGAAAATAGGCTGGAGAAACGGGGTTCTTCTTTATTTTTTTCTATATATTGTGGAGCGCACAATAAATCAAAACACTTTGATGTAGTGAAGATTTCTCCGACGCAACATAGTTCGGCAAAGAGAAAAAGTATTAGAGGTAAAAACCGTTTTTTCAAATTCATAAATGTACGTATATGTTACTGCAAAATTACAAATTCTCAAGAACATACACAAATGGATAAGAGAGCTTTATTTATCCTGAAAATTTGTCAATTATGACGAACAAATACAAATATGGACCAATGAGCTTTTGTGCAGTACTTATGACATTCCGGACTTATTTCGATGTTCGATAATCGACCTCATATTGTTCTGCGCCCATTCCGTGAGTTGCAGGATTATTGGTATCAACGATTGCCCGGTAGATGTCAAATTGTATTCCACCCTTGCCGGGACCTCATTGTACAGCTTGCGGTTCACAAGTCCGTCCGCTTCAAGAGTGCGTAAAGTGCCGGACAGTACCCTGGATGATATATCAGGAATCTTACGTCCAAGTTCATTGTATCTGATAGGAGCGTTTTCGCTAATTACGAGCAACACGAGCAATGCCCACTTGTTGCCGAAACGCGCCACCACATTCCTCACAGGACAGATCTCAATTATCGAATTCAAGTGTTCTTTCTTTCTCATAACATCACTGGATTTTACCACAAAGTTAGCATAAAAAATGATTATATTCCAAGCATTTAAAGGACAATGTGTCATTCACAGAAAATTATCGGCAATTCTTTTCCTGCATAAAATATTGTTTCTCAATAAAAGCGATAAAAAGGTTACTTGATATAAAAAATTTCCCTACTTGACAAGTTAATTTTAATATACTATTTTTGCAGTACGAAAATAGAGTTATAAACAAAATCACAAGACTATGACACGTATCAACAATGGTGCCGTAGGGCACACCGCCCAGTCTTATCTCTGCGCTGCAGCTGAAACAGAAAACCCATCGGGAGCCTGCGGATCAGCTTGCGGAGCCGGAGATGAAAAACCAGAACCCAAACCCGCTGCCTGCGGATCAGCCTGCGGAGCCGGAGACGAAAAACCAGAACCCAAACCCGCTGCCTGCGGATCAGCCTGCGGAGCCGGAGAAAAGTAATTTTTCTACCGCCTGAACTTATTCCAATGCTGCACCCTCGCGGAAGCAGCATTGGATTTTTTTACCTATGCTATCATGGATAATATCAAAAAGTCAATCCCCACCTAGTAAGATATGGAATATTTCGCTTTCCAATGGCATATCACCGACAGTTGCGACCAACGGTGTGAACATTGCTACATCTTTTCCGAAGGCCATCCCCATCTCATAGAGATGCCTCTCCATAAAGCCGAAGAGGTGATAAAGCAGTGCGTGGACATGTGTCGGAAGATGGAACGACTGCCATATTTCTATATCACCGGAGGGGATCCCATTCTGCACCGCGATTTCTGGAAGATCCTCGCCAAAGTCAGGGATCACGATATTCCATTTACGATTCTTGGCAATCCGTTCCACATCACTGACGATGTATGCCAAAGGTTGAAAGCCTTCGGCTGTCAGAAATATCAGCTGTCAATAGACGGCATGCGCAAAACGCATGACTCTATTCGCAAGACCGGATCATTCGACACAACGGTGGAGAAGATCGATGTGTTACGGAGAAACGGCATCCGAGTTGCAGTCATGACCACAGTATCCGGAACAAATATCAAAGAGATCCCCGACGTCATAGATCTCGTGGTTTACAAAAAAGTGGACGTATTCGCATTCGGACGTTATTGCCCTACTTCAGAAGATAAATCCACACACATCACTCCTACAGAATACCGCGATTTCCTCGAAACAGTGTGGACGAAATTTGAGGAGCACAAAGACTCCTGTACTATTTTCAACCTCAAGGATCACCTCTGGACCTTGTTTCTCTATGAGAAGGGACTGTTCAAAATCCCTCAGGACAGTAAGGAAGATGCCATCTACGATGGCTGCCACTGCGGCGACTGCCATTTCACGATACAGCCCAACGGCAATGTGATGGCTTGCCGAAGATTTGAAAGCGAGGTGGGCAATCTGTTCCGAGAGCCGATATTTGAGATATTCAACGGTGAGACAATGAATAAATATCGTCAATACGATAGATTTGAGAAATGCTCAGGATGTGAACTCCTCCGTTTTTGTCGTGGCTGTCCGGCAGTAGCCTACGGTTATCATCGTTCTTTTTATGCACCAGACCCCCAATGTTGGAAACAAATATGAAAGCAATCGTAATCAACGAATCCTGTGCGGCTGAGGATTTGAAAACAGTTGAGGTGCCTGTTCCGAGCACCAAGCCGGGATGGGTACTTATCCGTGTAAAGGCTTTTGGCATAAACCATTCCGAGGTGCTCCTCCGCCAATTTGAGGTGGATCGCCCATATATCCGAAAACCGATCATTCCGGGAATAGAATGTGTAGGAGAAATAGCTGACAAATCCGACTCACGGTTTGAGAACGGACAGCGTGTGATGGCTCTTATGGGAGGCATGGGAAGAGCCTTCAACGGCAGCTATGCCGAATATGTATTGATGCCCACGAGCCATGTCTTTGCTGTTTCTTCATCTCTCGGATGGGATGAATTGGCGGCGATACCGGAAACATTCTACACTGCATACGGTTCGCTCGCGGTATCGTTGCAACTGAACGCAGATGACACACTGCTTATCAGGGGAGGAACATCAACTGTAGGACTCGCCGCAATACAGCTCGGGAAATCAACTGGCGCAAAAGTCATTGCCACAACCAGGAGTGAATGTAAAGCCTGGATCATAGAAGAAGCCGGCGCCGATGAATGGATTCTTGAAGGAGACGGATTTCGCCATAGATTTCTTGAAAGGTTTCCTGAAGGAGCAACCAAGGTGCTTGAACTGATCGGAGCCCTTACTTTGCCGGAATCTTTGAAGATAACCGCACGGCATGGCATCGTATGTCACACCGGCCTGCTTGGCAATGTTTTCTCACTGAAGGATTTTGACCCTATCAAGGAAATACCGTCGGGGGTATATCTCACAGGATTCTACAGCAATTCCCCGACACAAGCCCAGATTGACGGCATGATGAGGCTGATCGATAGTGCCGGAATTCATCCGATCATAGCCGCTAAGTTCTCCCTTGAAGAAATAGCCTCCGCTCACCAACTTGCAGAAAAAAGAGGACAGACCGGGAAAATAATCGTGAACGTGTAGGCCCGCACAAAAGATGAGCACAAAAGTGGCACCCCGCAAAAGCCGGAGTGCCACTTTCCATTTTAGAAAAAAGTCGAATGTATATCAGAGAAGGAGACGACAATTATTGAGGAATTTTCTCCATTTGTATTTCTTGCTGCCTATGGATGCCTCGCGGATTGCGTCGACAACCTTCAGAGTGTCGGTGCTGTCGTAGTCGAATACGTCGCCGAGATAGAACCGGCCTAATGAATAGGTGAAAATCTGAGGTTCGTAGTCGTATATGCGGTTGATACGCTTTGTGTGTCGGCAATAATTCTTAAGTTGCTCTACAACGCTGAGATACTGAGTCTTCACCAGTTCGGTGGCGGCTGCATCGCGATCCTCACCTTTGCCGAGAGAATCAGCCTTGGTGACAATGAAATGTATGGCATCCACCTTGTTCATTATCTCCTGATTCTCAGGGAGGCTCATGAGCACCATGAACTTATCGAGTATGTCGAGCTGCGAGATATAGCGGCTGTGGACAAAATTCGTGATCTCACCCTCCTCGTCGATCTCATGGTCAAGATAGCTCACCTTCACCATCGGACGCGAAGCATCCACCAGGATGAAGAACACCTTATGATTGTCGTTGCGCAGAAGATTCGTGACACCTGTACCCATATTGGCGATAGAAGTCTCCTTTGTCTCAGCAATTCTCAGCGCGAATTCCTCTCCCGACATTTCGATGAGATTAATATTATGATTGTGAATCTTGCCACTTTCAGTTTCTTCATTGACCACACCACCTATGGAGGTGACGAACTTACCGGATGTGCGGCCCGGAGTGCGGCCTACCTGAGCGTACTGACGAAGGGCTGCGGCGTACGGTCCACCATTAGTGCGCATATCCAGAGTATAGCCCTGTCCGTTGGCTGAGGCCAGTCCCGTCAGTATAGCTGTCTTTCCTGCTGAAGGCATACCGAAGAAATACACGTCGGTACCTGCGGGCACATGCAACGGCTCCTGTGACTGCGACTGCAACTGGAACTCGCGGATATCCGGTAGGAAATCATTGTTGATCTGGAGCTTCTCCCAGCTATCCTTGGTGATGAGGCCGGCTTCCTTGAACTCCTCCATCGAGAAGATTCCAAGGTCCACCATATCCTCGACGATCTTTTGGGAATATCTCGACGGACTGCGTTTCATCGTCTCGAATTCCTGAGCGCGGAGACGTTTGTACAGATCCTGGATCTCCTCCTTCTCCGGGGCATCGGGATTGTTTCTACGATAGCGTGCAACTTCGATTAAATCACGGCGTGAACGTACGTCCTCCCAGTCAGGTTGCATAATCTCGAAATTGGTAGCTTTATAAGCTGCTGATGTTGATGTGTCTCGCATAGTCAAAACGTGTTAAATAAATATACAATAGGTAAATAGCTTTACGAAGAATGTGTCTTTCGCTGTTTGTAATTACAACAACGGCAGCTGCGGATAAGTTCAGAGGACGATAGGAAAATTATCTGTAAGCCAATTGCCGGATTAATGTAACTTTTTGCTAACTAACAAGTCAAACGTGCCTGCAAAATTTAGTAATCTTAAAAAAAATGATTTCATCTTGCAAAAAAATGATGGAAATCCGAAAAGAATCGCTATCTTTACAGAAAAATTTATGACTATCAAAATTTACAAAAATTCTATGAAACATTTCGCAGCTTTGCTTATGGTGATGTGCATGGTGTTGTGGTCATGCAGCAGCGACAACGAGCCTTCCACTGACACCAACCTACCCGTGGAGGCCGCATATCTTCCGGGATCGGTAGAATTCAGTCTGGATGATACGGAATGGGTGGAAAAAATTAAGAAATGGAGCAACCGGAAATTCGTAGTGAACAGCCTGAGGGAACTACCCAACGACCCGTTAGGCTTCAACGAAGACTTTCTTGATATTGATTTCAACGAATGCACATTGCTTCTGGCCTACGATGTCCATAATTATCCGATTGACAGCTACCGTACCCGATACTACAAGGACAATGTGGAAGACACCTACTGCTGGATGGTGATAACAGGCACCAACGACATGCCCAATCAATGGGGCGAGGATTGGTATTTCACACGCTATGCCTTGCTGGTAAAGAAATTGCCGGCGGACGCACACGTGAAATTCGGGCTTGCCTCCACCGCCATCAACTGGGACTGGGAATAAGTTGCGTAAGTGCAGGTTAAAGGTTATAAGTTTTTATGGTTATGAGATTATAAGACAAATGATTATTCCCTTATTGATTTAACCTCAAAGTTCGCCGAAAGCAAAAAAACAAGTACTGAAACATAAACCTCATAAACTCATAACCTTATAACCTTATAACCTCATAACCTTATAACCTTAAAGAATAATGGCAAATCTGAATGCTGAAAAAATAGAATCCGACCGCAGGCTACTTGAGCTCCTGTCGCAGAATTTCGGCAATGTGTCGGCTGCCGCCACCGAAATAATCAATCTCGAGGCCATCCTCAACCTCCCAAAGGGGACAGAGCATTTCATAGCCGACATACACGGAGAATCAGAAGCTTTCCGACATATACTGAAGAACGCATCCGGCAACATCAAGCGCAAGGTCAACGAGCTATTCTCCACCACCATGCGCGAAGATGATATCCGCCAGCTCTGCTCCCTGATCTACTATCCCGAACGCAAACTCGCCCTGCTGCGCGACACCGAGAAGGATCTTGAAAATTTCTACCAGATCACGCTGCATCAGCTGATAAAGGTGCTTCAGACGGTGTCGTCGAAATATTCGCGCTCGAAGGTGCGAAAAAGTCTCCCTCCAGAATTCGCCTACATCATCGAGGAACTCCTGCACGAATCCCCTTCGGAAGAGAACAAGCAGCCCTATTACAACCGCATCATCGAGACCATAATATCCACAGGACAGGCGGAGAATTTCATCACCGCCATCTCTCATGTGATACAGCGTCTGAGCATCGACCAGCTTCACTTGCTCGGCGATATGTTCGACCGTGGTGACGGAGCCCACATAGTGCTCGACACATTGCTCTCTTACAAAGATTTCGACATCCAGTGGGGCAATCACGACGTGCTGTGGATGGGGGCGGCATGCGGCAATGAATGCTCGATAGCCAGCGTGTTGCGCATGTCGCTGCGCTACGGCAACATGGCCACCCTGGAAGACGGGTACGGAATAAACCTTGTGCCTCTCGCCACATTCGCCATGGACACCTACAAAGACGACCCCTGCGAACTTTTCATGCCCAAGGACAACACCCGCGACGAACCGATAACGGAGAACAACCGTCAGCTCATCGCCAAGATGCACAAGGCCATAGCCGTGATACAATTCAAGCTCGAAGGTGCCATGTTCAGCCGGCATCCCGAATGGGAAATGGACGACCGCCGCCTGCTCCACCGTATCGACCACGCCGCAGGCACCATAGAAATCGATGGAAAGAGCTACCCATTGAAAGACACGAATTTCCCGACCATCGACCCACAAGACCCCTATCGCCTGACTGAAGAGGAGGCGGAGCTGATGGCAAAAATCAGCCACTCGTTTTCGGTGAGCGACAAGCTCAAACGCCATATCGGGATATTCTATTCCCACGGCAGCCTATTCGCCGTGTGCAATTCCAACCTTCTCTTCCACGCATCCATACCGCTCAATGCCGACGGATCCCTCAAACAAGTCTGCGTCAACGGCAAACATTATGCCGGAAAGGAGCTTCTGCAGCAGATCGAACTCTATATGCGCACAGCCATCAACACCGACACACCCGAGAAGGCGCGCAGGGATGCCATCGACTATTATTACTACGCTTGGTGCGGACCCGACTCCCCTCTTTTCGGAAAGAGCAAAATGGCTACATTCGAGCGATATTTCATAGCCGACCCGGCCACACACCACGAAGAAAAAGGGCATTACTATCATCTGCGCGACGATGAGAAGGTGTGCGACGGCATCCTCGACGCCTTCGGTGTGGAGGGAGAACACCGCCACATCATCAACGGCCATGTGCCGGTGAAAGCCGGCAAAGGCGAGAACCCGGTGAAGGCAAACGGAAAACTGATGGTGATCGACGGCGGATTCTCCAAGGCATACCATAACACTACCGGCATCGCCGGATACACCCTCGTGTATCACTCACGTGGATTCGAGCTGGTGCAGCACGAGCCTTTCACATCGGCGGAGGAAGCGGTGAAAAACGGCACGGACATTATCTCCATCAACCGCCTTGTCGAACTCAACTCACAACGTGTGCGTGTGCGCGACACCGACCGTGGAAAGGAACTGCTCGGACAAATCGAAGAACTGAAAGAACTCCTATATGCCTACCGCCATGGTCTGGTGAAGGAACGCAAATGACACATAGAGAGGACACGGCGCAGATGCTGCCGTGTCCTCTTGATGTGTAGTTTATGCCTAAGCTATGCTTATGCTGCTTTCATGTTGAATACGTAGGATTTGCATTTGAAGAAACCGATGCACAGCACGCCGAGCAGGATCGAGGCGTTCAGTATGTACGGGAAATTAAGCGTCGAGGTGCTGAAAATTTTCGCAAACAAGTCCACGATGAAAGGCACCAGGGCTATAGCGATATAGTTGCCTGTGAGGGTGTAGGCGAAATACTCGGTGGATTTCTCATCTGTCGGGGCAAGGAAGGCAGTCTTGTCATATATGATAGGCTGCATGATACCGTAGCCGAATCCCACAAGCGCTATGGCCACAAGATACACGACATAGGTGTGGAATATGCCGCAAGCATATAGCCCGAGCACACATGCACCGATGGCAAGATAAGGAGTGGCGCGTCCGCAGAGCTTTATCACCCTTGTTAGAGTAAAGCCTGCCAAAGTGGCGAACAGGAAGAAATCGGCTGTGACTATACCCACCTCAGTGGTGTTGAGTGCGTAGTGCTTCATCGTGTAAGGGAGGAAATCAGACACCACCATAGTGCCGTAGGTCATGGCGACATACACTCCAATCACCCCGAGAAGCAATATAACGGTCTGCCTGGCATTAAATGCAGGTTTCGGAGCGGCGGCAGGCTTGGCGGACTCCACCGGCGCGGCAACGGGTGCCGAGATCTTATTCTTCCTGAGATAGCTGTTGGTCATGAATGGAAGAAGGCACAGAGGTACTATAGGCACGAGATACACGGCGAATGCCCAGTGCCAACCGATCGAAGCTATCCATCCCACGAACAGAGTGGCGAAAATCACAGTGAAATTCGATATGCCTGATTTCATGCCAAGCTGACGTGTACGGGCCTGACCGACGAAATTCTGCGAGATAAGGCTGGCAGCCAACGGAATGCACAGGCCGCAACCGATGCCGAGAAGACAACTGAGGACAATGAGCATGGTCATGCTATTGGCGAACAGGAAGAGGATACCCGACACGATATAGATCAGCAGACCGACGGCCAGCACTGTAATCTGGTTCTTCTGGTTGCATAATTTGCCGGACCATAATATGAAGGGTATGATGATGAAATTGGGCAAGACTATCAGCAGCTGGCTTTCCAGCTCGGTGACATGGGGAAACACATCCTTCAACTTTCCCAACAGCGGGGAAACAGCCAGTCCCGGAAGATTCACGATGAGTGAAATAGAGAGGATGGCGATCAAACTTATCAGCGGAACCTTGCCGCTGCCAGAATCTACGTACTTCATTTTGGTTAATTTAAAAAGAAAAACTGGCTGAATCTACCGCCAAAGGAGGCGATGTGTCCATAAGAAAGCGTTCAATTTTTATAACGTTCTTTGATATATATTGTTCGCCGGGCTTGCCCACTGCCGTCGCCACTCAAGGGATCAGTCACTGGATTATTTTTAAGAAAGTTAGAAATTAGAAATATGAATTGAAGAGCAGAAGCATCGATTCGGAAAATTATAAAATTTATTTATGTTTTAACCAAAAATGTTATAAACGTTAAATATCACCTTTGCAAGATAACTTATTCCGATTCTCGATGTTGTAAAAACATATTTTACCCATGGGTGTATAGATTAAGCGGAATGAATCTAATGAAAGCGGAAGTAGATTCAGAACAATCAGATAAAATTTACGATTGAGATTTCAACAATTACATCAATCCGGAAAGTTGGCTCTTACAATCCATCCGAACAGCGTTCGTTCGACAACACACACAACTCCTCTAATTAATTTATTAATCACCAAAATTCAAGAACGATGAAAGCCAAATTAGTATTACCGGTCCTTTTAGGATGCACGATGGGAATGTACGCGCAGCAGAGCGACAAAGCATTCTCATTCGGCAAGACATCGAAAGCCGATTCCTTGATCCTGGACGAGGGAAGATCCAAGGCACCACATGAAATTCCGGCTCCCAAATTTGTAATGAAGGCCGATGGAGGCAAGTTTCTCATGACCATCGGAGGTCAGGTCAACCCCATAATGGGAGTGGACATGGGTAACGACCTCTACAACCAGAGCGGAGCAGGCATAAGCTTCGTGACACAGAAAATTCCGGTGCCCGCCACCAGCGGACACAAGAGCGACTACTACATCAATCCGCTTAACGCTGCCTTGGATTTCCAGATTGTGGGTTTGGCAGGCACGCCTGACCAGATCACGGGATATGTAAAAATCGGAACCAACGGCAACAACACGGCCGTCAATCTCAGCCGTGCATACGTGACCTGGCGCAATTTCACCGCCGGCGAGAAGCTCACCCTGCTCCAGGACGACAACGCATGCCAACCCCCGACAATCGACCCCGAAGGACCGTCGGGCACAGTATCGACCGTATCATACGAGGTGAGCTATAAATCGCCCAGCTACGACGGATTCCGCTATGCAATAGGTCTCGATATGCCCTCGTGGTACGCATCAAACGGCGTGTACCGCGGAAAGGATTATCCCACATTCGATGGCAAGGAAGTGTCGAACTACGCCGATGCCGAACAGATGATACCCGACATTCCGGCATGGGTGGAATATTCGTCATCGACATGGAACAGGGTGCGACTATCCGGAATCATCCGTAATTTCGCCTACCGCGACCTCGTCAGCAACAGCACCCGCCACATGGTGGGCTGGGGAGCGATGCTCTCGGGCAACCTCAACCCAGTGGAATCCTTGATCCTCTATTATCAGGCAGCCTACGGAAAAGGCATCGGAGCCTATCTGCAGGACATTGCAGGCATGCCGCTCTCTTTCATTCCCGATGACGCCCATCCTGGCAAAATGCAGGCATCCCCGATGATGGGAATCAATGTCGGACTCACATACAATATCAACAGCAAATGGCAGGTGAACCTCATGGGATCGGAATCCCGCATCTGGGATGTGCGCGACTATGCAGTAGCCAACGATGACAACAACTATAAATATGCCCTCTATGTAGCCGGCAACGTGTTCTACAACATCACTCCTTACCTGCAGTGGGGCATGGAATACCTGTGGGGACACCGCGAGACATGGAACATGGGAGGCGCCCACGACTCAAGACTTCAGACACAGCTGATGTTCACTTTCTGACATTATTCACTTTCCGCAAGCGGAAAGTGAAGGTTATAAGATTATAAGATTATAAGGTTATAAGGCTATAAGATTTTCAGGTTATTTGCTTATATGATTATTGGAGCTTAAATCTTATCAAAACAACTATCGTCAAACTCTTCAATATCTACAATCATGAAATTCAAATCCGGCTACGGCACCTCTACCCTTCCATTCTGGGCGGTGTTCAATCTATATGTGATTTATATATGCACATCCATCCCGGGTCTCGCCATCACTCCTATCATGGGCGACCTCACCAAGATATTTCCGGGAACGACGGATTTCGAGACACAGCTTCTTGAAATAGGCCCTAACCTGGCGGCAATCCCGTTCGTGTTCATCGGCGGCTGGATCGGCACCAAGTTCAACAACAACAAGCTGACTACCTGGACCTGCGTGGCCTACGGTCTATGCGGTATCCTGTTCTTCTTTGTGCCCAACATGATCTCGCTCATCATCCTGAGCTTCCTCATCGGCATCTTCGCCGGCATCCTCAGCCCGCTGGCATCGGCATTCGTGGCCGACATGTTCGGGGGCAAGGAACGTACCGCCCAGTACGGCTACACATCGGCAGTGCTCAACCTCGTGCTCATGGCATGCGTGATCGCCACCGGCTATCTGGCAAAGATCAACTGGAGAATACCGTTCGCCATCTACCTGCTCCCGATCGTGCCGCTGTTCTTCGCCAAGGGATTCAAGAAATACATCACCAATCCAGCCACGATCCGCAGCGCCGACACGAAGACAGCCGATACCCCTAAGGTGCACTACAAGTTCAGCAAGGAAATGAACGTGCCCATGCTCGTGCGCTACTGCATCTACTATTTCGCTATCACTTTCGTGATTTCGGCCATAAGCCTCTACATTCCGTTCCGCTATAGCAATTCCGGAACAGCCGGAGACCTCACCTCGATCCTGTTCTTCGGCATCATGGCTTCGGGATTCACCCTCAACTGGTGTGTGAAGATACTTAAGAAGAAAGTTGCCATCGCAGTACTCGTGGCCATAGCCATCGGATTCCTGATCATGTCGTTCACAAGCAATGTATTCCTGGTAGGTTTCGGTATCCTCATCGCCACATATTTCTACGGTATCGCCCAGCCTTACTACTACGACCGTCTCTCGGCAGCTTCCTCACGTATCGCCCTTACCCTTACCCTCGCATGGTTCGCCGCCATGGACTCCATCGGCAATGTTGTTGCGGCCCCGATAATCGACGGTATAGCCAAGGTGATGCACAGCTCGACCTCCACTCACCCGGTCATCGCATTCAAGATCTGTGCCGGACTCATCATCGCGGGACTTATCGTAGTGATCATCCGTAAATTGATAGTTGACGGCAAGGAGCACAAAGAGGAAGAATCCGCAGCCGATGCAGCAAAGGCTCCTACAGACACGACAAATAAATAAAATAGGTTTTACTAACTCATAATCAATTTTCAATCATGTACACACCTAATTTTAAAAACACCGAGCCCCGCGAATACGTGCTCAACCAGTACACGCGCGGATTTGCACAATGTGTCGACAACAACTGGAACTATGCGGTGTATGCCCAGGACCCGACGGTGAGCATCTACCAGAACGAGTACAACGCCGGTTACGTGCAGGGCAAGGTCCAGACCAACAAGCTGATCAAGGCCACGAGGAACAATACCTGGAAATGGTACGTCCTCGACGAAGGTCCGGGCGCCAACTCCACACAGATTCCGCCGAACGGTCTGGAAATCGCCGGGAAAGCCCTCGTTGACAACTACAACTACCTCACCGACTGGGCAGAGAAAAACCAGGCCGACAGCAAGACTCAGAGCATCATCCGACTTATGTTCCGTATGCTGGGCATCTATGAAGGGGCTGCCGACAAGGAAGCCCGCACCGACGTGAAGTTCGACGACCTGAAGCTGGCCAACATGGATCCTGAGGATTCGAAGATGCACTCCGGCGACGAGCCGCTGACATTCATCGACATCTATTTCCTGAACGCGCAGATGGACCTGTGGGACGCCGTGGGCAAGCAGATGGGTGTAGCACTCAACCAGCTTGAGAAGGACGTGGAGGAGAAGACCCTGAAGGACGACCAGGAGTGCCGCCACCTCAAACCGGGCCACTGCTCGGGATTCGTGAAGAAGATGCCCGACGGACAGATCTTCTGGACACATACCAGCTGGTGCTGCTTCTTCGCACAGACCTGCGCCATGACATACGTGATCGGCGATGACTTCCTTACTCAGAATTCATTCTGCCCCGGACAGTTCGGCTCGAACACCGACTTCGGATTCAACGGACACGGAATCGGATTCAACGAGACCACCGAGACATATTTCTACAACGAATCGAAGACCCTCGGCATCTGGCTTACATGGCGTGCGGCAGCTGCCGAAAGCTTCGCCAAGTCGATTGATGAGTTCTACGAATATGTGACAATCGACAACACCGGTACATACCTCAACGCCTATATGATTGTCGACGCCTACAAGGGTGAATTTGGCATGATTGATATGAGTTACGCACGCTTCGCCCTCTTCAAATCAGACGGCGAGAAGCTCACTGTCACCGACTCCACCGGCTACGAACCTAATTTCCTCGACTGGGACCACCACATGGTCACCGAGACCCATGTGCTTGGCTGCAACAACCCGAGCTACAAGCGCATCTGGCGTGAACTGGAGACAATCGACGGAGCACCTAAACGCCGCTACCAGCTGTGGCGCAACATCCCGAACGTGCGCACGATGGACGATGCCAAGAACCTCGTCACCTACAACGAGAGCCTTGAGCCAATCTCAATCGCCGGGCGATGGGACAAGGACTACGGCACATCAGAATTCCTGCGCTACCAGCCTCACGGATCAATCGATGCCAAGGCATTCGGCACCGAGGAAATCAAGCAGGTGCTCGCCAACCTGTCGATGAAGCCTTCAATCAACGGACAGAAGACATCATTCTGGATGAAATTCGGCAGCGCATACATCGATGGTCTGCCTTTCATCTGGTCGGATTCAATCTGGGCGAAGTTCAAAGATCCCGAAGATGTCGACTGCATCCCCGACGCAATCGACGGACAGTGGAACCGCGTGAAGATGTTCATGGAATAGGTATCCGGAAGGTGAATAGAAATTCCTAATAAATTAATCTCTTAAAAAAATTACAGTCATGGCTAAATACACACCTAATTTCAAGAATACGGATGCCACGCAGTTCACCCTCGATGAATATACATGCGGCTTCGCACAGTGCGTCGACAACAACTGGAACTATGCCATCTATGCGCAGAATCCCAATGTGAGCATCTTCCAGAACGAGTACAATGCCGGCTACGTGCAGGGCAAGGTGCAGACAGGCGAAATGATCCTCGCCACCCGCAATAACTCGTGGAAGAATTTCCTAATCGGCTCCACGCCGCAGGATGCCCTGTCGGTGGAGGTGCTTCCGGAATACCTGAAGGCAGCTGGCGAGACCATCATCCAGAACTACAACTACCTGTGCGACTGGGTAGAGCAGCGCAAGGATGAGCCTATGGTGAAGAACATCATCCGGCTGATGTTCCGACAACTCGGTATCTACGAAGGCGCCGTCGGCGCCGAACCCCGCAAGAATGTGCAGATGTCCGACCTGCTGCTCTCGTCCTACGACCCGCAGCAGAGCACCCTGGGCAGCGGCGACACTCCCCTCACCTTCCTGGATGTAATCTTCATCAACTCACAGTATGACCTCTTCGACGCCATCGGCAACAAGATCGGTCTTGTGATGGGCTACGGCTCAGCCAAGAAGCAGAGCAAGGGGGCGGGAAGCGCAAACGAAGGACGCGAGAAGCCTGAGCACTGCACGGCTTTCACGAAGATGATGCCCGACGGCAATGTGTTCTGGACCCACAACTCGTGGTGTTGCTTCTGGGCACAGTCGTGCGCCGTGACCTACTGCATCGGCGAGGATTTCGTGACACAGAACGCCAACTGTCCGGGTCAGTTCGGATCGAACACCGACTTCGGATTCAACGGCAACGGTATCGGATTCAACGAAACCACCCACGTGGATCTCTACGACGAACCCAAAATATTGGGCGTGTGGCTTACATACCGTTCGGCAGCCGCCGAACAGTTCTCCCGCTCGATCGAGGAGTTCTATGAATACTGCAAGCTCGACAACACGGGCACATACCTCAACGGTTACCACCTTGTAGATGCCAACACGGGCGAGATAGGGCTTGTGGAGATGAGCTACAAGCGCACGGTACTCTTCGTATGCGACGGCGAGACCATCAAGCAGACCGACTCCACCGGCTATGAGCCCAACTTCCTCGACTACGACCACCACCTGATCACACCTACCCACATCTTCGGCGTGAACCAGCCTATCAACTGGTGGGTGGGCTATGAGCTCGAAAGCATGAACCTGCGCCCGATGCGACGCAACCAGCTATGGGCGCGTATCGACACGGTAGAGGATATGGAGACGGCCAAGGACCTGATCACCTACACCGAGGACCGCGAGCCGCTGTCGATCTACGGACGCTGGGACCTTGGCTACGGCACCACCGAGATGCACCGCACACGTCCCGACGGATCGGTCGATGCCAAGGCATTCTCCCGCGAGATGATCAAGGAAGTGCTCTCCAACCTGAGCCGCAAGCCATCGATCAACGGTGAGAAGACATCATTCTGGATGAAGTTCGGTACGCCTCACGTTCAGCAGAAACCGTTCATCTGGAGCCAGTCGCAGTTCGCCGATTTCAAGCAGCCGGAATCCGAGGATATGGTGCCCGACGTGCTCGACGGACGCTGGAACCGCGTTAAGATGTTCATGGAATAAACTCTCCATTCGACAATATCAGAGAGGAGCGTCAGTGATTGGCGCTCCTCTTTTTAGATGTATTTTACAACATAACGCAAATATCGGGCATACTACCTTTCGGGTGATGCCTCCGCAATGCTTTCAACGAATCGGGCACTCACGGCATCCTTGTCTATGGCATCCATCCACTTTTCTTTAGTAATTTCCACTGGACGAACCATAAATTCCGGCACATTGTAGGACCGGAACATCATGTCGTTGGTGAACGGCGACTTCTCCGGCACCATGAAAGGCTTGGATGCGCGGCCTTTGTCGTCGAAATGCGTCAGATAGAGGCGCGTGTAGGCTCCGTTGTCACGACGGGAACTGAACACAATCCAGCGTCCGTTCGACGACCAGCTGTGATAGCTCTCCGTGTCGCCGCTGTTGGCTTCCTCAAGGTTGCGGACCCTGCCGTCGGAGAGATCCATCAGATAGAGGTCGGCATCGTGGTGGAAATTATGGAACGTGCCGTATTCGCCCATCGTGAACAGGAGATAGCGTCCGTCGGGAGATTCACGCGGGAATGTAGCGGAAAAGCCGATAGACTTTGCATCGAACACCGTGTCGACCGGTCCGAATGTACGTGAAGCCATGTCGAAATCCTTCTTGTAGATGTTGTACTTGATGTCGGCATAATGCTCCATGCGGTAGGCAGCCATTTCCTGCGGGGTCATCTCCGGAATCTGAGCGGAGATATAGTAGAGCTTGTCGCCGGCCGGACTCCAGTAAGGGAACGTCTCAAGTTCGGTGGGGCTGTCCTCCACCATCCTTACCGTATTGCCCTCCACATCGTAGAGTATCAGGTCGGATGCGGCGTCCTGTACCTCCACCTTGTTGGTATTGGTGGAGTGGAAATGCTGCCACGTGTCGTTGACGGAGTAAGCGATCAATGGCAATGTCGGATGCCACGACAGATATGCGCCGTTGGAGAAGGCCTTACCTACCTTGAGGTTCACCTTGCTGAGCTTTCCGTCGCGGACTATCACGGTGCCGGGATGCACCACGCGCACGTGCATCTGCATGTTGCCTCCACGGTTGTAGTCCTGATACGAATGGCAGTTGATACACTGTCGGTCGCCCTCGTTGTCAAGGTAGTAGCTGTTGTTGTAGATTTCGTCGATGTCGAAATTCTCAAGATTGCGCTGGCAGATTTTCTGCACCTCGTAGGTCACGTAGAGTGGTTCGATATGCCGGTAGGAAATATACGGGTCGATTTCTTCGGCCACAACGTAGGACATGGCATCATATTTCTGCCAAATGCCCCCCGTGCCTACATACACATCGGCGCGCAGCGTATCGCCCTTGGCATGACCGAGCAACTCATGCCATGCATCGACGTCGATATCGGTCATCTTGCCGCCGACAATCATCTCAGCGCCATCGGGAGCATGGAAATGCGTCACATAGTCGTCGCCCTTCTCATTTATGCAGAAATTGAGAGGTGCGATGTTCACCGGCACCACGAGGTCGGCATAATCGGGCGACACCTTTGGCTGGCGTCCGGTAGGGACTGCCGAATCCGGCACCTTGGGCGAGCACATCTGCAGCGACAAGGCAAATGGCAGGAGCAATATGGAATAAAGTGTTGTTTTCATCGGATTTTTCATGATTGATTATCATTTTGTCAGTTCGTCAAAATGACAGTTTCTCAAATTTGAATTTTTCTGGATAAAGGTCAGAGACGCTTGTCGGACATGAATATGAAATAGTACCAGTAGGTGTGGTCGAAAAACGGAGCCATCTGTTCGCGCTGCTCCTCTGCCTCCATGCCCGAAAGCCGGCGGAAAGCAGCAAGGAATTCGTCGTGCTTTGACCGCACGGCAGGATCTATCTCTATGGGACAAGGCTGGTTGCCGAGCAGCGACCAAAGGAGTGCCGCCTGCTGGTAGACAAGCGGAACACGCTGATGAATGGCGGCGTAGGCTGGAAGGCGCATTATGAATGCGTCAAGATCCATAGTGATGAGGGCTGCCTGCATGCAGAGTTCGTTGAACTGAGGCGAACCTTCGCCGGCACGGGCAAGCAGCTTCCACACGTAGTCCTCGAAATTGCCCTGATCGTTGATGAACTCGTTCTGATGGCACATCAGCGGCATTATCTCCCTCATCTCCGGGTCGGATGCCCTTTCGAGCGGATTGTCGAGATATTTCAGGTATTTCTTGGCCCACTGGCGGTGGGTGGGCACGTTGTAGAGGATATCAAGATACGTACGGGCGAGTGCAGGCTCTCCGTTGAGGATAGCGCATTTCGCCATTATCTTCAGGCGCTCCACAGTGATGCCCTGTTCAAGGGTGTACTCCATGCCCCAGCGGTAGGCGTAGTTGGGCATGCCGAGGTGATAAGAGGCGAGAGCTCCGCACACATCGAATATCGAGCGGGCATCACGCGTGGTGTTGTATGGCTCATATCCGTATGGAATATCAAGCATCGAGGTGCCCATCTCTCCGGCCCTTATCATTGCGATGTACGACAGCACGGTGTTGGCCCGGGTCATCTTGAAGTCTGCATCCTTGGCCGTCTTCACCGCCTTGCCATATTCATTGTCCCAGATATAACGGTCTAGCCGGACACCGAGCATGAAATTGCGGTCGCTGTAGCGTCCGGCCATAACCAGAGCCACCGAGGCAACGCAAACACATGCCCATAGCCAGCGTGGTGATTCATGCCATCTCAGATAGCCGGGAAGCACACGGTAGATCGCACCTATTATGAAGCTGGCGAACACGCTGCCGTATAGACACCACATCAATGCCTCCCTCGCGAAAAAGCGTGGCAGACCGCTTATGTAGATCTGCGACTGCATAAGGTCGCCCGGACGGACATCAAACCAGATCCTCGGCACAAGCAACACCGCCGCGATGCCGGCAACCGCCGGGAGCAGACGCGTCCAGGCATGTACACTGCCGCACGGACGCAGACAGTCGATGCAGCATAGCGAAGCCGCAAAAAGTGCGTAGAAGCCAAGGATCGGATATCCCAACAGCACAATTGCCAATATGGCTACCGCACGAAGCCACAACAGCCTCAGAGCGGGCACGCCCCAATAAAGCAGTAGAGAAAGCAGCACACCTACCGGCAGGGAGAAAGCGTAGCCCAAAGGCTTCACAGTGTAGATAAGGTAGCCGAAATTGACGAATGAAAGCAATATCAGTGCAGCGGGTATCACAGCTACCGACATCCAATTCTTAGGAATTGCGAAAGCCCGGATGGTAACCCATATCACGGCAAGCAGTATCAGGGCATACACAGCGGCGCCAAATGCGGGCGTATGCATGGATAGCGTGAGGGCCTCCCCTACCCACGTCAGCAATCCGCCCGGGAGAGCCAGACAGCTACCGAGAAACGAAGCCACCGGCAGGAATATCGAAAGGTTCTCGATCTTGTGCATGTAGTCACCATAGCACCCGACAAGGAGGATGAAGCAGAATGCCACGAATACTCCGATGGAGAGGAAGCCCCCAATGGCAGGCGACATTTTCTTCGGCGAGGAGGAAGATGATGCCGACGTATGTTTTCTTTTGGTTGGTTTCTTACTCATAGGTAGATTTTTATAATCTGCAAAAATAGTGAAAATACCGCAATGTACGTCTATTGCAGATTATTATTTCACACAAATTATGATACCGAAAAATACGATTTAGAAAGAATATATGAAGGCTGCGAGCACGCGCCAGTTCGTCACCGAATGCGTATCGCGGATCCTTCCGTCGGAGAGATCCAGCGTACCGTACCATGCGGTGCTTGGCATCACCTCGACACCCATCTTCCAGTTGGCGAGGTTATAGGACAGTTCAGCGCTGCAGTTAACCACCTTGTCGATATCTGAGCCGGAACCATATACCGTGCCGGTGATCTTCTCGCCGGTACCGAGATTCTTGAGGTAGCCGACAAAGAATCCGGGCTGCCATTTCTTGCCGTACACCACATTGAGCCAGGTCATCGAGTGAGTGAGAGGAGTGTAGTCGCACTGTCCGGTGACGGGGTCAACTGACGTTACGGCGAAACCACCAGGCATCGAGCAGTGCGTGAGGTTGTTGGCAATCACCGTCTTTCCTGACACTGTCCAGTCATTGGCATGCCATCTTGCATGGGCTTCGAAAGAGAGCGACGTCACACGTTCGTTTACTTTATAAATTTTGCCGTCTATCACCGCTTTCTGCCGGGGAGAGATGCTGAGCATATCGGCACTTACTCCTGCTATCCAGGTCTTTCCACGATAATCCAAACCGGCGAAAATTTCCGGAATCCTGCCGTTCTTGATGTACTTATGGCTCTTGCCGTCGGGACCGTCTGAATTATACTGCGACTGCCAAATAGCTGCACCTGTAAGGACAAGTCCGCCCGGATTAGACAATGTGTAGCGCACCATTGGGCTTCGGTTGAACGGCTGGAAAGGAGAGCCTGTGGACAGGTTCAGCACCGATGGCGAAACCTCACCGAAGAGGGGATGCCAGGTCTGTCCTACAAGTAGTTCCGATCTTCCCCAACCGAAATTCACATAGGCCTGCCTGAGACGCACCACCGTCAAAGTCGAGCCCGAGCCTCTGAAATCCAGCTCGATCTTTGCCGAAGTGGCAGCTTTGCCAAGAGCGGGGCCATTAATGTCAACCCCCATGCGGGTATAGATTGTGTAGAAATTGCTTTGAGGGGTGGCGTTCAGGTCGTTGCCTGCTGCATCAGGATCCTTATCCTTGGGATAAGAGTAAAACAGGCCATCAACGCTCTCCTCGTTGGCGCGGGAATTATAGAACAGGTCACCACGGATGCGTCCGTAGAATTTGAATGAAAAGTCAGAAGCGGCCTGTTGCGCCAATGCAACTACTGCCTGCAGGCAAAGCAAGGTCAGGATATGGAATCTACGCATAGTGAAGATAAATGTAATTACAATTCATCAACGCAAAAAATATCAAAAAATTGCAAATTCGCCTCAGAAATCCGCGAATCAGAAAGCAGACATTGCTTGAACAACTCAAATTATATATTCAAATATTTGCCTAAAAGAAGTGCTGGTATATAAATCAAGTTGCTTGGCTACATTTATGCGAAGACTCTCGATGTTTAACTTATTGGG